>CAJYKB010000087.1 GCA_913774925.1 uncultured Sphingomonas sp. | reverse complement strand
GGGGTTCCCCGCCACCAGATAGCGCCCCTCCCACCCGATCGAGCGCAACGCCGGCTCGGCATAGTCGCCGCCGACCGCATCGTAGACCAGCTGGAACCCGGCCTTGCCGCCCTTTTCCTTGAACTGATCGGCCAGCGCCTTGCTCTCGTCCTTCGAAAACGGGGCACGGCCATAGATGATGACGTCGTCCGCGCCCGCGTCGCGCACCGCCTGCGCCTTCTCCTCGCTCGACACCGCGCCGACCACGCGCGCGCCGAACGCCTTGCCCAGCTCGACCGCGGCCAGGCCGACGCCGCCGGCAGCACCCAGCACCAGCAGGCTGTCGCCCTCCTTGATGTGACCGCGGTCGACCAGCGCGTGGATCGTCGTGCCATAGGTCAGCAGCATCGACGCGCCTTCCTCGAACGACCGTTCTTCCGGCACCGGATAGACATTGTCCGCCCGGGCGACGAACTTCTCGACCAGCGCGCCGTTGCCGCTGTTGCCCATCACGCGGTCGCCCACCTCGAAGCAGGTGACGCCCTCGCCCACGCTGTCGACCACGCCGGCGAATTCACCGCCGGGCGCGAACGGGCGCTGCGGCTTGAACTGGTACTTGTCCTCGATGATGAGAACGTCGGGATAGTTGATCGCGCACGCCTTCACCGCGACCACCACCTCGCCCGCGCCCGCGGTGGGATCGGGCAGCTCGCCGATCTCCAGAGTTTCAGGTCCGCCCGGCGCCCTCGACAGCAAGCCCTTCATATCCGCTCTCTCCCTTGATCCAGGGCCGCTCGCTATCGAGCCGCTCCTCGAATTTCGAAATCGCGGTATCCTTTGCCAGCGTCAGCCCGACTTCGTCCAGCCCCTCCATCAGGCAACGACGGCGGAACGGGTCCAGATCGAAGGCGAAGCGGTCCTGATACGGGGTGGTCACCGTCATCGTCTCCAGGTCGACGGTGACGGGCTGGTGCCCCGGACTTTCTTGGGCGACCTCGAGCAACCGGTCGACCTGCTCCTGCGGCAGCACCACCGGGACGATGCCGTTCTTGAATGCATTGCCGGAGAAGATGTCGGAGAAGCTCGGCGCGATCACCGCCTTGACGCCCATGTCCGCCAGCGCCCAGGCCGCATGTTCGCGGCTCGACCCGCAGCCGAAATTGTCGCCCGCGATCAGGATCGGCGCCCCGGCATAGCGCGGATCGTCGAAGATATTGCCGGGCTGCGCGCGGACAGTCTCGAACGCGCCCCTGCCCAGCCCCGATCGCTTGATCGTCTTCAGCCAGTGTGCGGGGATGATGACGTCGGTGTCGATATTCTTGGCGCCCCAGGGATAGGCGGTGCCCGACACCTCGCGGACCGGATCCATCGCGTCAGCGCGCCGGACGGCTGGCGGGCAGCGCAGGCCGCGCGATCGCGGCATAGGCCGCGACGCCGCTCAGCACCGATCCCGCGATCAGGAACACCAGAACCTTCTTCATCTCTCGCCCCCTTCGGCTCAGGCCATCAATTCGCGCACGTCGGCCAGTCGTCCGGTGACCGCCGCCGCTGCCGCCATTGCCGGCGACAACAAATGGGTACGCGCGCCAGGTCCCTGACGTCCCACGAAATTCCGGTTGCTGGTCGATGCGCAACGCTCGCCCGCGGGCACCTTGTCGGGGTTCATCGCAAGGCACATCGAACACCCCGGCTCGCGCCATTCGAACCCGGCGTCGGTAAAGATCCGGTCCAGCCCCTCGGCCTCCGCCTGCCGCTTCACCAGTCCCGATCCGGGGACGACCATCGCGCGCACGCCGTCGGCGACATGCCGCCCGCCCGCCACCGCCGCGGCGGCGCGCAGATCCTCGATCCGGCTGTTGGTGCAGCTGCCGATGAAGACATGCTGGACCGGCACGTCCTGCATCCGGGTGCCCGGGGTCAGCCCCATGTAATCCAGCGACTTGCGCGCTGCCTCGCGCTTCGACGGGTCGGCGAAGCTGTCCGGCTCGGGCACCACGCCGGTGATCGGCACGACGTCCTCCGGGCTGGTGCCCCATGTCAGCGACGGCGCGATGTCGGCGGCGTCCAGCACGACCGTCTTGTCGTAGCGCGCGCCCGCGTCGCTCGGCAGCGTGCGCCACCACGCCACCGCCTTGTCCCAGTCGGCGCCCTTGGGCGCCATCGGCCGCCCCTTCAGATAGGCGAAAGTCGTCTCGTCGGGCGCGATCATGCCGGCACGCGCGCCGCCCTCGATCGACATGTTGGCGATCGTCAGCCGCCCCTCGACCGACAAATTGCGGATCACCTCGCCGGTAAATTCGATGACATAGCCGGTGCCGCCCGCCGCACCGATCCTGCCGATGATCGCCAGCACCACGTCCTTGGCGCTAACGCCGTGGCCGAGCGTGCCGTCGACGCGGACCTCCATCGTCTTCGATGGCGACAGGATCAGCGTCTGCGTGGCCAGCACATGCTCGACCTCGCTGGTGCCGATCCCGAACGCCAGCGCGCCCAGCGCCCCGTGCGCGCTGGTGTGGCTGTCGCCGCACACCATCGTCGTGCCGGGCAGCGTGAAGCCCTGTTCCGGACCCACGACATGGACGATCCCCTGCCGCGCCGACAGCGCGTCGATATACGGCACACCGAACTCGGCGACGTTCTGGCGCAGCGCGCCCAGCTGCTCCGCGCTTTCGCGATCCGCGATCGGCAGCTCGCGCCCCGCGGCATCGACCCGCGCCGTCGTCGGCAGGTTGTGATCCGGCACCGCCAGCGTCAGGTCCGGGCGGCGCACGCGACGACCTGCGGAGCGAAGCCCCTCGAACGCCTGCGGGCTGGTGACCTCGTGGACCAGGTGGCGGTCGATATAGATCAGGCAGGAACCATCGTCCCGACGCTCCACGACGTGAGCGTCCCAGACCTTTTCGTACAAAGTGCGCGGTGCGTTGGACATGATCGCGCGCGTTAACCCACTTGGGTGGTCGAGCGAAACCGAAAATGCGCGATGTCGCTGATCGAAGCCGCAGGCCGTAGCATGTGGACGAACAGACGTTCGAGTTCACGCAGGGGCGCGAAGGCGCGAAGAGTTGATCCGCGCAGAGCACGCAGAGAGTTACGCGCGCGGCAGCGCGCTCTCGTCATCTGGGACGTGAGAGGGAGGGGCCGCTGTCGCGGCGGACGCCTGATCTCCGCGCCTCCGCGCCTCCGCGCCTCCGCGTGAACAGCCCTTCTTCACCCCCTCGCATGCAAAGGAATATCAATCACGGCCCCAGCGACCGGACCCTAATTCCCTGATCGACGTTAACGCCGCCGACACGCTCGGAGGGATTGCCGTGGCCACGCTTGCCCCCGTTTCGCCGCCACGGCCGCATCCTGCCCCCGCAGGACAGGCAGGGCGCGCGCTCGATTGGGTGAACTTCTTCCTGGCCGACGTCCGCGACGGGCTGGGGCCGTACCTTGCGATCTACCTCGTTTCGGTACGCGGGCCGACGCATGGGTGGAACGAGGCGACGACCGGCATGGTGATGACCATCGCCGGCCTCGCCGGACTGGCCGCCACCGCCCCCGCCGGCGCATTGGTCGACCGGCTGCGCGCCAAGCGCGCGCTGCTGGTGGTCGCCGCGCTGCTGGTCACGCTCGCCTCGCTCTCGCTGCCCTTCGTCTCCGGCTTCACCGCGGTTGCCGCGACGCAGGCGCTGGCCGCGGTCGCCGGCGCCGCCTTCGCCCCCGCGATCACCGGCATCACGCTCGGCATCGTCGGCGCCCGCGCCTTTACCGCGCGCGTGGGCCGGAACGAGGCGTTCAACCACGCCGGCAACGCCGTCTCCGCCGCGCTCGCGGGGCTGCTGGCGTGGAAACTGGGGCCGCAGGTCGTCTTCTGGCTGATGGGGCTGCTCGCCGCCGCGTCGATCGTGGCGACGCTGGCGATCCCGGGCGACCGCATCGACCACGATGTCGCGCGCGGGCTGTGCGCGGACGACGATGCCGAGGATTGCGACACCGCGCCGCAGTCGATGTGGCACGTCCTTCGCCACACCCGCGGCCTCGCCGTCTTCGCCGCGGCGGCCTTCACCTTCCACCTCGCCAATGCCGCGATGCTGCCCTCGGTCGGCCAGTTGCTGGCGCGCGAGGTCGGTGGCGGCGCGGCGACCTCGCTGATGTCGGCCTGTATCGTCGGGGCGCAGCTGGTGATGGTGCCGGTCGCGATCCTGGTCGGGCGCCATGCCGATCGCTGGGGGCACAAGCCGGTCTTCCTCGCCGCCTTCGCGGTGCTGGCGGCGCGCGGCGTGCTCTACACGCTGTCGGACAGCGCGCCCTGGCTGCTGGCGGTGCAGCTGCTCGACGGCGTCGGCGCGGGTATCTTCGGCGCGCTGTTCCCGGTGGTGATCGCGTCGCTCACCCGCGGCAGCGGCCGTTTCAACGTGGCGCAGGGCGCGGTGTCGACGGTACAGGGGCTGGGCGGCGCGCTCAGCGCGTCGCTCGCCGGCTGGCTGATCGTGACCGGTGGGTACGGCCTCGCCTTCCTGACGCTGGCGGTGATCGCGGGAGCGGGGCTGGCCCTTTACCTGCTGGCGATGCCGGAGACGGCCCAGGGGTCCACTCGCAACCGCCGTTCGGCCTGAGCGAAGTCGAAGGCTATGAAAGACATAGGCTGTGCTTCGACTCAGCACGAACGGAGTTTGCGTGAAAGATCCTACATTATCGCGCGATCGTCCCGCGTCACCGTCCCATAGGCCGCCACCTCCGCCTCATGCCCGTCCTCGCGGAACGTCTCGGCGAGCGCGGCCCGCTCCCATTCGACCATCGCGGGATGCGCCAGCACCGCCTCGACCCAGCGCGCACCCGTCGCGCCGACGTCGATACCCCAGCCACGCACCCGGAACGCCACCGGCGCGTAGAAGGCATCGACCGCCCCGAACGCCGCCCCCGCGAGCCACGGCCCCCCGAACCGCGCCAGCCCTTCCGCCCACAGCTCCGCGATCCGCGCCATGTCGCGTGCCAGCGCGTCGGACCCGCGCGTCGGCGTGACGCGCTGCCCGACCGTCATCGTGCGTTCTCGCCGCAGCGCGCCGAACCCGCCGTGCATCTCGGCCACCGCACACATCGCCCAGGCGCGCGCCGACGCGTCCGCCGGCCACACGCCCGCGTGCCGCTCGGCGAGGTACATCACGATCCCCAGCGAATCCCACACCGTCCGCTCGCCGTCCAGCAGCACCGGCACCTGCCCCGTCGGCGAGAAAGCCCGGAAGGCGGCATGATTGTCGAGGCTGACGAACGGCTCGACGCGATCCTCGAACGCGATGCCGAGGGCGCGCATCAGCAGCCACGGGCGCAGCGACCAGCTGGAATAGTTCCGGTTCGCGGTGACGAGCGTATAGGCCATCTACGCCTCGTAATGCGCAGTCGTCTTCGCCCTGACTTCGTCCGCGGTGACGCCCGGCGCCAGCTCGACCAGCCGGAAGGGGGACTGGTGATCGGCGCGCTGGAACACCGCCATGTCGGTGACGATCATGTCGACCACGTTCTTGCCCGTCAGCGGCAGCGTACATTCGGGGATGAACTTCGGGCTGCCGTCCTTGGCATTGTGCTCCATCACGACGATGATCTTCTTGACGCCGGCGACCAGGTCCATCGCGCCGCCCATGCCCTTGATCATCTTGCCGGGGATCATCCAGTTGGCGATGTCGCCGTTCTGCGCCACCTCCATCGCGCCCAGCACGGTCAGGTCGATGTGCCCGCCGCGGATCATCGCGAAGCTCTGCTCGCTGCCGAAATAGGCGCTCTGCGGCAGCTCGCTGATCGTCTGCTTGCCCGCGTTGATGAGGTCGGGATCGACCTCGTCCTCGTAAGGGAACGGCCCGATCCCCAGCATCCCGTTCTCGGACTGAAGCGTCACGGTTATACCGTCGGGGATGTTGTTCGCCACCAGCGTCGGGATGCCGATGCCCAGGTTGACGTAATAGCCGTCGCGCAGCTCCTTCGCCGCGCGCGCCGCCATGCCGTTGCGATCCCACGCCATCATTTCGCTCCTTCCGCCGGGGCGTCGTCGCTCCAGCGCTTGCCTTCCGGGAACGTATCGTCCCATCCCGTACCCAGCCCGGTGCCATAGACCGGGTTGGGCAGTACGAACCATCCCGCGCCCCATCGATCGCGCAGCGCGGCGACGCTGGGCAGCATCCGCCGCCCCCGCGCCGGTGCGGGACCGGGCGGGTTGAACAGATCGGCGAAGTCGCCCAGCTGGTCGCCTACCAGCGCCAGCACGCAATAGCGCGCCGCGATCGCCTGTCGCCGTCCGTCCTTGCCCGACTTGCCGTCGGCATCGCCCTTCAGGAACAATGTCTCGCCGTGGCGGAATTCGCCCAGCCCGGCATGGGCCAGCGCGCGCGCGGTATCCTCGGCATGCGCGGCGGAGCGGTTGGTGTTGATGACCACCGTCACCCCCATCGCGCGCAGCGCACGGAACGCCGCCACCGCGCCGGGCAGTGCGACGACCCTGTCCGCGCCGCCCGTCTCCCACCGCTCCCATCGCCTGGAATCATAGACCGCGCCGGTGCGCGCATCGTTATATTCGTAGCCCAGGTTCAGGACCGCGGTTTCGTCCATATCGAGCACGACGGCCGGCGGCAGGGTGCCGCACGGCAGCGTGTCGGCCGTGGCGGCGGTGGCCCCGGGCGCCAGCACCACCGATCGCGGCCAGCGCGGCAACGTCCCCTCGCCGCGCTGGTTCGGCAGCCGCCCGCGCCCGTCACGCGCCTTGTCGATCGTCGCGCGGACATATGCGGTCAACCCGTTATATGCCTGCTCGCTGAGCGCTGCCGCCTCCCCCGAGCCGTAGAGATAGGCCATGGCGGGCGGTACGATATCGCCCGGTCGTGCCGGCTGCGTCAGGATCGTGACCGTTTCCGGCATCGGCATCGCCGGCGGAAAAGCTGTCGTGGCGCAGCCCGTCAGCAACAGGAGTGCCGCCGAAGCCCCCCGATGTCTGGGAAATCCTTTCGTAACCCTCGACATCATCCCGGCGAAGGCCGGGATCCAGTTGGGGGACGCCGAGACTGTCCCGCCATCGTTTCGTATCTGGACCCCGGCCTTAGTCGGGGTGGTATAGGGATAGCCCACTTGGTCGCGATCCTCCCCCGCAGGGAGGGGAGCGGTCACGCCACCGTCCCTTCGCGCGGACGCGTCAGCCGGAACTCGATCTTCTTGTCGTATGGCGCGCCCACAATCATCCGCTTCACATAGATCCCGGGCAGATGGATATGATCCGGATCGAGCGACCCGACCGGCACCACCTCCTCCACCTCCGCGACGCACACCTTGCCCGCGGTCGCCATCGGCTGGTTGAAGTTGCGCGCGGTCTTGCGGAAGATCAGGTTCCCGCTCTCGTCCGCCTTCCAGCCCTTGATGATCGACAGGTCGGCGCGGATGCCACGCTCCAGGATGTAATCCTCCCCGTCGAAGGTCTTCACCTCCTTGCCCTCGGCCACCAAAGTGCCGACGCCGGTTCTGGTATAGAAACCGGGGATGCCCGCCCCGCCCGCGCGGCACCGCTCCGCCAGCGTCCCCTGCGGGCAGAACTCCACCTCCAGCTCGCCGGACAGATATTGCCGCTCGAACTCCTTGTTCTCACCGACATAGCTGGAGATCATCTTCCTGACCTGCCGCGTGCGCAGCAGCTTCCCCAGCCCCTCGCCGTCGATGCCGGCGTTATTGCTGGCGATCGTCAGGTCCTTCGTCCCCGCCGCCTGGATCGCGTCGATCAGCCGCTCCGGGATGCCGCACAGCCCGAACCCGCCGGCACAGACCGTCATCCCGTCGAACAGCAGCCCGTCCAGCGCGGCGGCCGCGTCGGCGTAGAGCTTCTTCATGCGCGTGACCCTCTCTCGATAACCGGCGACGGACTAGCCGCGCCGCCGGGAGCGGGCAAGCCGCCGCCGGGCGTCAGAAATGCCCCGCCTCGATCTCCAACGCCTCGCACAGCGCGTCCAGCGCCTGCCCCTCGCCCGTCACCTTGATCGCGGTCATCCCCATCGCCGCCGCCGGCTTGCAGTTGATGCCCAGGTCGTCGAGGTACACGCACCGCTCCGGCGCGCGGTCCAGCGTGTCGCACATCATGCGATAGATGCGCGGATCGGGCTTGCGGATGCCTACCTTGCTCGATTCGATCACATGATCGAACCGTGCGAGGATCGCCGCCACCGCCGCGGCCTTTTCGGCAGTGCGCGACATGCCCGCACCCTCGCCGGCGGGCACGTTGTTGGTGATGCACCCCAGCCGGTAGCCATTGGCCTTCAGCCAGTCGAGCGCATGCACCATCCGCGGGCGGACATCGCCCGACAGCAGCGCCAGCACATCCTCGCCGCGCAGTTCGTGCCCCAGCACGCGCGCCTCCTCGGCGAAGGTCGCGTCGAACCCGGTGGCATCGATCTCCGCCCGCTCGAAACGTGCCCAGGCGTTCGTATCGGGGTTGGTCGCGTTGATCCGCCGCACCAGATCGTGCGGCAGCCCGCGCTCGCGCTCCATCCGGTTGAACGCCTCGAACGGAGACGAGGTGATGACGCCGCCGAAGTCGAAGATCACGGTATCGCGCATGTAGGCTCCTTGGCTTTCCTCATCCTGGACCATCGTCACCCCGGCCTTGAGCCGGGGTTCCGCTGTTCCCCGTAGCGAAGAGAAGAAGCGGGACCCCGGGTCAAGCCGAGACCTCTGCAAAAGTCTCCATCGTCATGCCGGACCTGTTCCGGCATCCACCGTGCCGCAAACTCACAAATCCTTGATTTTGCGGAACGGTAGACCCCGGAACACGTCCGGGGTGACGGGGCTGATGGAGCCTGCGAAAAGACTTTCGCAGAGGTCTGGGTCAAGCCCGGGGTGACGCGGGCGTCAATATTGCAGCTTCAGCCCCGGCCGCGCCCAGCGCGTCTTCACCAGCTTCCCCGTGCCCGACAGCGTGATGTACGCGTCGCGCATGTCCTCGCCGCCGAAGCAGATGTTGGTGGTGAAGATGTCGGGCGTGGCGACGAACTCCACCAGCTCGCCGGTGGGCGAAATCACGCTGATCCCGCTCTCCCCGATCGTCGCGACGCAGATGTTGCCGCTCTCCTCCATCCCCAGCGAATCGAAGAACTTGTACCCCGCCGGGCGATACAGCGGGATGCCCGGCCCGCCCGGCCCCGCATCCGGCGCCACCTTGCCCGGCGCGGTCACATTGAACTTCATCAGCCGGCAGGTGTAGGTCTCGGCCGCATACAGCGCGCTGCCATCCGGCGACAGCCCGACGCCGTTGGGGTTGTTCGACGGAAACACCACTTCCTCGATGAAGCTGCCGTCCGCCTTGGCATAGAAGATGCCGACGATGTCGTGGCAGCGCTTCTCGTAGTCCACCTTGCCATGGTCGGTGAACCAGAAGCCGCCGTGCGCATCGAACACGATGTCGTTGGGGCCGCGCAAGCTCACCCCGTGATCCCCCGACTGGTACAACACCTCGACCGCGCCGGTGTCGGGATCGATCCGCTCGATCCGCCCGCCCGAATAATCCTTCGCGATGCCGTGGGGGGCGAGCATCCCGTTGCTTTCCAGATATTCGAACCCGCCGTTGTTGCAGCAATACAGCTTGCCGTCCGGCCCCATGGCGAGCCCGTTGGGGCCGCCGCCCGGCTCCGCCACCGTCTCCTTGCGCCCGTCGGGCCACACCCGCGTGATCCGCCCCGGCTCGATCTCCACCAGCACGATGCTGCCGTCGGGCATCACCACCGGGCCTTCGGGGAAGCGCAGGCCATCGGTGACCAGCTCGAATTCCGCCATCATCCTCTCCTTCGTTCTTTTCACCGGCGAGGATCGACCAACCGCGAGGCCTTCGCAAGTCCGGCGCGTGCCGCTACACCCCTCGGCCATGGAGAGCACACGCAACGGCGGCCGGATCCTGGTCGACAACCTCGTCGCACAGGGCTGCGACCGGATCTTCACCGTGCCGGGGGAGAGCTTCCTCGCGGTGCTCGACGCGCTGCACGACACGCCCGCGATCGACGTCGTGACCTGCCGGCAGGAGGGTGGCGTCACCTTCATGGCCTGCGCCGACGGCACGCTGACGCACCGCCCCGGCGTCGCCTTCGTCACCCGCGGACCCGGCGCCACCAACGCCTCGATCGGGGTGCATGTCGCGATGCAGGACTCGCAGCCGATGATCCTCTTCATCGGCGACGTCGACCGCGGCACCCGCGACCGCGAGGCGTTTCAGGAGGTCGATTTCCAGGCGATGTTCGCGCCGCTGGCCAAATGGGCGGCGCGGATCGACGACGCGCGGCGCATCCCCGAATATGTCGCGCGCGCCTATGCCGTCGCAATGAACGGGCGCCCCGGCCCGGTCGTGCTGGCGCTGCCGGAGGACATGTTGCTGGACGAGGTCGTCGCGCACGACCGCGCCCGCGTCGAGCCGGTAGCGCAGCCGGTGGATGCCGACGCGCTCGATCACCTGCGCGACCTGCTCGTCACCGCAGAGCGTCCGCTCGCCATCATCGGCGGCGCGGGCTGGGACGAGGCCGCATCGGGCGCCTTCGCGGTCTGGGCGACGCACGCGGGGGTGCCGATCGTCGCCGCCTTCCGCCGACAGGACGCGGTGCCCAACGACTGCCCGGCCTATGCCGGCAACCTCGGCTACGGCCCCAACCCCGCGTTGCTGGAGCGCGTGCGTCACGCCGACCTGCTGCTGGTCGTGGGCGCGCGGCTGGGCGAGGCGACCACCGATGGCTATACGCTCATTACCCCGGATCACCCCGGCCAGCGGCTGGTCCATGTCCACCCCGATCCTGCCGAGCTGAACCGCACCTACGCCACCGATCTCGCGATCTGCGCGGGCATGGCGGAGTTCGCCGAGGCGCTGCTGCCGATCGATGGCCCGGTCACGTCGGTCATCGCCGACGCCAACGCCGCCTATCGCGAATGGACCACGGCGCGCCCGCGAGACGGCGTGACGCTCGACCTCGGCCCGTGCGTTGCGGCGATGCGTGCCCGGCTGCCAGCCGACACGATCATCTGCAACGGCGCGGGCAATTTCTCGGGCTGGTGGCACCGCTACTGGCGCTATGCTGGCCCGGGCACGCAACTGGCCCCGACCGCGGGTGCGATGGGCTACGGCGTCCCCGCCGCGGTCGCCGCGTCGCTCCGCCGCCCCGGCCGCAGCGTCGTCGCGGTGGCGGGCGACGGCGACTTCCTGATGAACGGACAGGAGCTGGCGACCGCGATCCAGCACGGCGCGGACATGCTCGTCATCCTCGTCGACAACGGCACCTACGGCACCATCCGCATGCATCAGGAACGCGAGTTCCCCGGTCGCCCCTCCGCCACCCGCCTCGCCAATCCGGACTTCGCCGCGCTGGCGCGCGCCTACGGCGGCTGGGCGGAGACGGTCGAGACGACCGCCGAGTTCGCCCCCGCCCTCGAACGCGCGATGGCGCAACCCGGCGTCCGCCTGCTCCATTGCAAGACCGACGTGGAGCAGATTACCCCCGCCACGACCTTGAGCGCGATCGCGGAGCGCTGACGGCTGCGCACGCCCCCCGGCGAAGCGGGCGCGTTGCGGCAACGATCGTCAGGGTTAGCGGTAGCGCGCCCCTCCCCGCATGATCTAGCCTTGCCTGGATCAAGGGGCGGGGGCCGATTCGTGAAGAAACATGCGTGGATGCTATGGTTGGCTGCCGCGTTCATCGCAGCCCCGGCGGCAGCGGAATGGCATGAGGCCACCTCGACCCATTTCATCGTCTATTCCGACGATACGGCGGAGCGCCTGACCGAGTTCACCTCCAATCTCGAGCGATTCGACCGCACGATGCGCTATCTGCGCAAGGTGCCCGACGTCACCACGCCCGCGCAGCGCGTCACCGTGTATGTCGTGCGCAACATCGGCGCCGTGGCGAAGCTCGCCGGATCGTCCAACGTCGCCGGCTTCTACGTGCCGCGCGTGGAGGGTTCCGTCGCCTTCGTGCCCCGCTCCGGTTCGGACGGCGGCCCGACCGAATTTTCGGCGACCGCGATCCTCCAGCACGAATATGCGCATCATTTCATGTTCTATACCTGGGGCGGCGCGGTCTTGCCGACATGGTTCGTGGAGGGCTTTGCCGAATTCAACGCGCCCACCCGCGTGATGGGCAACAAGATGACGGTCGGGGCGCCGCCGCTCTATCGCGCCTATGGCATACTCGACACCGCCTCCATGCCGATGAAGGAATTGCTGACGGGCTCGCCGCAGGAAGACCGGATGAGCGATCAGGAAACGCAGAGCTTCTACGGCCGCGCCTGGCTGCTGACGCATTATCTGTCGTTCGACCGCGACCGCGCCGGGCTCCTCGACCGCTATCTCGCGGCGCTCGACAGCGGGAAGAGCGCGACGGAAGCCGCCGCGGTGTTCGGCGACCTGCGCAAGCTGGATAACGACCTCAACCGGTACGTCCAGCAGCGTCGCCTGCTCGCGGTCGGCATTCCCCTCGACAAGCTCGACATCAAGCCGGTGACGCTGCGCACGCTCACCCCCGGCGAGGCCGCGATCATGCCGGTGCGGATCCGCTCGACCCGCGGCGTCGATGCGAAGACCGCGCCCGGCGTCGCGGTCGCCGCGCGCAAGGTCGCGGCAAGCTATCCCGACGACGCCCGGGTGCAGGTCGTGCTGGCGGAAGCCGAATACGACTGCGGCCGCTTCGACGAATCAGACGCCGCCGCTGCGCGCGCGCTGACGCTCGATCCGAAGATGACGCGCGCGATGATGTACCGCGGCATGGCGCAGCAGGCGATCGCCGCGCGCGACAAGGTGACCGATCCGGACCGCTGGCGCCTGATCCGTCGCTGGTTCACCCGCGCCAATGCCGTCGATCCTGGCGATCCGTGGCCGCTGGCGGCCTTCTACTTCAACTATCGCGCGCAGGGGATCGCCCCGACGAAGAACGCGGAGGACGGCCTGCTCGCCGCGCATCTGGCGGCGCGCTACGATCGCGGCGTCGCCTTGACCGCGGCAATGATCGACTTGCAGCGCAACGACCTTGCCGATGCGCGCAAGGCGCTGCGCACCGTCGCCTATGATCCGCATGGCGGCGGGATGGCCGCGGCGGCAACGAAGGTGCTGACCCTGCTCGACGCGAACGACGCTAAGGGCGCGACCGCCGCCCTCACCAATGCTTTCGACACGACGCAGGAAGCCGACGACAAGTCGTGAACGATCGCCGCACGACGCGACACTCCGCGCCGTCGCCACCGTCCAGGGCGTCATGGTGCCGACCGTGACAGCCTAGCGGCTGACGCCGACGATGAAACGCGTCCGATTTGCCGATGTCGATCGACGTCCGGAGACCCGGCGTTCGGATGAGGGACGAAGAAAGCCTTGGTCGTACCGTCCCCCGGCGCAGGCCGGGGTCCAGTTGGGTAGGATGTCGTTATCTTACGAACCCACCGCCACTGAACACCGACCGTCGCCGAACCATTGCGAACGTCTTCAATGTGCTCCTGCGCAGGCAGGAGCACAGCGTGTTCTCAGCGCGGTTGCATCGGTTCTGCGAAGGTCCCGTCTCCGCCGGCGGGCACGGAATCAGCGTCACCGATGTCTCGCGTCGAGCCGGGATGGCGACAGCCGTACCGTCACCGCCTCAGGCGGGCGCCGTCACCTGCGGCAGCCCCGCATAGACGTCCGCCTCAGGCCGCGTGCTCGGCCAGCACGGTCAGCCCGCGCGCGTTCACCTCGGCGAAGCCGCCGCGGATCGCGATCGTCTCGGGCGCGGCATTCTCCGACTTCTGCACCAGCACGTTGCCGTCGCGGATCGTCGACATGAAGGGCGCATGCCCCTCCAGCACCGCGAAGTCGCCGTCGGTGCCGGGCACGGTGACCATATACACCTCGTCGCTGCGGACCAGGCGTTCGGGCGTGACGAGTTCGAAATGCAGCATATCTCTACCTTAAAGCCCCTCCCCTTCAGGGGAGGGGTAGGGGTGGGGTGAGCCTCGCAGAGACGGTCGCCCTTCACCGCCCCACCCCAGCCTCTTCCTCGACAGGGAAAGGCTTCGCGCGCGGGAAGGCTTACGCCTCCTGCGCCAGCTTCTCGGCCTTGGCGACCGCCTCGTCGATCCCGCCGACCATGTAGAAGGCGGCCTCGGGCAGATGGTCGTACTCGCCGTTCACCACCGCCTTGAAGCTGCGGATCGTGTCGTCGAGCTGGACGAACTTGCCCGGGATGTTGGTGAACACCTCGGCGACGTGGAACGGCTGGCTGAGGAAGCGCTGGATCTTGCGCGCGCGGCTGACGGTCAGCTTGTCCTCCTCGGACAGCTCGTCCATCCCCAGGATCGCGATGATGTCCTGCAGCGACTTGTACTTCTGCAGCGTCGCCTGCACGGCACGCGCCGTCTCATAGTGATCCTGACCCACCGTCCGCGGCTCCAGCACGCGGCTGGTCGAATCGAGCGGATCGACCGCCGGATAGATGCCCAGCTCGGAGATGGCGCGGTTAAGCACGGTCGTGGCGTCCAAGTGCGCGAACGACGTTGCCGGCGCCGGATCGGTCAGATCGTCCGCGGGCACGTACACCGCCTGCACCGAGGTGATCGACCCCTTGTTGGTCGAGGTAATGCGCTCCTGCAGCGCGCCCATGTCGGTCGACAGCGTCGGCTGATAGCCCACCGCCGACGGGATACGGCCCAGCAGCGCCGACACTTCCGCGCCCGCCTGCGTGAAGCGGAAGATGTTGTCGACGAAGAACAGCACGTCCTGCCCTTCCTGGTCGCGGAAATATTCCGCGATGGCGAGGCCCGACAGCGCCACACGCGCACGCGCGCCCGGCGGCTCGTTCATCTGGCCGTATACCAGCGCGACCTTCGACCCTTCGCTGATGGCGTTGCCATCGGCGTCCTTGGCGATGACGCCCGCGTCGAGGAACTCGTGGTACAGGTCGTTGCCCTCGCGGGTGCGCTCACCCACGCCCGCGAACACCGACGTGCCGCCATGGCCCTTCGCGATATTGTTGATAAGCTCCTGGATGAGCACGGTCTTGCCGACGCCCGCGCCGCCGAACAGGCCGATCTTGCCGCCCTTGGCGTACGGCGCCAGCAGGTCGATGACCTTGATGCCGGTGACCAGGATCGCGCTCTCGGTCGACTGGTCGATGAAGTCGGGCGCCTTGGCGTGGATGGGCCCGCGCAGGTCGGTCGCGATCGGGCCACGCTCGTCGATCGGCTCGCCGATGACGTTCATGATGCGGCCCAGCGTCGCCGGGCCGACCGGCATCTGAATCTGCGCGCCGGTGTCGGTCACGTTCTGGCCGCGGGTCAGGCCGTCGGTCGCGTCCATCGCGATCGTGCGGACGGTGTTCTCGCCCAGATGCTGCGCGACCTCCAGCACCAGCCGCTGGCCGTTGTTGCTGGTTTCCAGCGCCGACAGGATCGCCGGCAGGTTGTTGTCGAACTGCACGTCGACGACCGCGCCGATGATCTGGCTGATGCGGCCCACATTGTTGCTGCCCGACACGGTCGGGCGGACGTCTTCAGCGGCGGTAGCCATTGCTTCGTTCCTTGCCTTCTAATCGTCACCCCGGCGACCGCCGGATCCAGGGGCACGACGCCCCCGTCAGAATTACAGCGCTTCGGCGCCCGAGATGATCTCGACCAGCTCGGTCGTGATCGCCGCCTGGCGCGCGCGGTTGTACTGGATGCTCAACCGCTTGATCATGTCGCCGGCGTTGCGGGTCGCATTGTCCATCGCGGTCATGCGGCTGCCTTGCTCGGACGCCGCATTCTCCAGCATCGCACGGAAGATCTGGATCGCGACGTTGCGCGGCAGCAGCTCCTCCAGGATCGCCTCCTCGCTCGGCTCGTACTCCACCGTCGCATCGCCGCTGTTCGCCAGCTTCGGCTCGCGGCTCTCGGGGATCGCGACCGGGATGATCTGCGCGCCGACCGGCTCCTGCACCAGCGCCGACTGGAAGCGGGCGTAGAACAGGTGCGCGACGTCGAACTCGCCCGCCTCGTAGCGGCGGATCAGATCGTCCGCGATCTCCTTCGCGGCGTCGAACGACGCGGTCTTCAGCGTCGACAGGTCATGATCGGCGACGACGCCGGACGGATAGAAGCGGCGCAGCACGCGCCCCTTCTTGCCCGCCAGGTAGAAGCGCACGGTCTTGCCCTGCGCCTCCAGCTCTTCCGCCTTGCGGCGTGCGGCGCGGACGATGTTGGTGTTGAACGCACCCGCCAGCCCACGCTCTGAGGTGGCGACCACCAGCAGGTGCACCTGGTCCTTGCCGGTCCCCGCCATCAGCGGCGACGCGCCGACGCCGACGTTCCTCGCCAAGCTGGCGACGACCGCCTCCAGCCGCTCGGCATAGGGACGCCCGGCGACCGCCGCCTCCTGCGCGCGGCGCAGCTTCGCGGCGGCGACCATCTTCATCGCCTTGGTGATCTTCTGCGTCGACTTCACCGAGCCGATGCGGATCTTGAGGGCCTTGAGTGACGCCATCTTCTACCTTTGCGTGTTCCTGCGCACGCAGGAACCCAGGGTTACTCAGCGAGCCGTTCATGGCTCTGGGCTCCTGCGTTCGCAGGAGCACCCGATCGGATCAGGCGAACGACTTCGCGAACTCGTCCAGCGCCGCCTTCAGCTTCGCCTCGGTGTCCTTGCCCAGCTCGCGGCTGTCGCGGATCGCGGTCAGCACGCCGGGGTGCTTGTCACGCAGGAACGCCAGCATCGCCGATTCGTAGCGGGTCACGTCGGCGACCGGCACCTTATCGATATAGCCGTTGGTGCCGGCGTAGATCGACGCGGTCTGCTCCTCGAACGGCATCGGGTTGAACTGCGGCTGCTTCAGCAGCTCGGTCAGCCGCGCGCCGCGGTTCAGCAGGCGCTGCGTCGAGGCGTCGAGGTCCGAGCCGAACTGCGCGAACGCCGCCATCTCGCGATACTGCGCCAGCTCCAGCTTGATCGAGCCGGACACCTTCTTCATCGCCTTGGTCTGCGCGGCGCCGCCGACGCGGCTGACCGACAGGCCGACGTTGATCGCCGGGCGGATGCCCGCGAAGAACAGGTCGGTCTCCAGGAAGATCTGGCCGTCGGTGATCGAGATCACGTTGGTCGGGATATAGGCCGACACGTCGCCCGCCTGCGTCTCGATGATCGGCAGCGCGGTCAGCGAGCCCGAGCCGTTGTCCTCGTTCATCTTCGCCGCGCGCTCCAGCAGGCGCGAGTGGAGATAGAACACGTCGCCCGGATAGGCCTCGCGGCCCGGCGGACGGCGCAGCAGCAGCGACATCTGGCGATAGGCGACCGCCTGCTTCGACAGATCGTCATAGACGATGACCGCGTGCATCCCGTTGTCGCGGAAATACTCGCCCATCGCACAGCCGGTGTAGGGCGCCAGGAACTGGAGCGGCGCCGGCTCGGATGCGGTCGCGGCGACAACGATGGAATATTCCATCGCGCCATTCTCTTCCAGCTGGCGCACGATCTGCGCCACGGTCGAGCGCTTCTGGCCGACCGCGACATAGATGCAGTACAGCTTCTTGCCCTCGTCGTCGCCGGCGTTGACCTGCTTCTGGTTGATGAAGGTGTCGAGCGCGACGGCGGTCTTGCCGGTCTGGCGGTCACCGATGATCAGCTCGCGCTGGCCGCGGCCGACCGGCACCAGCGCGTCGATCGCCTTCAGCCCCGTCTGCACCGGCTCGTGCACCGACTTGCGCGGGATGATGCCCGGCGCCTTCACCTCGACGCGGCTGCGCTTCTCGGCAACGATCGGCCCCTTGCCGTCGATCGGGTTACCCAGACCGTCGACCACGCGGCCCAGCAGGCCCTTGCCGACCGGCACGTCCACGATCGTGCCGGTGCGCTTGACGGTGTCGCCTTCCTTGATCTCCGCGTCGGAGCCGAAGATCACGACGCCGACATTGTCGGCCTCCAGGTTCAGCGCCATGCCCTGCACGCCGTTGGCGAACTCGACCATCTCGCCCGCCTGGACGTTGTCGAGGCCGTAGATGCGGGCGATGCCGTCACCGACCGACAGCACCTGACCGGTTTCGGAAACCTGGGCCTCGGTGCCGAAATTGGCGATCTGGTCCTTGATGACCTTCGAGATTTCTGCGGCGCGAATGTCCATTGTCTTCAGCCCTTCATCGCGCTGGCAAGCGCATTCAAACGGGTACGGATCGACGAATCGATCATCTGGGAACCGATGCGGACGACCAGCCCGCCCAGGATCGCGGGATCGACCGACAGGTCGACCGACACCTCGCGGCCGACGCGGCGGCGCAGCTGCTGCTTCAGCTCGTCGACCTGCTCGGGCGACAGCGGATGTGCGCTGGTCACCTCCGCGGTGGTTTCGCCGCGGTGGCGCGCGGCAAGCTGGCGGAAGGCGCGGATCACCGCGGGCAGCTGCGACAGCCGGCGGTTCTCCGCCAGCACGCCCAGGAAGCTCTTCGTCGTCGCATCGACGCCCAGCTGGTCCGCGGTGGCGAGCACCGCCTTCACCGCTTCGCCGCGCGCGATCACCGGCGACGTCGTCAGCTGACGGAAGTCGTCCGATTCGGCCAGCGCATCGCGCACCGCCGCCAGGCTCTGCTCGACGCGGTCGACCGCCTTCGCCTCGACCGCCAGGTCGAACAGCGCACTGGCATAGCGACCGCCCAGGCTCGCCTGGATGCTGCTGCCTTGATTACCGCTGGAACTCTCCACGCGATTCACTTTCCTCGCATCATACCCAAGGGGTGTCGGCCCATGCGAAAGGATGGCGCATGGGACACGCGCCTCGCTTGGGATGGCGGGCGCGTAGCAAAGGGAACCGGTGGATGCAACCGCGGCCCTGACTCCGTTCGGCACTCCATTCGGCCCCCGTTCATTGAGCGCGCCCCCGTGCCTGCACCGCCGCGCGGCGCGCCTCGACCGATTCGGGGGTGACCGCGCGATTGGCCGCCGACGACCGCCGGTGCTCCAGCGCGATCCCCTCGCCGAACGGCAGCGCATAGCCGTCGTCGATCAACCGCTTGTACGCTGCGATGAACGCCGTATCCGTCGATGCGATGTCCGCCGCCAGCCGCCGCGCCGCCGGCAACAGCTCCTCGGGTGCGACGACGCGGTTGACCAGTCCCCAGCGTTCGGCCGTCGCGGCATCCACGAAATTGCCCGACAGCGACACTTCCTTCGCGCGCGAGGGGCCGATGATCCGCGAGAGCTTCTGGCTCAGCCCCCAGCCCGGCATCACGCCCACGCGCGCATGCGTATCGGCGAAGCGGGCGCTGCTCGACGCGATCAATATGTCGCACGCCAGCGCCACCTCGAACCCGCCGGTAATCGCGACGCCGTTGATCGCGCCGATCACCGGCTTGCGGCATGTCTCGATCGCCTTGACCGGATTCTCGTCCGCGCCGTCCGCATTGGCCGCGCCCAGCGCGCCGGGCTGCGACCCCAGCTCCTTCAGGTCGAGCCCCGCGGTAAAGGCGCGCTCCCCCGCCCCCGTCAGCACGACGCAGCGCACCGCATCGTCGCCGTCCAGCTGCGTCATCACCTGATAGAGCCGCGCGCGCAGCGCGATCGACAGCGCATTCATCGCCTGCGGGCGGTTCAGCGTCACCACCGCGACGCCGTCATCCTGCCGTTCGACCAGAACCGGATCGTCCATCGCCGTCCTCTCCCTTATGGTTTGAGCGCAAGCCGCGGGATGCCGGCGCCGTTCGAATGCGCGTATATCAGCCGCATGCACGATGCCATCCACATCGACCCGGAACAGGCGTGGCAGGCCTTCTCGCGCCGCGACCGCGCCTATGACGGCCGCTTCGTCGTCGCGGTGCGCACCACCGGCATCTATTGCAAGCCCAGCTGCGCCGCCCGGCGTCCGCTTCGCCGCAACGTGGAGATCCTGCCCGACAATGCCGCCGCGCGCGCCGCGGGCTATCGCGCGTGCCGCCGCTGCCTGCCCGATGCCGCCGCACGCGACCGCGCCGCGGTGATCGCCGCGGCGGAGGCGATCATGAGCGCCGACCGGGCGATCCCGCTCGCGATGCTGGCGGCGCACGCGGGTTATGCTCCGCATCACTTCCACCGCCTGTTCGTGCGCGCCACCGGCAGCACGCCCGGCGCCTTCGCGCGGCAGGTGCGCGCGACACGCGCCGCGGACGCGCTGGCCGACGGCGGCAGCGTGACCGAGGCGATCTACGCCGCCGGCTACACCGCCCCCAGCCGCTTCTACGCCGCCGCCGAACGCGTCGCGCTGACGCCA
The DNA here is from genome assembly GCA_913774925.1 of uncultured Sphingomonas sp. Classification (GTDB taxonomy): domain Bacteria; phylum Pseudomonadota; class Alphaproteobacteria; order Sphingomonadales; family Sphingomonadaceae; genus Sphingomonas. Next base: position 39,719 of record CAJYKB010000087.1, on the reverse strand, counting down.
TCGGCCCGCGCGCGCGGCGGGGCCGGCGCGACGATCCGCTGGGCGATCGTGCCGACCTCCCTCGGCGCGCTGCTGATCGCGGCCAGCGACGCGGGCCCGGTCCACACCGCCTTCGACGAGGATGCCACCGCTCTCGCGCGCCGCTTCCCCGCCGCCACGCTGGAGGCCGGCGACGTAGCGACCCACGCCGTCACCGCGGCGCAGGCCGTGCCGCGCGACACCGCCCTGCCCCGCACCATCCTGCGCGTCGCCTTCCTCGAGGCGGTCGGTCGCGAATGGTTAGACAAATTGTAAGGCTTCGCCGTTACCTCGACACCCGAACCCATGAAGGGACGGGATAGTCGATGAGCGCGTTCGGGCGTCGCAACAACGGGATGGCGGGGGGCAGCGGCGGCGCGCGGGGCGGCGGCTTCGGCGTGGCGCGCCCGATGCACGGCGGGGCCCAGGGCGGCGGCTTCCAGCGCAACGACGCCGGTCCGATGCCGGGCGAGCAATTTCCCCCGCTCGATACGCTGGCGGTGGCGGATGCCGATGCGATCGACATCGCCAACACCACGCCGCAGTCGCAGATCGATGCGATGCAGCGCCTCTCCGACCGCCAGAACGCCAGCGGCGAGGCAGGCAACAGCCGCGTCGAGGGGTTCGAGGCGTCGATCCACAAGATCAAGGAGCAGGTGCTTCCCCGCCTGCTGGAGCGCGTCGATCCGGAGGCCGCGGCGACGCTAGGCAAGGACGAGCTGGCGGAGGAATTCCGCCCGATCATCGGCGAGGTGCTCGCCGAGCTGAAGCTGACGCTCAACCGCCGCGAACAGTTCGCGCTGGAAAAGGTGCTGGTCGACGAGCTGCTCGGCCTCGGCCCGCTCGAGGAGCTGCTGGCGGATGCCGACATCTCCGACATCATGGTCAATGGCCCCGACCAGACCTTCGTCGAGCGCAAGGGCAAGCTGGAGCTGGCGCAGATCAACTTCCGCGACGAGGAGCATCTGTTCCAGATCGCGCAGCGCATCTGCAACTCGGTCGGCCGCCGCGTCGACCAGACGACGCCGCTCGCGGACGCCCGCCTTAAGGACGGCAGCCGCGTCAACGTCATCGTGCCCCCGCTGTCCCTGCGCGGCACCGCCATCTCGATCCGCAAATTCTCCGCCAAGCCGATCACGCTCGACATGATGGCCGGCTTCGGCAGCATGTCGCAGAAGATGGCGACCGCGCTCAAGATCGCGGGCGCGTGCCGGTTCAACGTCGTCATCTCGGGCGGCACCGGCTCGGGCAAGACGACGATGCTCAACGCCTTGTCGAAGATGATCGACCCCGGCGAGCGCGTGCTGACGATCGAGGACGCGGCGGAATTGCGCCTCCAGCAGCCGCACTGGCTGCCGCTGGAAACGCGCCCCGCCAACCTGGAGGGCCAGGGCGAAATCTCGATCCGCGACCTGGTGAAGAACGCACTGCGTATGCGCCCGGATCGCATCATCCTGGGCGAAATCCGCGGGTCCGAGTGTTTCGACATGCTCGCCGCGATGAACACCGGCCACGACGGCTCGATGTGTACGCTCCACTCCAACAGCCCGCGCGAAGCGCTGGCGCGTATGGAGAACATGGTGATGATGTCGGACATCAAGGTGCCGAAGGAGGCGATCAGCCGCCAGATCGCCGACTCGGTCGACATGATCATTCAGGTGAAGCGCCTGCGCGACGGCAGCCGCCGCGTCACCAACATTACCGAGGTCATCGGGATGGAAGGTCCGGTGATCGTGACGCAGGAACTCTTCAAGTTCGAGTATCTGGACGAGAGCGCCGACGGCAAGATCATCGGCGAATACCGCTCGATGGGACTGCGCCCCTACACGCTTGACAAGGCCAAGCAGTTCGGCTTCGACCAGGCGGAGCTGGAGGCGTGCCTGTAGGTTTCGCATCCTGACGGATCACCCGACAATCCCCACCCGTCATGCCGGACTTGTTCCGGCATCCACCTCGCCGCGCACCAGCTGCCGGTCGACGTGCGGCAAAGTGACCGCCGCAACGCGTCGGGACTTTTCGACCGTCGTGTATCGCTCGGCGACCTCACTTTCCCCTGTGAAGACCGGGACGCAGTCGGCATGGCTTCGCAGTTTGCTTGCCACGTCCCCCAACTCGACCCCGGCCTTCGCGAGACCTTTGCGAAAGTCTTCGACGTGCTCCTGCGCAGGCAGGAGCCCAGGGTTGCCGCTCCCATCAGGCGTTGTTCTGCTTGATCCTGGGCTCCTGCCTTCGCAGGAGCACAGTGTGTGCGCAGCGCAATTGCAGCCGTTTTGCAAAGGTGCGGCGAAGGCCGGGGTACACTTGGGTGACGGTCCTGCACCTTAAGCCCCGGCCGGTACCGGGCCCGGCCTTCGCCGGGGAACGGATGCTGCTGTACCAAGGCGCTTGCCCCCTTCCAGCGCATCCCCCACAACTCGCCCCAAACCAATCAGGAGAGGTTCCCATGCCCCGCGAGTTCGACGTCATCGTTTATGGCGCGTCCGGCTTCACCGGGCGGCTGGTCGCCGAATATCTGGCGCTGACCTATCCGCAGGGGCTGAACTGGGCGATGGCGGGCCGCTCGCTCACCAGATTGCAGGAGGTGCGCGCCGAGATGGGCGTGCCCGACAGCGTCGCGCTCCTGACCGCCAATGCCGACGATCCCGCTTCCCTGCGCGCGATGTGCGAGCGTGCGACCGTCGTCATCACCACCGTCGGCCCGTACCAGCTCTATGGCAGCGAGCTGGTCGCCGCCTGCGTCGCCACCGGCACCGCCTATGTCGACCTGTGCGGCGAGCCGGCATGGATGCGCGAGATGATCGACCGTCATCATGCGGAGGCTCAGCGCAGCGGCGCGCGCATCGTCTTCTCCTGCGGGTTCGATTCGATCCCGTTCGACCTGGGTGTGCTGACGCTTCAGGAGGCCGCGCAGAAGCAGTTCGGCCAGCCCGCCCCGCGCGTGAAGTGCCGCGTGCGCCAGATGAAGGGCGGCTTCTCCGGCGGCACCGCCGCCAGCTTGAAGGCGACGCTCGCCGCCGCCGCGCGCAAGCCGTCGCTGGTGATGCTGCTCAGCGATCCCTTCGCGCTCGCGCCCGGCCATGCCGGGCCGCATCAGCCGTCCGGGCTGATCCCGGAGTTCGACCCAACGATCAACGCGTGGGTCGCGCCCTTCATCATGGCGCCGATCAACACGAAGAACGTCCACCGCACCAATTTCCTGCTGGGGCAGCCGTGGGGCGACATGGTCTATGACGAGATGGTCGTCGCCGGACTCGGCGACATCGGCAAGGCCGCGGCGGAGGCGCTCGCCAAGATGAACCCGCTCGCCGGCGACAAGGGACCGAAGCCCGGCGAAGGCCCGTCGAAGGAGGAGCGCGAGGCGGGCCATTTCGACATCCTCTTCGCCGGGCTGATGCCCGACGGCACGCGCATCGACGCGGTCGTCACCGGCGACAAGGATCCCGGCTATGGCTGCACGTCGAAGATGCTGGCGGAGAGCGCGCTCTGCCTGCTGCGCGACGTGGAGGGCACCGGCGGCGTCTGGACGCCCGGCGCGCTGATGGGCACGAAGCTGCGCGACCGGCTGGTGGCGAACGCCGGGATGACGTTCACGGCGGGGTAACCCGCGACAAACCCGTCGTCACCCCGGACTTGATCCAGGGTCCCGCTTCTTCTGCGATGTGGGAACAACAGCGGGACCCCGGCTCAAGGCCGGGGTGACGTGAAGGGTTTCAACCCCCGATCACCATCGCCCCTGCCGCCGCGAACTCCGCGACCGCCAGCATCCCCAGCACCCGCGCCAGCGACTCCTTGCGGAAGTCACCGACACGCGCCTCCACCAGCCAGAATTTGCCCTCCGGCGTCTTCTCGATCGCGCCGAACGCCAGCATCCGGTCAAACACCCGCCGCTCGATCCGCCCCTTGGGCCGCTCGAACGCGATCGCCGCCTCCTTGCGCGTCGCCCCGGCCGACACGAAATGCCACTCGATCCGCTTGCGCGCGCGCGCCACCAGCGTCGCCATCACCGTTCCCGACATGATTTCCCCTTACCGCTTGCGGCCCTGATGCCGGATATTCGCCGGACGCCCGCGCCGCTTGAGCACCCGCGGCGCCTCGCGCCGTCCGCTCTCACGCACCGCGCCGCCATAACGCCCCTCGGGCAGTTCGAAGCGCAGCGCGCCCGACACCGGATTCGCCTCCGCCAGCCGCAGCTCGACGCGCTGTCCCTGCGCATAAACCTCCCCGCTATGCTCGCCGACCAGCCGCCGCGCGCCCTCCTCGTAGCGGAAATATTCGCCGCCCAGGTCGCGCACCGGCATCAATCCGTCGCCCCCGACACCGTCGACCGTCGCGAAAAAGCCGAAGTTGGTCACGCCCGTGATCCGCGCCTCGACGATCTCGCCGACGCGTTCGGACAGGAATGCCGCGACATAGCGATCGATCGTCTCGCGCTCCGCCTCCATCGCGCGGCGCTCCAACTGGCTGATGACCTGCCCCGCGCGCTCGAAATCCTCGTTTCCCGCCAGCCCGCCCGGCCCCAGCGCATAGGCGGAGACCAGCGCACGGTGCACCATCAGGTCCGCGTAGCGGCGGATCGGCGAGGTGAAATGCGCGTAGCTGCCCAGCGCCAGCCCGAAATGCCCGTGGTTCAGCGGCGCATAATAGGCCTGCGTCTGCGTGCGCAGCACCTGCTCCATGATCTCCGGTCGGTACGCCACGTCCCCGACCCGCTCCAGGATGTGGTTGAACGTCGCGGGCTTGACCACCTGCCCCAGCGCGAAGGCGACATCGAACGTCGCCAGATAGTCCTTCAGCGCCACCAGCTTCTCGCGCGCGGGCGGTTCGTGGACGCGATACATCACCGGCGCCTTCTTCGACTCCAGCGCCCTGGCGGCGGCGACGTTGGCCGCGATCATGTAATCCTCGATCAGACGATGCGCATCCAGCCGCTCGCGCGGCGCTACCGACATGATCCGCCCCTTCTCGTCCAGCACCACACGCCGTTCCGGGAGGTCGAGGTCGAGCGGCTCGCGCTTGTCGCGCGCCTTGGCCAGCGCACGCCAGCATTCCCACAGCGGCACCAGAGCGGTATCGATCAGGCCTTCGTCCCAGTCCCCCGCCCCGCGTCCGTCGATCGCCGCCTGAGCATCCTCATAGGCGATGTTCGCCGCGAGCCGCACGACCGCGCGCGTGAAGCGCCACGATTTCAGCGCCCCCGCCTTCGTCACCTGAAGGTGGCATGCCAGCGCGGCGCGATCCTCGCCCTCCTTCAGCGAGCAGACGTCCGCCGACAGCACCTCGGGCAGCATCGGCACGACGCGATCCGGGAAATAGACCGAATTGCCGCGCGCCCGCGCCTCGCGGTCCAGCGCGGAACCGGGGCGGACGTAGAAGCTGACGTCCGCAATCGCCACGATCGCCGTCCAACCGCCCTCGTTCGCGGGATCGTCGTCGGGCGCGGCCCATACCGCATCATCGTGATCGCGCGCGTCCGCCGGGTCGATCGCCACGATCGGCAGGTGCGTCAGGTCCTCGCGCCCCCCCTCCCCACCGACGGCGCCCAGCGGCTGCCGTGCGACCTGCGTCGCCTCGTCCAGCGTATCCTGCGCGAAGGTGTCGGGGATGCCCAGCTTGTGGATCGCGATCAGCGAGAAGCTGCGTGGCGCGAACGGATCGCCCAGCCGCTGTACGACGCGCGCGGTGACGCGCGGCGGCCGACCTGCCTTCTCCGCCAGTACCAGGTCGCCCGCCTGCGCGTCGCCGGCATCGGACACGGGAAACTCGCGGCGCTCCTTCTTGTCCACCGCCTGGAGCCACAGCCGATCGCCCTCGCGCCGCAGCACGCCGATCATCTGCTCGGACGCGGGCGCCAGCACTTTCATCGGGTGCGCGGTCCAGCCGTGGCCGGTTTCCTCGGTACGCGCCAGCACGCGCTCGCCGACGCCCAGCGCGCCGCGCTTCCGCTCGCGCACGCGCAGCCGCGGCGCGGGCACGTCCGCCTCCCACCGCTCCGGCGTGGCCCAGACGTTGCCGCCCTCGTCCACGTCGACGATGCGCAGCACCGTCACCTTGGGCACGCCGCCAGCCGCGTGAAAGGCGCGACCGGGCGCACTGTCGATCAGCCCCTCGTCGCCCATGTCCTTCAGCAGCGCCTTCAGCGCGATCTTCTCCTGCGCAGTCAGCCCGAAGGCGCGCGCGATCTCGCGCTTGCCCGCGGGTTTGTCGGACGAGGCGATGAAATCCATGATCTGCTGGCGCGTTGGCAGGCCGGGCGTTCGTTTCTTTGGCACGGGGTGCAGATAGGGCCTCGCGCGCTCCCCGTCACCCCGGGCTCGACCCGGGGTCCCGCTTCATCACCACCTCTCGTGAGGAAGCGGGGCCCCGGGTCAAGCCCGGGGTGACGTCGTGGCCTCCACCGTCTCGCTGATCGAATGCTTGGGCTCATCCGACAGCGTCCGCACCAGCGTCTCGAACGTCCGGTCCGCATTGACCCGTATCTCGTTGAATGCCGGGGGCGAATGGCGCGTCCGCTTCGACAGCGTGCCAGCGCCGATCAGCCGGATCTGCCAGTCATCGCGCGCCACCGGGATGTCGAAGGGGTCGTGGACATGCCCCGACAGCACCGCATGCGCCCCGGCCTGCGCCAGCGCGGCGAGCGCGACGTCGCCGTTGCGCGTCCGCGCGGTGCCCTTCACCGGCCCCTCGATCAGCGGATGGTGCCCCGCGACGAAGATCAGGTGATCCTTCGGCGCCGCCGCGATCAGCGCCAGCGCCCGGCGAAGCGAGCCGCTGCTCACCTTGCCCTTCGACCAGTTCCAGCGCCATTGCGCGCGCGCGGTGGTCTTCAGCGGCACGACGGTGATCCCCGCCACATCCAGCGGCCGCTCGATCATCCGCTCCACCGCGGCGTAACGCGAATAGGGGGAGAAAAGCCGCCGGATCGGATCCCAATAATATGGGATGTCGTGGTTCCCGACCTCCAGCGTGACCGGCACGCCCAGCGCCGCCAGCCACGCGCCCCCCGCCTCGAACTCCGACTTGGTCGCGCGCATCGTCAGGTCGCCGGTCATGATGACCGCATCGGGCCTTTCCGCGGCCACCCGCTCGCTGAACCACGCGATCGCGGCCGGATCTTCCGCTCCGAAATGGACATCGCTCACGTGGAAAAGCTTGGTCATGCGCCCTCCAAAGCGCAGGATCGCGCACGGTTCAACCGCCAACGCGCGCTGGGCGGATCGGCTGCATCCCTTGACGCACGCGTCATCGGCGGGCTTCTTGGGCGCCATGACGCTTACCGGCCCCACTTCGCACGCCTTCGTCTCGCAGCGGCTGCGGCTGCATTACGCCGATTGGGGCAATGCGGACGCACCGCCGCTGCTGCTGGTGCACGGCGGGCGCGATCATTGCCGCAGCTGGGACTGGGTGGCGGAGCGGCTGCGTCACCGCTTCCACGTCATCGCCCCCGATCTGCGCGGGCATGGCGACAGCCAATGGTCGCCCGACGGCACCTACGACACGCACGGCTTCGTCTACGACCTGGCGCAGCTGGTGCATCAGCTGGATGCAGGGCCGGTCACGATCGTCGCGCATTCGCTCGGCGGCAACGTGTCGCTGCGCTACACCGGCCTCTATCCCGATACGGTGACGAAGCTGGTCGCGATCGAAGGCCTCGGCCCCAGCCCCAAGGTGCTCGCAGAACGCGCGCAGACGCCCTTTGCCGAGCGCTGGCGCAAGTGGATCGCGGACAAGCGCGCCGCCGCCGGTCGCCTTCCCAAGCGCTACGCCACGTTCGAGGATGCGCTGACCCGGATGCAGGCAGAGAACGCCTATCTGACCGACGAACAGGCACGCCACCTCACCATCCACGGCATGAACCGAAACGAAGACGGGACGTGGAGCTGGAAGTTCGACAACCATCTCAACGTCTGGCCCTTCACCGACGTGCCGCAGGCGGAGATCGAGCAACTGTGGCAGGCGATCACGTGCCCGACCCTGCTGCTTTACGGCGCCGACAGCTGGGCGTCGAACCCTGAGAAGGACGGGCGCATCGTCCATTTCTCGAATGCCCGCGTCGTCGAATTCGAGAAGGCGGGCCACTGGCTCCACCACGACCAGTTCGACCGCTTCATGGCGGAACTGGAGGCGTTTCTCTGACCGTCCGCGTTCCGAAACTGTCCAGAACGCTCCTGTTCCTCGGCGAAGGCGGGACCTTTGCGAATGTCGCCAACGTGCTCCTGCGCAGGCAAGAGCCCAGGGTTGCCGGTCCCATAAGGCGTTGTTCTGCTTGATCCCGTGCTCCTGCCTTCGCAGGAGCACGGCGCGTACGCAGCGCGCCTGCAGCCGTTCTGCAAAGGTCTCGCGAAGGCCGGGGCCCAGATGCGCACCGTTTCGCTATCTTGCGAGCCAATCGTTCCTTGACCTCCGCCTTCACCGCGAAACAGGCAACGTCCGGCGCGGTCCGACCTGCTCCCGCGCTCACTCCACCAGCATCGCCTCGACTTTCCCGCGCCACGCCTCGTCCGCGCGCAGCACGTCGCGCGCATAATCCGCCACGCTGCCATGCCGAGCACGGATCGCGGCCGTGGCGGTGTCCAGATATTCCGCCTCGACCGACATCAGCGTGACGATCGCCTCGTCGCTCATTCCCGCGCCGTAGCGCTCGCGAATCCCCGCCGCCGCCGATTCGATCCGCGCCTCGCGGTTGCCGGCGGTGTTGGTCAGCAGATAGTCCGCCATGATATCGTCCGGGTGGACGCCCAGCAGGTCGTGGACCAGCGCCACCGCCAGCCCGGTGCGATCCTTTCCCGCCAGGCAATGCACCAGGCTCGCCCCCTGCCCGTCCGCCAGCGCCGTCATGTAGAGGCGCAGGCTCTTCACAAGCACCGGGCGGAACGGCATGTTCTCGTACAGCCGCGTCATCGCCGCGCGGGCCTCGCCCGCGGTCGCGATCCCGGCGCCTGCCTCCTCGTGCGGGGCCAGTTCGATCCCCGCGGTTTCGCCGGGGGCGAACAATACCGCCGCGCCGAATTCCGGATGCCGCACGCACGGCATCGCCGCCCGCTCCGCATCGCCGCGAAGATCGACGACCGTGCGCAGGTTCAGCGCGTGAATCCGGTCGAGATCCTCCGCCCCGGCGCCGGCATGCTGCCCGGAACGGAACAGCAATCCCCGCTTCAGCATCCCCGACGCGGCACGATAGCCACCATAATCGCGAAAATTGTGCACGCCGCCCAGCGGCTGCACGCGGCCCTCGTCCACGCGATCGCGTACGCTCATCGCCATCTCCCTCGTCCTGCGCTGCGCCGTGCCACGCAACGACCCCACAAACCATGACTTTTTGCGCGTTTCCGCGTCGCGGACCCCTTCCGCCGGACCCATATCGCGTGCCATCCATTCATCGCAGCGCAGGGTTCGATGCGCCAAGCGCATGATCCATCGGCACGAAAGGGAGCATCATCGCGTGATCGTTACGGGGGTTAAGGCACGGAATCGCGGCTGGCACGCGGCCATCATGGCCGGATTGGTGGCGACCTCCGCCACGGTATCGGCACAGGTCGCGCCGCAGGGCGCTCCGCTACCCGTCCCCACCGTCACGCCGCCGCCCCCGCCGCTGGCGATCGCGCCGCCCGCCGCTCCGCTCCCGACCCTCACCGACGCACAGGCACGCCACCTGGCGAAGCTGATCGCGGCGGACGAGGTGAAGCAGGGCTTGCGCGTCGGCACCCCGCCCGACCTTTCGACCCGCGATCACGCGGCGCTCGTGCGCACCGCGCTGGACCACGCCCGCGCGGTCCGCACCGGGCGCCTGATGCCGGAGGATTTTCAGAAGGACTGGGGCATCCGCCCGCGCGCCTACGATCCGCTCCCCGCCTTCGCCGACGCCGTCGCGCGCGACCGGCTCGACGCCTGGATCGCCTCGCTCCCCCCGCCCTATGTCGGGTACGACACGCTGGTGGAGGGGCTGGAGCGCTACCGCGCCATCGCCGCCACGGGCGGCTGGCCGACGCTGACCGGCACCGTCAACTACGGCGACCGCGGCGCCGCCGTCGCCCGCCTGCGCGAACGGCTGGCGATCGAGGATGCGCAGGTCGCGCGCACCGGCGACCGCTTCGATGACGGCTTGCTGGAGGCGGTGCGCCGCGCACAGCGCCGCTACGGCCTAAACCCCGCGGGGCAGGTCGGCGCGCAGACCCTCGCCGCGCTCAACGTGCCCGTCGACCGCCGCATCCGCCAGATCATGGCCAATATGGAGCGGTGGCGCTGGCTCCCGCCCGAGCTCGATCCGCGCCGCGTTCAGGTCAACATCGCCGCTGCGGTGCTGACCGTCTTCGACGGCGACACGCCCACCATGTCGATGAAATCGGTGACCGGACGTCCCGGGAACGAGACGCCGATGCTCATCAGCCGCATCAACAGCATCGTCATCAACCCGCCGTGGAACGTGCCGACGTCGATCGCGACGAAGGAATTGTGGCCCAAGGAGCGCGCCAGCCCGGGCTATCTGAAGCGCAACGGCTTTCGCGTGATCGACAATGGCGACGGCAGCAAGCGGCTTCAGCAATCCTCGGAGAAGAGCGCACTCGGGCGGTTCAAATTCGACTTCCCCAACGATTTCGCGGTCTATCTGCATGATACCCCCGCGCAATCGGGGTTCTCGCGCTTCGATCGCCTGTCGAGCCATGGCTGCGTCCGGCTGGAGAAGCCCGCCGAGTTGGCGAAGCTGCTGATGCGCACAACCCCCGACTGGCAGCCGCCGCAGATCGACGCCGCGGTCGATGCGGGCAAGACCGTGCGCGCGAAGATGGCCGATCCGGTCAGCGTCTATCTGCTTTACTGGACCGCCTTCGCGAACCAGAAGGGCGAGGTCGGCTTCCGCGAGGATCCCTATACCTGGGATGCGAAGCTGGCATCGTTGGTCGAACGGCGCTCGGCCACCCAGGCGCTGGCGGCGAAGTGAAAGGACGCAAGATCGTGAAGACGTTTCCCGCCCGCGGGCTGCTGCTGGCCGCCATCGCCACGGCAGCGCTCGCCGCCTGCTCGCGATCGCAGCCCGACGAGCCCGCCGAAACCAATGTCGAACTGCCCGCCGAGCCGGTGAACGCCCTCACCGCCGAGCCGGCCCCGCTGCCCGAGCCGTCCCCGGTTGAGAATGTCACGCAGAACGTCGTCGACCTGCCACCGGAAGAAGCCCCCGCTCCCGACGAGCAGGTGCTGGACGACGCGTCCATCACCGGCATGACCGCCCGCGCGCAACGTGACGGCGTGGATGACGAGGCACCCGCCAAGCAGAAGTGATCTTACCCGTTGACGGCGCCGGCCCCGCCATGGCAGGGCCGTGCCGCACACGAGATGCGGGTGTAGCTCAATGGTAGAGCAGAAGCTTCCCAAGCTTACGACGAGGGTTCGATTCCCTTCACCCGCTCCAAGCTTTTCCGCCATTTTCTAAAACTCCGTCCCACCGCTGACGCGGCGTGTGTTCGCCGTGGGCCACGTCGCGTCGTCGTGAATCGGAATTGGCAATCCCGAACGGGCGCGCTACGAGCGCCGTGAAAGCCGTTGCGGCTTTCGATGATCGCGCCGGTGCCCCGCGAGGGGCTTGAATGGGAATGCGGTGCGGGGGACCTCCCCCAAATCCGCGGCTGTCCCTGCAACTGTGAGCGGTGAGCGAAGGCGTCATGCTCCGTCACGGAGCGGCCACTGGGAGGGGCATCCGCGGATGTCTCCCTGGGAAGGCGACACCCCAGCTTTGACCCGCAAGCCAGGAGACCTGCCGGCGACATGGTCGCTCTTGCTTCGGTCCAGGGGATGGCCGCGGCACGGTTCTCCGTCTGAGCGACGAACCTGTGTGGCGGGAGCCGCATCGGTGCGTGCTGCGGAGGGCTTTCGGCGCCCCGCCACGGCGCGCGCCGTGCGACATGTCGGTCCCCGCCGGTCGTTGCCAGCGCCGGGGGAAACGTATGTCCGATCTGTCCAAGGTGCCCGTCACCATCGTCACCGGCTTTCTGGGCGCCGGGAAGACGACGCTCATCAGCCATTTGATCCGCCAGGCCGGGGGGCGGCGACTGGCGGTGGTCGTCAACGAATTCGGCACGCTCGGCGTCGATGGCGACATCCTGAAAGGGTGTGCGATCCCCGATTGCCCGGCCGAAAACATCGTCGAACTGGCCAATGGCTGCATCTGCTGCACCGTCGCCGACGATTTCATCCCGACCGTGGAGACGTTGCTCGCGCTCGATCCGCGCCCCGATCACATATTGATCGAAACGTCGGGGCTCGCGCTGCCCAAACCGCTGCTGAAGGCGTTCGACTGGCCTGCGATCCGGTCGCGCATCACCGTCGACGGCGTGATCGCGCTGGCCGACGCCGAAGCAGTGGCGGCCGGGCGCTTCGCCCCCGACGTGGCCGCGCTGGACGCACAGCGCGCCGCGGATCCCGGCATCGACCACGAGACGCCGCTGTCGGAAGTGTTCGAGGACCAGCTGGCCTGCGCCGACATGGTGCTGCTGACCAAATGCGACCTCGCCGGCGCCGGGGGCATTGCTGCGGCGCGCGGAGTCATCGCCGCCGAGACGCCACGCGCACTGCCAGTGATCGAGCTGACCGATGGCGTGATCGACCCGCGCGTCGTGCTCGGCATCGGCGCGGCGGCGGAGGACGACATCGCTGCCCGCCCCTCGCATCACGATGGCGAGGACGATCACGAGCACGACGATTTCGACAGCATCGTCGTCGACCTGGGCGAGATCGCCGCGCCCGACGATCTCGCCGCGCGCGTCGAGGCGCTGGGCGATGGCGGGGACGTGCTGCGCGTGAAGGGTTATGCCGCGGTCACGGGCAAGCCGATGCGGCTGCTGGTCCAGGCGGTCGGCGCGCGCGTGCGGACCCATTACGACCGCGCGTGGAGAACGGGCGAGCCGCGCACCACCCGGCTGGTGGTGATCGCCGAGCGCGACCGGCTGGACGCCACATCGGTGCGGGCCACGCTGCAAGGCTGAGTGCGCGATGCACGTCGTCTTCCGCGAAAGCCACGGGCTCGAGGAAAGCGCGCCGCCCCGCGATCTGGCGCAGGACGCGGCCGACCTCGTCGTGCTGTCGTTCTCCGACAGCGACCTGGCGGCGTTCGCTGCCGGGTGGCGCGCGGCGGCGGCGGGTGTGGACGGGCGCGCGCTGCCCAGCCTCCGCGTCGCCAACCTGGCGGACCTCACGCATCCGCTGTCGGTCGACACCTATGTCGAGCGGACGCTGTCGGGTGCGCGCGGCATTCTGATCCGGCTGATCGGCGGCGCGGCCTATTGGGCCTATGGGTTGCGACAGGTGGAGGCGCTCGCGCGGCGCCGGGGGATCGCGCTGGCGGTGATCCCGGCGGACGGGCGCCCCGACGAGCGGCTTGACGCGGTGTCCACCGTGCCGGTCGCGACGCTGCGACGATGGGCCGAATGGTGCGACATCGGCGGCGTGACCGCGATACGCGCGGCGCTGACGCATTTCGCGGCGGCGGCGGGCTATGACGTGACCCCGTTCGTGCGCGTTCGGGCAATCCCCCCGGTCGGCGGCTGGCGCGCGGGCGGCGGCATCACCTGCCCCGCGGCCATTGCCCTGACGACAGCGCGTCCGCGCATCCTGATAGTCTTCTATCGCTCCTATCTGACCGCCGAGGATTGCGATCCGATAACGGCGTTGCAAGCGGCGTTCGAGGCACGCGGCTACGCGGTGCTGGCGCTATTCGCGCCGTCGCTGAAGGATGCCGGAGCGGCGGGCTGGCTGCGGCGCTGGGAGGCGACGCTGGCACCGGCGGCGATCGTCAATGCCACCGCCTTTTCGGCACGTGATGCCGCCGGGGAAACGCCGCTCGACGTAGCGGGCGTTCCCGTGTTCCAGGTCGCACTCGCCACCTCGGACCGGGCAGCATGGGCGGAGGCGCAGCGCGGACTATCACCCGCCGATCTGGCGATGCACGTCGTCCTGCCGGAGGTGGACGGGCGCGTCTTCGTTGGCGTGGTCAGCTTCAAGGACGAGGCCGAGCGGGATCCCGCGCTGCAATTCTCGCGGAGAACGCACCGCGCCGACCCGGCGCGCGTCGCCGCGACCGTCGCGCGTGTCGACGGATGGATCGCGCTGGCCCGGACACCGGTCGAGAAGCGCCGGCTGGCGATCGTGCTGTCGACCTACCCCGGCAAGACGCAGCAGATGGCGCATGCGGTCGGGCTCGACGCCTTCGCATCGGTCGCCGCGATCCTCGATGATCTGGGCGCGGCTGGTTACGCGCTTCCCCCCTGCCCCGCGGACCTGCCGGCATCGCTGGCGACGCGGACGCTCGACTGGCCCGTGGCGGACTATCGCGCCGCCCTGCAACAGCTACCGGGCGCCTTGCGCGCCGATCTGGCCGCCGCCTGGGGTGAGCCGGAGGACGATCCCGCGTTTGCCGATGGCCGCTTCCGCTTTGCCGCGATCGCGCTGGGCGACAGCATCGTCGCGCTGCAACCCGAACGGGGCCGCCCCGCCGCCCGCGTCGACGACTATCACGACCTCTCCCGCTGCCCCCGCCATGCCTATGTCGCCTTCTACCTGTGGCTGCGCGCAGAACTGGCCACACACGCGCTGATCCACGTCGGTGCGCACGGCACGCTCGAATGGCTTCCAGGCAAGGCCGTGGCGCTGTCCGACGCGTGCTGGCCGGAGGCGCTGACCGGCGCCCTGCCGATCGTCTACCCCTTCATCGTCAACGATCCGGGCGAGGCCGCGCAGGCCAAGCGCCGCATCGGTGCGGTGACGATCGGCCATGTCCCGCCGCCGCTGGAGCGTACCGGCGAGGGCGCCGGTCTGGGGCGGCTGGAGGCGCTGCTCGACGAATTCTCCAACGCCGACGGGCTCGACCCGCCGCGACGGCGCAGGCTGCGCGACGACATCCGCGACGAAGCCCGCGCGCTCGGTCTCGAGGCGGCGCTGAACCTCGATGGCGCGCCATCCGATGCGGAGGCGATCACCCGCATCGACACGTTCGTGTGCGACGTGAAGGACAGCCGGTTCGGCGACGGCCTGCACGTGTTCGGTCGCGGTGACCATGGTGCGGCGGAAAGCGCCGGCCTTCTCGCCGCGCTGGACGGACGGCGCGTGCCCCCGGGGCCGTCCGGCTCGCCGTGGCGCGGGCGGCGCGACGTGCTGCCGACCGGGCGCAACCTTTTCACCACCGATCCCCGCGCGGTGCCGTCCCGCTCGGCGCACCGGCAGGGCGTGCACCTCGCCGATGAACTGATCCGGCGCCATCTGCAGGATCACGGCGACTATCCGCGCGGGCTGGTCGTCGACCTGTGGGGATCGGCGACGATGCGCACCGCGGGCGAGGAATTCGCGATGGCGCTCCACCTGCTCGGCACGGAGCCGGTCTGGGACATGGGGTCGGAGCGCGTCACCGGGGTCGAGATCCTGCCGTTGATGCGGCTCGACCGCCCGCGCATCGACGTGACGCTGCGCGTATCCGGGCTGTTCCGCGACGCCTTCCCGTCGCTGTGCACGATGTTCGGGCAGGCGGTACGCGCCCTCGCCGCGCGCGACGAACCCGCCGACCTGAACCCGTTCGTCCGCCGCCCCGTCGGCCCGCGCGTCTTCGGCCCTGCTCCGGGCAGCTACGGTGTCGGGTTGGGCCAGAGCGCCGACACCTACACCGCCGAGGCGCGCCGCGCGGCGGGCGAGGCATGGCTCTCCGCCTCCTCCCACGTCTTCGACGGGCCGGTCGAACGGGCCGACGCCGCGGCCCTGCGGACCCGCGTCGCCGGCGCCGACGCGTTCGTCCACGTCCAGGATCTGCCCGAAACCGATCTGTTGCTCGCCGCCGATTACGCCGCGCACGAGGCGGGGTTCGCCGCCGCGCAGGCGCTGACCGGTGGCACCGCAAGCGCCTATCACCTCGACGCCACCGATCCCGAACGCCTTCGCGCGCGGACGCTCGGCGAGGAGATCGCGCGCGTGGTCCGGGCCCGCGCCGCGCATCCCGGATGGATCGCGGGGATGATGCGCCACGGCTTTCGCGGCGCGGCGGAGATTGCGGCGACGCTCGATCATCTCGGCACCTTCGCGCATCTCGCCGATGCGGTGACGCCGGAGTCGTTCGACCTCTACTTCGACGCGACGCTGGGGCGCGACGACGTCCGCGCCTTCCTCGCCGCCGCCAACCCGGACGCGCTGGCGGCGATGGAGGCGCGGTTTGCGGCCCTGCACGCCGCGGGACTGTGGCGGACACGGCGCAACTCGATCCTGGCGCGGCTGGGGGGCGCGGCATGAGCGCGATCCGCGGCTGGTGCCCCACCGCATGGCGACCGATGGCGGCGGGAGACGGCCTGTTGGTCCGCATTCGCCCGCAGATGGGACGGATGGTTCGCGACGCGATGCTCAGCCTCTGCGAGCTGGCGATCGCGTATGGCAATGGCCAGATCGACGTCACCAGCCGCGCCAACCTCCAGATCCGCGGAGTTGGCGAGGACGGCTGTCCGACGCTGATCGCGGAGCTGGTCGCCCTCGGCCTGGTCGACCCCGATCCAGCGCGCGAAGCCCGCCGCACGATCCTGGTTTCGCCCGGCTGGACGCCTGGCGACGACACGCACCGGATCGCGCAAGAGCTCGACCGTCGCCTTGCCGAGCTGCCGCCCCTGCCCGCCAAGTTCGGCTTCGCGATCGACGCCGGCACCGCGCCGATGCTCGCCGATGCGCCCGGCGACATCCGGATCGAGCGGAGTGCGGCCGGGCATCTGCTGCTGCGCGCCGACGGGCGCGCGGGCGGCATCGCGCTGGCGCCGGGGGAAGAAGCGGATGCTTTGATCGCGCTGACGGCATGGTTCATCGCGAGCGGCGGTGACGGCGCGACACGAATGGCCCGCCACACCGCCCCCCTTCCCGCATGGGCGAGCGGCGACGAACGTCCTGCAACCGCCGTCGCCGTGCCCGACGTCCCCGGCACGCCCTGGCCGCTCGCGTTCGGCAGGATCGACGCCCCCTCGTTCCTTGAGGTGCTGCGCCGATCGACCGCAACCGCGATCCGCACGACCCCGTGGCGCGCGCTGCTGATCGAGGGCGATCACAAGTTGATCGCGCCCGACGTGCCGGTCGCCGTCGACGCCTGCGTCGGCGCGCCGGCCTGTCCGCAGGCGAGCGTCGCAACGCGCGCGCTGGCGGCGCGGCTCGCACCCTTCGTCGCCGGCCGGCTCCATGTCTCGGGGTGCGCCAAGGGCTGCGCGCGTGCTGCGCCGGCGGCGGTGGTGCTGACCGGTCGCGCCGGGCGCTACGACCTCGCCTTCGACGCGCGCGCCGGTGCCGCGCCCGCGCATGCCGCGCTCGACGCCGCCGCCCTCCTCCAGCATTTCGGAGTTCGCTGATGCCCCATGTCTACGAGACGGACGGCGCCGCCATCTACCGGCAATCCTTCGCCACGATCCGCGCCGAGGCCGACCTCGCGCGCTTCGATGCCGACGAGGAGCCGATCGCGGTGCGCATGATCCATGCCGCCGGACTGGTCGATCTGGCCGCGCACATGCGCTTCTCGCCCCGCTTCGTCACCGTCGCACGCGCGGCGTTGGAGGCTGGCGCCGCGATCCTGTGCGACGCGCGCATGGTGTCGGAGGGGATCACCCGCGCCCGCCTGCCCGCCGACAACCGCGTGATCTGCACGCTCACGGCGCCCGAGACACCGGGGCTGGCGCGCGCGATCGGCAACACCCGCTCCGCCGCCGCGCTGGAGCTGTGGCGTCCGCATTTAGCCGGCGCGCTGGTCGCGATCGGCAACGCACCGACCGCGCTATTCCATCTGCTGAACATGCTCGCGGATCCCGCCTGCCCGCGACCGGCGGCGATCGTCGGCTGTCCGGTCGGCTTCGTCGGGGCGATGGAGTCGAAGGCGGCGCTATGGGCGCAGCAGCCCGTTCCCTGCGTCGTGGTCGAGGGGCGGATGGGCGGCAGCGCGATCACCGTCGCCGCGATCAACGCGTTGGCGAGCCGGGCAGAATGACGATTGGGACCGTCCACGGCGTCGGCCTGGGCCCGGGCGCGCAGGATTTGATGAGCGTGCGCGCCGACCGGCTGGTGCGCGGGGCGCGCCACATCGCCTTCTTTCGCAAGGCCGGGCGTGCCGGCCATGCGCGCCGCATCGTCGAGGGCATGCTCCACCCCGATGCGACCGAGTTCGCGATGGAATATCCGATCACCACCGAAATTCCGGTCAGCGACCCGCGGTACAACGACCAGCTGAGCACCTTCTACGCCGCCTGCGCGCATCACCTGCGCGCGCTGGCGCATGGGGGAGACGACGTGGTCGTGCTCTGCGAAGGCGATCCCTTCTTCTACGGATCCTTCATGCACCTCCACAGCCGGCTGAGCGGCGACGTGCCGGTCGCGGTCGTCCCCGGCGTCACCGGCATGTCGGGCGCGTGGACCGCCAGCGCCAGCCCGATCACCTGGGGCGACGACGTCCTGACCGTGCTGACCGCGACCTTGCCCGAGGCGGATCTGGCGCGCCGCATCGCCGATACCGACGCGCTCGTGGTGATGAAGATCGGTCGCCACCTGCCCAAGCTGCGCCGCGCGGTCGCGGCCGCCGGGCGCGTGGCGGATGCCTGGCTGATCGAACATGCCGCGATGCCGCAACAGCGCGTGACCCGGCTGATCGATGCCGCCGCGGTCGCCCCCTATTTCGCGATCCTGCTTATCCACGGTCAGGGGCGCCGCCCATGAGCGGCTGGATCGCCATCGCCGGGCTGGGACCGGGCGACGACGCGCTGGTGACCCCGGAAGTCAGCGCCGCGCTGGCGGAGGCGACCGACGTCGTCGGCTACATCCCCTATGTCGCGCGCGTCACGCCGCGTGCCGGGCTGACGCTGCACCCGTCCGACAATCGCGTCGAGATCGAGCGCGCCGCGCACGCGCTTGCGCTTGCCAGCGCCGGGCACCGCGTCGTCGTGGTGTCGTCGGGCGACCCGGGCGTGTTCGCGATGGCAGCGGCGGTGTTCGAGGCGATCGAGCATGGCCCCGCCGACTGGGCGAGGCTGGACGTCCGCGTCCTGCCCGGCATCACCGCGATGCTGGCCGCCGCCGCACGCGCCGGCGCGCCGCTCGGACACGATTTCTGCGCGATCAACCTGTCCGACAATCTGAAGCCGCAGGCCATCATCGATCGTCGCGTCCGGCTGGCGGCACAGGCCGATTTCGCGATCGCCTTCTACAATCCGCGTTCGAAGGCCCGCCCCGACGGATTGGACGCCGCGCTCGGCATCCTGCGCGAGACATGCGCGGACCGGCGCCCGGTACTGTTCGCACGCGCCGTATCGACGCCGGACGAGCATCTGCACGTCGTCCCGCTGCCCGATGCCCGCGCCGAAATGGCCGACATGCGCACGGTCGTGATCGTCGGCTCCAGCCGCACCCGGATGATCGCGGGCACCCGCTTCCTCTACACGCCGCGGGCCGCCGCATGACCCAGCCAGCGCAGTACCGCCGCCACGTCGTGCACCTCGGCTCGCTCGGGGACAGGCGGCCGGTCGATCATCAGTACCGGCAGGCCCAGCGTGCGCGCCGCGATCAGCTTCGCCTGCGCGCCCATGCCTCCTGCGTTCTTGCACACGACCAGATCGGTGCGATGCGTCCGCATCAGCGCAATATCGCCCTCCACCGTGAACGGCCCGCGATCGACGACCAGATCGTACGCGGGCAGCGCCACCGCGTCGCGCGGGGGATCGACGAAGCGCAGGAGATAATGGTGCTGCGGCTGCGCGGCGAACGCATCGACGTGCATCCGCCCCAGCGCCAGCATCACGCGGCGCGGCGCGTCCGCCAGCGCGGCCACCGCGGCGGCGATGTCCGCGGCATGCGTCCAGCGATCCCCGGCCCCGGCCACCCACGCCAGCCGCGTGAGCGCGATATGCCCAACGCCCGCCTCTGTCGCGGCCGCCACGGCATGCGCGCTCATCTGCGCAGCGAACGGATGCGTCGCGTCGACCAGATGCGTAGCGCCCGCCGCGCGCAGCCAGGCGACCAGCCCCGCCACCCCGCCGAAGCCGCCCACGCGGACCGCCACGGGCTGCGCCTTGGGGTTCGCCACGCGCCCGGCATAGCTCAGCGTCGCATCGACGCGTGCTTGCGCCAATGCCGCCGCCAGCGCGCTCGCCTCGGTCGTTCCGCCCAGGATCAGGACATGCGTCATGGTTGAAGGCGGCACCGATCCGTGGCTGACGATCGTCGGGATCGGCGAAGATGGACCGGACGGCCTGTCCGCCGCAAGCCGTGCCGCGATCGCGCGCGCCGACTGGCTGACCGGCGCGGCGCGACATCTGGCGCTGCTCCCCGATGATGGCGGCCAGCGCATGCCCTGGCCGGTGCCCTTCGCCGACGGCATCGCCCCGCTGCTCGCGCTGCGGGGGCGCCGTGTGGTGATGCTGGTGTCGGGGGATCCGTTCTGGTTCGGTGCCGGAACGGTCGTCGCGCGCCATCTCACGCCGGACGAGTGGGTCGCGCATCCCGCGCCGTCCACCTTTTCGCTGGTGGCAGCGCGGCTCGGCTGGGCGATCGAGGAAACCCGCTGCCTCGGCCTCCATGCCGCCCCGCCGACACGATTGCGACCGTATCTGACACGCGGCCGGCGGATCGTCGCGACGCTGCGCGACGGCGCGGCGGTCGCCATGCTGGCGGCGCATCTGACCGACCGGGGTTTCGGCGACAGCACCCTCCACGTCTGCGAAGCCCTGGGCGGCCCGCACGAGCGCGTCCGCCGCACCAGCGCCGGCGACTTCACCCTCGACGATGTCCGGCATCCGGTCGCGGTGGCCATCGCGGTCGCGGGCACGGGCGCCGTCCTTCCCGCCGCCGCCGGTCGCCCCGACGACTGGTTCGCGCATGACGGACAGATCACCAAGCGCCCCGTTCGCGCGCTGACGCTGTCCGCGCTCGCTCCGCGTCCGGGCGAGACGTTGTGGGACATCGGCGCCGGGTCGGGATCGATCGGCATCGAATGGCTCCTGGCCGATCCTGCCAATCGCGCGCTGGCGTTCGAGGGCGACGCCGTCCGCGCCGCGCGTGCCCGTACCAACGCCGCCACCCTCGGCGTCGATCGCCTCCGGGTCATCGAGGGCCACGCGCCGGACATACTCGCCGGCCACCCGCCCCCCGATGCGGTGTTCATCGGCGGCGGGCTGTCGGACGCGCTGCTGCGCTGGCTGTGGCAGCACCTCCCCGCCGGCACGCGACTGGTGGCCAACGCCGTCACGCTCGAATCCGAGGCGCTGGCAATGCAATGGCAGGCGGACAAGGGCGGCGACCTGCTGCGGATAGACCTGTCCGCGGTCGCGCCGATCGGCACCCGGCGTGGGTGGCGCGCGCATTTCCCCGTGGTGCAATGGAGAGTAACGCTGTGATCGTCGCCGGCTTCGGCTGTCGGAGTGGCGCTGAAGCAGAGTCGCTCCTCGCCGCGCTGGCCTCGGCGCAGCGCGGCTGCCAGGGCGTCGCCGCGCTTGCCGCCCCGGCCGACAAGATCGCCCCGCTCGCCCTGCTGGGCGAAAGGCTCGGACTGCCCGTCCTGCCGATCGCACCCGCCGCGCTCCGCACCGTCACGACCGCGACCCGCTCCCCTGCCAGCCTCGCCGCGCGCGGCACCGGCAGCGTGGCGGAGGCCGCCGCACTCGCCGCGGCCGGTGCGGGCGCACGGCTGCTCACGCATCGTCACATCTCCCCCGACCGGATGGCGACCTGCGCCATCGCCGAAGGATCGACCCCATGACCGTCCACTTCATCGGCGCCGGCCCCGGCGCACCCGACCTGCTGACGCTGCGCGGACGCGACCGGATCGCCGCCTCGCCCGTCTGCCTCTACGCCGGGTCGCTGGTTCCACAGGCGCTGCTCGACCATTGCCCGCCGGGCGCGCGCATCGTGAACACCGCGCCCATGTCGCTCGACGCGATCATCGACGAGATGGCGTCGGCGCATGCCGCCGGCCACGACATCGCCCGGCTGCATTCAGGCGACCTGTCGATCTGGTCGGCGATGGGGGAACAGATGCGCCGGCTGCGCGCGCTCGGCATCCCCTTCACGATCACGCCCGGCGTGCCCGCCTTCGCCGCCGCTGCCGCCGCGCTGGAGGCGGAACTTACGCTGCCCGGCCTCACCCAGTCGGTCGTGCTGACCCGCACGCCCGGCCGCGCCAGCACCATGCCCCCGGCGGAGCGACTGACCACCTTCGCCGCCACCGGCGCGACGCTGGCGATCCACCTGTCGGTCCACGTCCTCGACCGCGTCGTCGCCGACCTGACGCCGGCGTATGGCGCGGATTGCCCCGCCGCGATCGTATGGCGCGCGAGTTGGCCGGACGAGCGCGTCGTCCGCGCGACGCTGGGCACCATCGTCGAGGCGGCAGCGGGCGGCCTGGAGCGCACCGCGCTGATCCTCGTCGGGCCGGCTCTTGCCGCCGACGACTTCGTCGACAGCAGCCTCTACGCCCCCGGCTACAACCGGCGCTTTCGACGACATGGCGCGACGTCGCGCTTCGCGGAGCCGCAGGCATGACGCCCGGGCTGATGATCGCCGCGCCGTCGTCGGGCACCGGCAAGACGACCGTCATGCTCGGCCTGCTGCGCGCACTGCGCGACGACGGCGTCGCGGTGCAGCCCTTCAAGAGCGGCCCCGACTATATCGACCCCGCCTTCCACCATGCCGCCAGCGGCCGCCGCTCGTTCAACCTCGACAGCTGGGCGATGCCTCAGACGATGCTCGACGGCCTCGCCGCCGCTGCCGACGGCGCCGACCTCGTGCTGGCGGAGGGGGCGATGGGCCTTTTCGACGGCGTCGCCACCCCCGGCGCGGCGGGGAACGGCGCCAGCGCCGATATCGCGCGCCGGATGGGATGGCCCGTCGTGCTGGTCGTCGACGTGTCCGGGCAGGCGCAGTCCGCCGCCGCGACCGCCCTCGGCTTCGCGCGCTACGACCCCGCGCTGCCGATCGCCGGGGTGATCCTGAATCGCGTCGCCAGCCCCCGGCATGAGCGTCTTGCGCGCGGCGGGATGGCCGCGGTCGGGCTGCCCGTCTTCGGCGCGTTGCCGCGGCGCGGCGACCTGACCCTGCCCGAACGGCATCTCGGTCTCGTTCAGGCCGGTGAACATGCCGATCTCGACGCGCGTATCGCGGCTTGTGCGGCGTTCGTTCGCGCGCATGTCGACCTCGCTGCGCTGCGCACCGCCGCTGCCGCCACCACCTGCCCGCCCGCACCGCGCCGGCCATTCGCGCCCCCGGCGCAACGGATCGCGCTGGCGCAGGATGCCGCCTTTTCCTTCACCTACCCGCACATCCTCGACGCGTGGCACAGCGCCGGGGCGGAGATCTTGCCCTTCTCCCCGCTTGCGGACGAGGCGCCGGACGCCACCGCCGACATCGTCTGGCTCCCCGGCGGCTATCCCGAACTGCACGCCGGTCGCCTTTCCGCCGCGACGACCTTCCACGCGGGGCTTACCGCGCACGCGCGCGCCCGTCCGGTCCACGGCGAGTGCGGCGGTTATATGGTGCTCGGCCAGGCGCTGATCGATGCGGAGGGGACCTCGCACCATATGGCCGGACTGCTCGGCCTCGTCACCAGCTACGCGCAGCGCCGCATGCATCTGGGCTACCGCAAGGCGACGCTCCATGCGGAGGTGGCCGGATTGCGCCCGGGCACGACGCTGCACGGCCATGAATTCCACTATTCCACCATCCTGGAGCAACCCGACACTCCGCTGGCGCGGGTCACGGATGCGGAGGGACAGGCCGTCGCCGAAACCGGATCCTGCCGCGGTCGCGTCTCCGGCACCTTCTTCCACCTGATCGCGCCTGCGCAATGACCGGTTTCGTCTCCTTCGTCGGCTCCGGTCCGGGCGATCCGGAGCTGTTGACGCTGAAGGCGGTCGACCGGCTGCGCACTGCCGACGTCGTCCTGTTCGACGATCTGTCGTCCGGCCCGCTCCTCGACCATATCCGCCGCGGCGCCACGCTGGTGGCGGTGGGGAAGCGCGCCGGCCGCCCCTCGCCGACGCAGGCGCACGTCTCGCAACTGCTGGTCGAGCACGCCGCCACGGGCGCGCGCGTCGTCCGGCTGAAGTCGGGCGATCCGGCGATCTTCGGCCGTCTGGAGGAGGAGATCGTCGCGCTCCGCGAGGCCGGCATCGCGTTCGAGATCGTGCCGGGCGTCACCTCGGCCTCTGCCGCCGCAGCCGCCGCCGCGATCCCGCTGACGCGCCGGCTGAGCGCGCGACGGGTGCAGTTCGTCACCGGCCACGACGTGACCGGCGGACTGCCCGGCTCGCTCAACATGGCCGCGCTCGCCGATACGCAGGCGACCACCGTCGTCTTCATGCCGAAGCGAACCTTCGGCGAATTGGTGGCGCGATTGGTCGCCCACGGCCTGTCCCCGGACACGCCCGCGCTGCTTGCCGAAAATGTCGGCCACCCCGACCAGCGACTGCACCGCTCGACTATTGCCACCCTCGCCCGGACGCTCGCGAGCGCGGTGGGGAGCGCGCCCGCGCTGATCCTCTACGGCCCGCTGCTGGAGGAGGACGCATGATCGACCTTCACCTGATCGGCATCGGCACCGGCAACCCCGATCATCTGACACGCCAGGCGCAGGAGGCGATGAATGCTGCCGACCTGATCCTCCTGCCGCGCAAGGGCGACGCGCGCTCGGACCTGATCGACGTCCGCCGCATGCTGTGCGCCATCGCCCTCACGTGTGCCGTCCGCGTGGTCGAGTTCGACCTGCCGGTGCGCGATGCCAGCGGAGCCTATCTGCCCGGCGTCGCCGACTGGCACGAAGCGGTCGCCGCCAGCTGGGCAGCGCAGATCGCCGAACATCTGCCGCAGGGCGGGCAACTGGCGCTGCTCGTCTGGGGCGACCCTTCGCTCTATGACAGCACCCTGCGCATCGCGGAGCGCCTTCGTCGCGACGGCATGGCGATGCGGATCCGGGTCGTCCCGGGCATCACCAGCCTGCAGGCGCTGACCGCGGCGCACGCGATCCCGCTGAACGACCTTGGCGCGCCGGTCGTCATCACCACCGGGCGCCGGCTACGCGACGGCTGGCCCGCCGGTGCCGACCGCGTCGCGGTGATGCTGGATGGCGCCTGCACCTTTGCCACCCTGCCCCCCGGCGGCGTGCACATCTGGTGGGGGGCGTATCTCGGCATGTCCCAACAGGCGCTCGCCAGCGGACCGCTCGCGGACGTCGCCGCATCGATCGTGGAGCGCCGCGCCGCGCTGCGGGGCGAACACGGCTGGATCATGGACACCTATCTGCTGTCCCGCGCCGCATGACCGCGCCGTTGTTCGATGCCGGCTTCATCGGCCAGCTGGACGAGCTGTTCCGCTGGCGGCGGGACGTGCGCCATTTCGCGTCCGACCCGATCCCGGAAGCGGTGGTGGAGACGCTGCTCTCATCGGTCCGCTGGGCGCCATCGGTCGGCAATGCGCAGCCATGGCGCTTCGTCCGCCTCCGCTCGTCCGCGTTGCGCCGACGGCTGGCGGAGCATGTCGATGCGGAAAGCCGTGCCGCTGCCGCGCGCCTGACCGACGCGGCACGCCGCGACCGATATGCGACGCTGAAGCTCCACGGCCTGCGCAAGGCGCCCGAGATCATCGCGGCCTTCCACGATGACGATCCCGTCGCCGGCCACGGGCTGGGCCGTGCCACCATGCCCCAGACACTGCGCGATTCGACCGTCATCGCGATCCACACCCTCTGCCTCGCCGCGCATGGCCGTGGCTACGGGCTCGGCTGGGTGTCGATCCTCGATCCCGACGCGGTCGCCGCGATGCTCGATGCGCCGCCGCACTGGTCGTTCGTCGCGTTGCTTTGCCTCGGCAGACCGCTTGCGCCGTCCGCCGTCCCCGAACTTGAACGCCGCGAGTGGCAGGCGCGTGAGCCGCTCGCCGACCGCGTGGTCGAACGATGAACCGACATTTGGAAAGGAATGAGCCCACATCATGCTGACACCTGCCGACGACACGCTGGCGATCGTCGCCTGCAACACCTGCCGCTTCACCCCGGATCGTCGCGAGAACGACGACGGCGAGCGCGGCGGCGCCGCCTTCATCGCGGCACTCACCGCCGCGAAGGACAGCGATCCGCGCTACGCCGGCGTCGCGATCCAGCAGATGCCGTGCCTGTTCTCGTGCACCGAACATTGCTCGGTCCATCTGCGCGCACCGGGGAAGGTCGGCTATTTGCTGGGCCGCTTCACGCCCGATGCGGACGCTGCCCGCGCGCTGCTCGACTATGCGGTGGCGTACGGCGAGAGTGAGCACGGCCGGGTGCCGTTCAAGCAATGGCCGCAGGGGGTGAAGGGACATTTCATCGCCCGCACGCCGCCGGCGGGCTTCGTCACCGAAAGCTGAGCCGCGGGCACGGGGGCATGGTTACCGACCCGGTAACCGCAAACCGGCCGTTTCGCTCACATCTCGTTTACCGATGATCGCTACCAACAGCGCATGCCCGCTTCCGCTCGACGCTCCGCCCCCGCTTCCTCCATCGACCAGCGTCGTGCGCCGCGGCATCCGGTCGACTGTCGCGCCACCGCAAAGCTCGCGCTGTCGATCTCGATCCTCGACGCATCGTTGCTGGGGCTGCGCGGTCGCGCGTCGCTGCCGCTGCCGTCGGGCACGCTGCTCAACCTCACGCTGCCCGGTCACGCCGCACGCCATGCGCGCGTCACCTGGGCGGAGGGCGACACGTTCGGCTGCGAATTCCTGAAGCCGCTGACACATGACGAACTGCGCCGCCTGACCGACGCGACCAGCAACGCGCCCCAGTTGATGATCGGCTAGGGTCCAGACGATCGGGTCGGGACGATCGCGACCGTGCCGGCGGCGCGGTCGATCGTCACGCTGACCTCCGGCAGCCGCATCTCCACCGCATCCGCGCCCGCCCAATCCTCGACGCGCATCGGCGCGCCGTCGCAGCGGAACCAGCGCGCATCGTGGCGGATCGCCGGATCGCTCAGCGCCGGACACGCCGCGCGCAACGCCGCCAATTCGGCAACATACTCCTCCAGCGCGCGGTCGCGCCCCTCCCAGTCAAGCCAGATGGTCGCGTTATCCTGCGCATAGGCATTGTTGTTGCCGTGCTGCGTCCGCCCGACCTCGTCGCCCGCGCACAGCATGATCGTGCCGCGGGTGGCGAACAGCGTCGCCAGCATGGCACGGACGCCCTCGCCACCGCGCGCCCAGGCGATTTCGCCGTGGTGGCCGTCGCGATTGTCCTCGCCATTGGCGTGGTTGTGGCGCTCGGCATAGGTCGCCGTGTCGCGCAGCGTGAAGCCGTCGTGCGCCGCGACGAAGCTGACGCCGCGCGTTCGCCCGGCCCCGAAGACGTCTGCGGAACCGCATAGCCGCGTCGCCAGCGCGCCGATGCCGCCGTCGCCGCGCCAGAACCGCCGCACATCGTCGCGGTAGCGGTCGTTCCACTCCCACCAATCGCCCGGAAATTCGCCCAGCCGGTAGCCACCGGGGCCGGGATCCCACGGCTCCGCGATCATGACCCGCCGCGACAGCAGCGGATCAGCGGCGATCTCGGCGAAGATCGGCGCCTGCGCATCGAACCCCGGCCCGCGCGCCATGATCGTCGCCAGATCGAAGCGGAAGCCGTCCACTCCCGCCTGCGTCACGAAATGCCGCAGCGTCTCCAGCACCAGCACGCGCACCGCCGGCCGCGCGAAATCCAGCGTGTTGCCGGTCCCGGTATCGTTGATGAGCGCGCCATCCGGCGCTCGCGCGTACGCGGCATCGTCCAGCCCGCGCAACGCGAGCGTCGGCCCGAGCAGGTCGCTTTCCCCGCTATGATTGAAGACGAGGTCGAGGATGGTGCCGATGCCCTCGCGCCGGAGCGCCGCCACCGTCTCGCGCAATTCCACGACCCCGCCGGGCACGACGCGCGGGTCGAGCGCCATCGGCACGACGGGGTTATAGCCCCAGGCGTTGCGCAGCCCCAGCGGCGGGAGGTGCCGTTCGTCGATCCAGGCGACGATCGGCATCAGCTCGATGGCCGACACGCCGATACGCTTGAGATGTGCGACGACCGCCGGATGCGCCAGCGCCGCCACCGTCCCGCGCTGCGCCTCCGGCACGTCCGGGTGCAGCATGGTGAAGCCGCGGACGTTGACTTCGTAGATCAGCCCGCCCGCACGCAGCACCGGCGGCAGGTCCAGCGCCGGCAGCGGCGCGCTGACGATCGCACGCGGCACCAGGTCAGCGGTATCGGCGCCGAATTCTCCCAACCGCGCGTCCTGCACGAAGGGACGGTCGAGCGTCACCGCGTGCGGATCGACCAGCAGCTTGGCGGCGTCGAAGGGTGTAGGTCCGTCCGCGCGGAATGCGTAGCGCGCACCCTCCGCCACTCCTGCCACGTCGACGTGCCATTCGTCGCCCTCGCGGGTCATCGCAATGCGACGCTCGGCGGGATCGAACAGGCACAGCCACACCGCCTCCGCCCGGGGCGCGCGGATCGAAAAGCGCGTTCCGCCCGCGCCGACGACGGCCGTCACGTGATGACGTCGGGTTCGGTGCGACCGGTATGCTCCGTGACCCCCGCGATCGCATCCGCCGCCGCCACGATGTCCGCCAGCATCGCGCCCGTGTCGGCGTCCAGGTCGCCGCCCGCCGGCTCGTACCGCTCCAGATAGACCCGCAGCGTGGCGCCGCTGGTGCCGGTGCCCGACAGGCGGAAGACGACGCGGCTGCCGCCCTCGAACAGCACGCGGACGCCCTGATGGCGGCTGACCGACGCGTCGGTGGGATCCTCGTATGCGAAGTCGTCCGCCGCCGCGACGGTCAGCGCACCGAAGGATGTGCCCGGCAGGTCAGCGAGCTGCCCGCGCAGTCCGGCCATCAGCGTGTCGGCCGCGACGCTGTCGACCCCCTCGTAATCGTGGCGGGCGTAGTAATTGCGGCCGAAGCGCGCCCAATGCTCGCGTGCGATCTGGTCGACGCTCTTGCCCGTCGCGGCCAGGATGTTGAGCCACAGCAGCACCGCCCAGAGGCCGTCCTTCTCGCGGACATGATCGCTGCCGGTGCCCGCGCTCTCCTCGCCGCAGATCGTCGCCATGCCGGCGTCGAGCAGGTTGCCGAAGAACTTCCAGCCCGTCGGCGTCTCGAAGATGGGGATGTCCAGCGCCTCCGCGACGCGATCGGCGGCGGCGCTGGTGGGCATCGACCGCGCGATCCCCTTCAGCCCGCCGGCATAGCCGGGTGCCAGATGCGCATTGGCGGCCAGCATCGCCAGGCTGTCGGACGGGGTCACGAAACGCCCGCGCCCGATGATGAGGTTGCGGTCGCCGTCGCCGTCCGAGGCCGCGCCGAAATCCGGCGCCGCGTCCGACATCATAAGTTGGTGAAGTTGGTGCGCATGGACCAGGTTGGGGTCCGGGTGGTGCCCGCCAAAGTCCTGCAAAGGCTGGCCATTCATCACGCTGTCCGCGGCGAAACCCAGCCGATTGACCAGAATCTCCCGCGCATAAGGTCCTGTCACCGCACTCATCGCGTCGAACGCGATCGTCAAGCCGGCGCCCCGGATCGCGTCGAAGTCGAACAGCGTCCCCATCAGCGCGGCATAATCGGTGACCGGATCGACGACTTCGACCGTCATCCCCTCCACCGTCACCTCGCCGAGCGTATCGAGGTCGATGTCGGCGCTGTCCGCGGCCTGCCACTCGGCGATCGACAGCGTGCGCGCATGGATCGCCTCGGTCACCTTCTCCGGCGCGGGGCCGCCGTTCGATACGTTATACTTGATCCCGAAATCCTCGTCCGGTCCGCCCGGATTGTGGCTGGCGGACAGGACCAGCCCGCCCAGCGCACCGCGCCGGCGGATCACGTTGGAGGCCGCGGGCGTCGACAGGATGCCGCCCCGCCCCACCACGACGCGCGCGAAACCCGCCGCGGCGGCCATGCGGATCGCGGTCTGGATCACCTCGCGGTTGAGGTAGCGCCCGTCGCCCCCGATCACCAGCGTCGCGCCCGCCTTGCCCTCCACCACGTCGAACACGGACTGGATGAAGTTTTCCGCATAGTTCGGCTGCTGGAACACGCGCACCTTCTTGCGCAGTCCGGAGGTGCCGGGCTTCTGATCGTTGAAGGGCGTGGTCGCGTGGGTACGGATCATGCGGAAAGTAGCTCCCTGTAGAGCCGGGCATAGCGTTCACCGCTCTTTGCCCAGGAGAAGTCGGACCGCATCCCGCGGCGCTGGATCATGGCCCAGCGGTCGGGCGTGCGGTAGATGGCAAGCGTGCGCGCGATAGCAGCGGTCAATGTCTCGCGCGTGACGGGGCCGAATTGCACCCCCGTCGCGACGCCCGCATCCAGCGCGGCCTCGTTCGCGTCGATCACCGTGTCCGCCAGCCCGCCGGTGCGCGCCACCACCGGCACGCAGCCGTAGGCGAGACCGTAGAGCTGGGTCAGCCCGCACGGCTCGAACCGCGACGGGATCAGGATCGCGTCAGACCCGCCCTGCAACAGGTGCGACAGCGGTTCGTCATAGCCGATCCGCACCCCTACGCGACCGGGATGACGATCGGCGGCGAGGCGGAACGCATGCTCCAGCGCGGCATCGCCCGACCCGAGCATGGCGAGACGCCCGCCCATCGCGACCAGCGCGTCGAGGCACTCGGCGAGGACGTCCATCCCCTTCTGCCAGGTCAGCCGGCTGATGACGCAGAAGATCGGCCCATCTCCCTCTTCCAGCCCGAACGCCGCCTCCACCGCGCGCTTGTTGGCGACGCGTTTCGCCAGCGTACGGTCGGTGTAGCGCGCCGGCAGCGTGCGGTCGGTGGCGGGGCTCCACACCGCGGGGTCGATGCCGTTGACGATGCCGTGGACCCGCGCGCGCCGCGCCGCGATCAGCCCTTCCAGCCCCATGCCGAACGCAGGCTCCAGGATTTCCTGCGCATAGGTCGGGCTGACGGTGGTGATCGCGTCCGCCGCCTCCAGCCCGCCCTTCAGCATGCCGACGCCGCCGTAATATTCGACACCGTCGATCGCCCAAGCTTCCGGCGGCAGGCCCAGCGCATCGAACACGGCGGCGTCGTAACGGCCCTGGAACGCGATATTGTGGACCGTCATCACGCTGCGCACGGGCACCCCGGCGTAGCGCAGATACGCGGGGGCGAGCGCCGCCTGCCAATCATGCGCGTGCAGCACGTCGAACCGGCGCCCCTTCACCGCACCCGCGGCGAGATCGGCCGCGGCGCGCGACAACGCGGCGAAGCGCCGCCAATTGTCCTCCCAGTCGCGCCCCAGCGCATCGCCGTAGATCCCGCCGTCGCGCGCGAAAAGCGCGGGCGCATCAAGCACCAGCAGCGGATGCGTACCGTCCAGCGTCCCCGCCAGCAGCCGCGCGGGCGTGCCGAGCAGGTCGGGCCAGCGGTGCACCGCGCGCGGCTTGCGCAAGGTGGACAGGACCGCGGGATAACCGGGCAGCAGCGTGGTGGTGGCGACGTCGTGCGGCGCGAGCGCGGCGGGCAGTGCCCCGACGACGTCGGCGAGCCCGCCGGTCTTGACCAGCGGATAGGCTTCGGAGGCGACGGAGAGGACGGAGATGGTCATGATCGCCTTTCGTCACCCCGGCCTTGAGCCAGGGTCCCGCTGTTGCTCGACCGTCGTCTGGAAGAAAAAGCGGGATCCCGGATCAAGTCCGGGATGACGGTCGCTGTCCCGCCATGCCGGGCTCGTCTCGGCATTCGGGGCTGTTCGTTCCCAACGGTCGCCGGGCGTGTGCAACCCTGAAGCCTGGAACAAGTCCGGTGTGACGAGGTCATACGGACAACGGGGGGGCACACCATGCCCCTCACCCCAGCGCGTCGATCATCGGCTGGGTGATGAGGCATACGCCCTTGTCGGTGCGCCGGAAGCGGCGGCCGTCGAGTTCGGGATCCTGCCCCACGATCAGCCCGTCGGGGATCACCACGCCGCGGTCCAGCACCACGCGCGACAGCTGCGCGCCGCGACCGATCTTGCAATAGGGCAGGACCACCGCCTCATCGAGCGAGGAATAGCTGTGCGCACGCACCCCGGTGGACACCAGGCTGCGGTGGATGTCGGAGCCGGAGATGATGCAGTCGCCCGCGATCAGGCTCGACACCGCCTGCCCGCGCCGCCCGTCCAGGTCGTGGACGAACTTCGCCGGCGGGGTCAGCTCGGCATAGGTCCACAGCGGCCAGCTGCGATCGTAGAGGTCGAGCTGCGGCACCACGTCGGTCAGGTCGATGTTCGCCTCCCAATAGGCGTCCACCGTCCCGACGTCGCGCCAGTACGCCGCGGGCTCGTCGGGCGAGCGGACGCAGCTGGCGGAGAAGCGGTGCGCGATCGCCTTGCCGCCCTTCACCAGGTGCGGAATGATGTCCTTGCCGAAGTCGCGGCTCGACCCCGCCGTTCCCGCATCGCGCTTCAGCTCGTCGATCAGCACGCGCGTGTGGAAGACGTAGATGCCCAGGCTCGCGAGCGCGACGTCGGGCTGGCCGGGGATCGACGGCGGGTCGGCGGGCTTCTCGACGAAATCGACGATGCGGTCCTGCGCATCGACGTGCATCACGCCGAACGCGCTCGCCTCCATCCGCGGCACTTCCATGCACGCGACCGTCACGTCGGCACCGCTGTCGCAATGCTGGCGCAACATGATCTCATAATCCATCTTGTAGATATGGTCGCCCGCCAGAATGACCATATACTCGGGTGCAATGTCCGCGATGATGTCGATGTTCTGATAGACGGCGTCGGCGGTGCCCTCATACCATTGGAATTCGCTGATACGCTGCGACGCGGGCAGGATGTCGAAGCTTTCGTTGCGTTCGGGACGCAGGAAGTTCCATCCGCGCTGAAGATGGCGAATCAGCGAGTGCGCCTTGTACTGGGTCGCGACACCGATGCGGCGAATACCCGAATTAAGGGCGTTCGACAGCGCGAAGTCGATGATCCGGCTCTTGCCGCCGAAATAGACCGCCGGCTTCGCGCGGGTATCCGTCAATTCTTTCAAGCGGCTGCCGCGCCCGCCCGCCAGCACATAGGCCATGGCGTCACGTGCCAGCGGCTGACCTCTGCGTTCGTCCACGTCGCTCTCTCCCCTGACACTCTTTACAATTATGAAATTACGGTTAACGTCGGAACTGCGCTATGGGCATGACGTTGGAAATCAGTGTCATAGCGCGAAAAGAACAAGTGAGAGGATGTATGATGCAGGTCGCCCGCACCGCTTCCACCGACAGCCTGTTCCGCGGCCTGACGGCGGCGGTGCTGCCCTCGCTCGTCGCCTGGGCGATGATCCTCCTGCTCGCCCGCGCGCTGTTCTGATCCCACGATCCGGGTGAGCCGACGCGATCGGCTCGCCCCCCGCCCCGGGCTCGGGTCCGGGCTCACGCCTCCCACTCCAGCATCAGGGTCGCCAGCGGCGGCAAGGTGACCTCCGCCGCCCCGTTTTTCGCGACGACGCCGCCCAGGTTGCCCAGCCCCGATCCCCAATAATCCTGCGCGTCCGAATTGACGATCTCGCGCCAGCGCCCGTCGTGCGGCAACGGCACGCGGTACGGCATGCGTGCCACCGGGGTCATGTTGACGATCACCGCGATCGGTGCCGCACCCGGCGCCTTGCGCAGCCAGACGAACACCGAATTGTCGGCGTCGTCCGCGACCAGCCACTCGAACCCCTCGCCCTCGCAATCGCGCGCGTGAAGCGCGGGCTTTTCGCGGTAGAGGCGGTTGAGGTCGCGCACCAGCTTGCGCACGCCGTCGTGCGAGGAGGAGTTGGTCAGCCCCCAGTCGAGCGCACGCTCCTCGCTCCATTCGCGGCGCTGCGCGAACTCCTGCCCCATGAACAGCAGCTTCTTGCCGGGATAGCCCCACATCATCGCATAATAGGCGCGCAGGTTGGCGAACTGCTGCCAGTCGTCGCCCGCCATCTTCGTCAGCAGCGATCCCTTGCCGTGGACGACCTCGTCATGGCTGAGCGGCAGGACGAAATTCTCGTCGAAGGCATAGATCAGGCCGAAGGTGATCGCATCGTGATGATGCCGCCGGTGGACGGGCTCGCGTGCCATGTACTGGAGCGTGTCGTGCATCCAGCCCATGTTCCACTTGAACCCGAAGCCGAGCGCGGTGCGCGGGCCGTCGTCGAACGCGGGCGCGCTGACGCCCGGCCAGCTGGTCGATTCCTCCGCCACGGTGAAGACGCCGGGATGCTGCGCATAGACCGCGCGGTTGGTGGCACGCAGGAACTCCGCCGCCTCCCAATTCTCGCGCCCACCCTCGGCATTGGGGATCCACTCGCCCGCGCGGCGCGAATAGTCGCGGTACAGCATCGATGCGACCGCATCGACCCGCAGCCCGTCGACATGATAGCGCTCGGCCCAGAACAGCGCGTTGTTGACCAGGAACGACGACACCTCGCGCCGCCCGAAATTGTAGATCGCGGTGTTCCAGTCGGGGTGGAAGCCCAGCCGCGGATCCTGATGCTCGTAGAGGGCGGTGCCGTCGAACCGCGACAGGCCGTGCGCGTCGACCGGGAAATGCGCGGGCACCCAGTCGAGCAGCACGCCCACCCCGGCGCGGTGCGCGCCGTCGACGAAGCGGGCGAACCCCTCGACATCACCGAAGCGCGCGCTCGGCGCGTAGAGGCCGGTCGTCTGATAGCCCCAGCTGGGATCGTAGGGGTGCTCGCTGATCGGCATGAATTCGATATGGGTGAACCCCATTTCGACCACATACGGTATCAGCCGGTCGGCCAGCTGGTCCCAGCTGAGGAACCAGCCGTTCTCGTCGCGGTCCCACGAGCCGGCATGCACCTCGTAGATGCTGATCGGCACGCGGCGCGGATCGACCGCGGCCCAGGCGGCGCGGTGATCCGCGTCGCCCCATTCGTGCGTCGGCGGCGCCGTGGTGATCGACGCGGTCTTCGGGCGCAGCTCCGCGGCGAAGGCGAAGGGATCGGCCTTGAGCGGCTGGAGCGCGCCGTCGGCGCCGAGGATCGCGAACTTGTACGCGCGGCCCGCGCCGATGTCGGGCAGGAAGATCTCCCACACGCCGGTGTCGCCGCGCCGCCGCATCCCGTGGCGGCGCGCGTCCCAGTCGTTGAAGTCGCCCACCACCGCAACGCGGCGTGCATGGGGCGCCCAGACCGCGAAATGAACGCCGCTCGCGCCCTCATGCTCGATCAGGTGCGCGCCCATCTTGTCGTAGAGGCGGCGGTGCGTCCCTTCGTTCATCAGGAAGTCGTCGGTCGGCCCCAGCACGGGGCCGAAACTATACGGATCGCCGACCCACCATTCCACGCCGCCGCCCTGCGCGCGGTAGCGCAGCGGCTGGCGCTCGCCCGCGATCACGCCCTCGAACAGCCCCGCCTCGTCGACGCGGTCCAGCGTGCCGAGCGGGTCTCCGGCGAGCGTGTGCGCCTCCACCGTCTCCGCGCCCGGCACCCACGTCCGCGCGAACAGCCCGGCCGGACCCGGATGCGCTCCCAGCAGCGCGAAGGGGTCGTCGCTGGTGCCGTCGAGCAGCGCGCGGATCGCGGGCGCGGAGGGCGTCACATCACGCCCCAGATCTCACGCGCATATTCCGCGATCGTGCGATCGCTGGAGAACCAGCCCATGTTGGCGACGTTGAGCACGGTCGAGCGCCGCCAGCCAGCGGTGTCCGCCCAGCGCGCATCCACGTGGCGTTGCGCGGCGGCATAGGAATCGAAATCGGCGGCGACCATGAACCAGTCGTGGTCGTACAACCCCGCCATCAGCCCGCGGTAGCGCCCCGGATCGTCGGGCGAGAACACGCCCGAGGCGATCGCGTTGACCGCCTGCGACAATTCCGCCGACCCCTCGATCACTTCGCGCGGGTTGTAGCCGTTCGCGCGCTTCGCCGCGACCTCGTCCGCGGTCAGGCCGAAGATGACGATATTCTCGTCGCCGACATGATCCTTGATCTCGATATTGGCGCCGTCGAGCGTCCCGATCGTCAGCGCGCCGTTGAGCGCAAACTTCATGTTACCCGTGCCCGACGCCTCCATGCCGGCGGTGGAGATCTGCTCAGACAGGTCCGCCGCCGGCACCATCTTCTCCGCCAGGCTGACGTTGTAGTTGGGCACGAACGCGACCTTCAGCAGCCCGCCGATCGACGGGTCCGAATTGACCCGGCGCGCGACGTCGTTGGCCAGTTTGATGATGAGCTTGGCATTGTGATAGCTCGACGCCGCCTTGCCCGCGAACAGCTTCACCCGCGGCGTCCACTCGCGTTCGGGATGACTGCGGATCTGGTCGTAGAGCGCCACCGTCTCGATGATGTTGAGCAGCTGGCGCTTGTATTCGTGGATACGCTTGATTTGCACGTCGAACAGCGCGTCGGGATCGATCCGCAGCCCCATCGCGTCCTTCAGATGTTCTGCCAGCGCCACCTTGTTGGAACGCTTGATCGCGGCAAATCGCTCCGTGAAACCAGTATCTTGCGCGAACGGCGCCAGCGCGGTCAGCGCGTCGGCCCCATCCAGGAACGCATCG
This sequence comes from uncultured Sphingomonas sp., assembly GCA_913774925.1. Lineage (GTDB taxonomy): Bacteria > Pseudomonadota > Alphaproteobacteria > Sphingomonadales > Sphingomonadaceae > Sphingomonas. The sequence goes on along the minus strand of CAJYKB010000087.1, from coordinate 3,210 downwards.
CCGATCGCCTCGCGGATCAGCGCGGTCAGCCCCGGATTGCATTCCTGCAGCCAACGCCGCGGCGTGATGCCGTTGGTCTTGTTGTTGATCCGGTCGGGATAGAAGCGGTGCAGGTCGGCGAAGACTGTCGACTTCATCAGCTGCGTATGCAGCGCCGCGACGCCGTTGACGCTGTGCGAGCCCGCGAACGCCAGATTGGCCATCCGCACGCGCCGCTCCCCGCCCTCGTCGATCAGGCTGACTGCGGCGATCGCGCGATCGTCGACGCCCGGCTGCTTGCGCAGGTCGCGCAGCAGCTTGGCATTGATGGCATAGACCAATTGCATGTGACGCGGCAGCAATCGCTCGAACAGCGGCAGCGGCCAGCTTTCCAGCGCCTCGGGCAGAAGCGTGTGGTTGGTGTAGCCGAACGTCGCCTGGGTGATCCCCCACGCCTCGTCGAAGCCCAGATCGTGGTGATCGATCAGCAGCCGCATCAGCTCCGCCACCGACACCGCGGGATGCGTGTCGTTCAGCTGGATCGCGGCCTTGTCGGGCAAGGTGCGGATGTCGCCGAAATACTGGACATGGCGGCGCACGATGTCCTGGATCGACGCGGAGGAGAAGAAATACTCCTGTCGCAGCCGCAGCTCCTGCCCCGCCGCGGTCGAATCGTTGGGGTAGAGAACGCGCACCAGCGTCTCGGCGCGCAGCTGGTCCGCCAGCGCGGCCTGAAAATCGCCGCGGTTGAACGCGTCCAGCTTGAGCGGGTCGAGGCTGATCGCGGTCCACAGCCGCAGCGTGTTGACGCGCTTGCCGCGCCATCCGACGACGGGCGTATCGACCGCGGTCGCCTCCACCGCCTCGGCGGGTTTCCAGTGGACATGGCCCTGCTCGTTGCCGGTCACCTCGCCGCCGAAACCGACGAAATAGGCGCTCTCGCGGCGCTCGAACTCCCACGGATTGCCGTGCGCCAGCCAGGTCTCGGGCAGCTCGGTCTGCCAGCCGTCGTCGATCCGCTGCCGGAACATGCCGTTCACATAGCGGATGCCATAGCCGTAAGCGGGCACGTCGAGCGTCGCGAGGCTCTCCATGAAGCACGCCGCCAGCCGGCCCAGGCCGCCGTTGCCCAGCGCCGCGTCCGGCTCGATCTCTTCCAGCTCGGGCAGGCTGACCCCCAGCTGTGACAGCGCCTCCGCGATCGCCTCGCGCTTCTCGAGATTGGCCAGCGTATCGCGCAGCAGGCGTCCGATCAGGAACTCCAGGCTGAGATAATAGACCCGCTTGGCGCCCGCCGCGTGCGTCGCCTTGGTCGTCTCCATCCACCGCTCGATGATCTCGTTGCGGACGGTGAAGATCGCCGCCGCCAGCCAGTCGTGCGGGCGCGCGGCCTGCTCGTCCTTGCCGATGCGGTGAACCAGGGTGTCGAGGATCGCATGGGCGAGCGGGCTCCGCTCGCGGACGTCGGTCTGCGCGTTCACAAAAGTCCCCCCGATGATGCAGCGCAACCTAGACGCGCCGCAGGTGCTTTGTCACCTGCCCTGACTACGTATACGTACGGTGAACAACACCAGCCCGACGATACTCAGCAGCGCGCCCGCGACGATCCCCGTTTCGACCGGGGGGACAGGCGCATCCACCGGCGTCGGAGCGATCGGCGCACGCATCCGATACAGCTGCACGTCCAGCGTCGCACCCAACAGAAAGGCATAGGCGCTCAGCCACAGCCACGTCAGCAGCACGACGATCGCGCCCAGCGAGCCATAGGTCGCGCCGTAATTTCCGAAATTGGCGACATAGACGCCGAAGCCGGTCGTCGCGGAGAGCCACACGACGGTCGCCAGCACCGCCCCCGGCGTCCCCCAGCGCAGCCGCGCGCGCGGGCGGTACGGCGCAAAACGGAACAGCAGCGACGCGCCGGTCACCGCCACGGCCGTCATCAGCAGGTAGGTGCACACACCGATCGCACCGCGCACGACGCCGGGCGCCCAGGGGATCAGGCTGCCCAGGAACGCGACCAGCGTGCTGGTACTGAGCCCCAGCATCATCAGCACGACCCCGCCCGCGACCACGGCGAAGGCGGTTAGCATCCAGACCAGATAGTTGCGCTTGTCCTTCACCTCATAGGCGACGTTGAGCGCGGTCATCATCGCGGTCGCCGCGCGGCTGCCGCCATAGACCGCGATGGCCAGCGCGATGACGAGGCCCAGCCCCTTCTTCCCCTCGCTGCCGGAGACGACCATGTCGAGCTGCTGCCCGATCAGGCTCGCGGCATCGGCGGGCAGCAGATCGAAGAGCGAGCGAATGTTGGCCTGCACCGTCGCGGCATCGGCGATAAGTCCGTAGGTCAATACCGTCGCGGCCAACAGCGGCGCGATCGAGGAAAAGGCATAGAACGCCGCCCCCGCCGCGATCAGCCCGAGGTTGTCGTCATCGGAGGCGGAATATGCCTTCTTCAGCGCCCCCCACCAGTCGGCACGGAACGCGCGCCAGAAGTCGGAGGAGGAAAGATTTGCCCGCATTGTACCGGGTAACGCGGGAGGGAGCGGTGGGGTCCGTCGGATGATTGCCAGACCGTCCTGCGTGCGCCGTCACACCGGGCTTGTCTTGGGGTCCACCCGTCCACGCACAAAACATTTGTTGTGCACGCGGCACGGTGGATGCCGGAACAAGTCCGGCATGACGGGAGGTATTCCGCCCTCCCTCGCTGGTGCACGACTGCCGTCGCGCCCGGCGGCGTCCCTCAGACCGTGAAGCTTTCCCCGCACCCGCACGCGCCCTTGGCGTTGGGGTTGTCGAAGACGAACCCGGCGGTGAAATCGTCCTCCACCCAGTTCATCGTCGAACCGATCAGATACAGGATCGACGCGCCATCGACGTACAGCACTCCGCCCGGCGTCTCGATCTTCTCGTCGAAGCCGTTCGCCTCGGTCACGTAATCGACCGAATAGGCCAGCCCCGAACAGCCGCGGCGCGGGGTCGACAGCTTGACCCCGATCGCCCCCTCGGGCGCCCTCGCCATCAGGTCGGCGATCCGCGCCTCCGCGGTCGGCGTCAGGTTCAGCGCGGCGGGGCGCGCGCGGACGGTCGTCGCCATCACAGCATCCCCAGTTCGAGTTTCGCGTCGTCCGACATCTTCTGCGGATCCCATGGCGGATCCCAGACGAGGTTGACGTCGGCAAAGGCGATGCCGGGGACGGAGGCGACGCGCATCTCCACCTCGCCGGGCAT
>CAJYKB010000086.1 GCA_913774925.1 uncultured Sphingomonas sp. | reverse complement strand
TCGATTATCTCGGCCGCCCGCCCGTCACCCGCGTGGTGCCTGCGGCTGAGCGAGGCCGTCCGATCTCGCTGACCCTGCCCGCCGCCAGCGGCGAGCCGGGCGACATCGTCGTGACCGGCGCCTCGCTGCTCGACAATACCGCGCGCGCGCTCAACCAGCAGCGCACCGCGGACAATACCGTCACCATGCTGTCGGCGGATGCGATCGGGCGCTTCCCCGATCCGAACATCGCGGAGGCGTTGCAGCGTGTCCCCGGCGTCGGGATCGAGCGCGACCAGGGCGAGGGGCGCTATATCAACGTGCGCGGCGCGCCGAGCGAATGGTCGGCGATCTCGGTCGACGGGATCCAGATCCCCTCGGTCGATCCGACGACGCGCGCGGTCGACCTGGACACGTTGCCGTCCGACATCGTGTCGAACATCGCGGTGACGAAGTCGCTGCTGCCGTACCAGGATGCGGATTCGATCGCGGGTGCGGTCAACATCTCGACCCGCTCCGCGTTCGACCGCAAGGGCTTCGCGCTGACCGGGATGGCGGGTGCCAGCTACAACCAGTTCGGCAAGGGCAGCGACTATCGCGCGTCCGCCGCGGTCAGCGACCGGTTCGGCGGCGACCGGCAGTTCGGCGTCGTGCTGTCGGGCAGCTATTCGCGCACGCACCGCCGCCCGGACAATGTCGAGAACACCTGGTCGCCCACCAGCGCCGGGCTGCGCGTGACCGAGACGCTGTTCAAGGATTACGATACCAAGCGCGAGCGCATCGCGGGCACCGCGGCGTTCGAATGGCGCCCGACCGACGCGACGCGCGCCTGGGTGCGCGGCACCTATGCGCGGTTCGAGGACAATGAGTTCCGCGACCGCATCGGCATCACCTGGAACGCGGGCAATGCCGCGCCCAACGCGGGATCGACCGATGCCGCCGCGACCTGGGCGAACACGCGGATCGAGAAGCAGGTGCGCCACCGCGTCCAGGTGAACCAGATCAAGACCGTGACCGGCGGCGTCGAGCAGCAGCTGGGCGAGGGGCAGGTGCGCGCCGACGTCGCCTATTCCGAATCCTCGCAGAAATATCCGCGGCGCGACGAGCTGCTGTTCCGCTCCACGCTGCGGCCCACCTTGTCCTACGACTTCGGCGGCAATTCGGACCTGCCGACCTACTCGCTGTTCACCACCAACGAGCATCTCCAGATCGACCGATACGGTTTCCGCGAGAATGCCTATCGGTCGAACACGACGCTGAACAAGGAGTTCACCGCGCAGGTGCGGATGGATGTGCCGCAGTCGCTGGGCAGCGGCACCGCGACGCTGTCGACCGGGGGCAAGTATCGCGCGCGCACGATCAGCGCGGACGAGGAGCGGTTGCGCGACCAGCGCAGCAGCGCCGCACCGACGCAGACGCTCGCCGGGCTGCTGTCCGACGAGGATTCGCGCAACTTCGGCTACAATCTGGGCGACCGGTTCGACACCGGGCTGGTCGACGCCTATTTCGATGCGACCAAGGCCGCGTCGCAGCGTCGCCTGCCGCAATCCGTCACCGCCGACTATCGCGCGACCGAAAAGGTCCTCGGCATGTTCGCGATGGGCAAGTTCGAGTTCGGCCCGACCACGGTGATCGCGGGCCTGCGGGTCGAGGCGACCGACTTCCGCAGCGAGGCGCCGACCGTGGCGCGCAACGGCACGATTTCGACCGGGCGGGGCGATAACGGCTATGTCGATTTCTTCCCCAACCTGACGCTACGCCAGGCGTTCACGCCGAACCTGATCGCGCGTGCGGCGCTCAGCCGGGCGATGAACCGGCCCAATTTCCCGCAGATCGCGCCGCGCGTGCTGGAGACGACCGAGGGCAATACGATCCGGGTCGAGTTCGGCAATCCGGCGCTGCGCCCGACGCTGTCGAACAATGTGGATGCCGGGCTGGAATATTATATCCGGCCGCTGGGCATCATCGCGGTCAACGGCTTCTACAAGGAGCTGATCGACTATCGGTATAACGTCACCGGCTTCGGGACGTACAACGGCGTCGCAGGCGCCATCCTGAGCCGTCCGGTCAATGCGCGGCGCGGCAAGCTGTATGGTGTGGAGGTCAACTGGCAGCAGCAGCTGAGCTTCCTGCCGGGGATGCTGGGCGGGCTGGGCGTGTTCGCCAACTATACCTATACGCAGGGCGATGCGCAGTTCGACACGCCCTATGGCGGGCGCACGCGCTTCCGCCTGCAGGGCCAGTCCAAGCATATGTGGAACGCGAGCGTGTTCTACGAACGCGGGCCGGTGAACCTGCGCCTCGCCTATACCAAGCGCAGCGACTATCTGGACGAGATCAACGCCGACGTCCCCGCACTCGATTTGTATTGGGAGGGCCGCGGGCAGCTGGATGCGACCGGCAGCTTCCAACTGACGAAGGAGGTCAATCTGTTCGTCGAGGGCAAGAACCTGACCAACTCCGCGGGCGTGCGCTATTTCGGCGAGCGGCAGCGGGTCTATGAATATGAGAAGTTCGGTTACACGATCTTCGGCGGCGTGCGGGTGAAGCTGTGAAGCGCGCGCTGTTGCTGGGCGGGCTGGTGCTGGCGGCGTGCGCGCCGGTGGCGCCGCCCGTCGCTGGTGGTCCGGTCGCGGTCGTGAGCGTGCCCGCGGTGGCGGAAACCGATCCGGTCGACACCGCCAACGACGCGGCGGACGATCCCGCGATCTGGCGCAACCCGCGCGATCCGGCGAAGAGCCTGGTGATCGGGACCGACAAGAAGGCGGGCATCCACGTCCACGACCTGTCGGGCAAGCGGCTGAGCTTCACGCCCGCCGCGCGGCTGAACAACGTCGACCTGCGCGATCTGGGCGGCGGCATGGTGATCGCGGCGGCGAGCGATCGGGCGGACGTGGCGCAGGCGCATGTGGCGCTGTTCCGGCTGGACACCGCGGCGGCGCGGCTGGTGCCGCTGGGGCGCTATGCGGTGGGCGTGGGCGAGGCCTATGGCATGTGCCTGTGGCGGCGCGCGCGCGATCACGCGCTGTTCGGGTTCGTCGTGCTGAAGGACGGGCGGATCGATCAGGTTGCGATCGATGTAACGGGGGCCGCGCCGAAGGTGACGCTGGTGCGCAGCCTGAAGCTGGGGACGCAGTCCGAGGGGTGCGTGGTCGATGATCGCACCGGCGTGCTGTATGTCGCGGAGGAGGATGTCGGCATCTGGCGGTTCGACGCCGATCCGGCGGGGAGCAGCGCGCCGGTCGCGTTGGCGAAGGTCGACGGGGTGAATCTGGTCGCGGATGCCGAGGGGCTGGCGCTGGCGCCGCAGGGCGCGCGCGGCGGCTATCTGATCGCGTCGAGCCAGGGGGACAGCACGTACAACGTCTATCGGCTGTGCGACGACCGGTTGATGGGGCGGTTCCGCATCGAGGGCGGCGCGATCGACGGGACGAGCGAGACCGACGGCGTCGAGGTGGCGGTAGGCGACTTCGGTCCGGCGTTCCCGCGAGGGGTCATGGTGGCGCAGGACGGTGACAATGCGCCGGAAACGCAGAACTTCAAGCTGGTGTCGTGGGGCGCGGTGGTGAAGGCGCTGGGGTTGAAGTGAGGTCGGCCTAATTCACACCGTCATGCCGGACTTGTTCCGGCATCCAGGGTTCCACGTACCTCGCGGCGGTGGGTGCGCGGAACCCTGGACCCCGGAACAAGTCGAGACCTCTGCGAAAGTCGTAGATGGCTCGACAATATCGTCGTTCCCCGGCGAAGGCCGGGGCCAAGTTGGTGTGTCTTGTCCGTTGGTTACCGCCGTTCCCCAGCTGGACCCCGGCCTCCGCCGGGGAACAAGGAACTGACTTTCGCAGAGGTCTCAAACAAGTCCGGGGTGACGACGTGGGTGGGGCGGGGGAGTGGCGTCTTCGGGGTTGCATGTTTTTCGTCTGACGCTAAAGCGTCGGCCACGTTCCATCGTTGAACGCTGAAGACACGCGCCCATGTGGTGCACGCTGGCCGGCGAGGTTTCGCCCGCCGGCGCTTTTGCGTTTGGCGGGAACCATGAGGGATTGGCATGTTCGATAGCCTGAGCGATCGTCTGGGTGGAGTGTTCGACCGGCTGCGCGGCCGTGGCGCGCTGACCGAGGCGGACGTGCGTCAGGCAATGCGCGAGGTGCGCGTCGCGCTGCTGGAGGCGGACGTGGCGCTGCCCGTCGCGCGCCAGTTCGTCGACGAGGCGACCGAGGAGGCGATCGGGCAGAATGTCCTGCGCTCGGTCACGCCGGGGCAGCAGGTCGTCAAGATCGTCAACGACGCGCTGGTGCGGATGCTGGGCGGCGACGACGCCGAGGGCGCCGCGCTCGAGCTGAACGTCGCGCCGCCCGCGATCGTGATGATGGTCGGCCTGCAGGGCTCGGGCAAGACGACCACCACCGCGAAGATCGCGAAGAAGCTGGCGGCGGGGACGCTCGGTGGCGCGCTGGCGCAGAACCGCGACCGCAAGAAGGTGCTGATGGCGTCGCTCGACGTCAATCGTCCGGCCGCGCAGGAGCAGCTGGCGACGCTGGGCACGCAGATCGAGGTGGCGACGCTGCCGATCGTGCCGGGGCAGCAGCCGGTCGAGATCGCGCGTCGCGCGGTACAGGCGGCGAAGCTGCAGGGCTTCGACGTGCTGATGCTCGACACCGCGGGTCGCCTGCACGTCGATCAGGCGTTGATGGACGAGATGAAGGCGGTGGCCGAGGTCGCCCGCCCGCAGGAGATCCTGCTCGTCGTCGACAGCCTGACGGGTCAGGACGCGGTGAACGTCGCGCAGAACTTCTCCGAACAGGTGACGCTGACCGGCGTCGTGCTGACGCGGATGGACGGCGATGCGCGTGGCGGCGCGGCGCTGTCGATGCGCGCAGTCACGGGCAAGCCGATCAAGTTCGCGGGCACCGGCGAGAAGATGGATGCGCTGGAGGCGTTCCATCCGGGCCGCGTCGCGGGGCGCATCCTGGGCATGGGCGACGTCGTCAGCCTGGTCGAGCGTGCCGCGGAGTCGATCCAGCAGGAAGATGCCGAGCGGATGGCGTCGCGGCTGGCCAAGGGCCAGTTCGACCTCAACGACCTGCGCGCGCAGCTGGGGCAGATGCGCCGCATGGGCGGTCTGGGTGCGCTCGCCGGCATGCTGCCGGGGATGAAGAAGGCGCAGGCGGCGATGGACGCGACGCCGGGCAGCGACAAGATGCTGGTGCATCTGGACGCGATCATCGGATCGATGACGGTCAAGGAACGCGCCAAGCCCGAGCTCATCAACGCCAAGCGCAAGATCCGTATCGCCAAGGGTTCCGGCACCACGGTGCAGGAGGTCAACAAGCTCCTGAAGATGCATCAGGAAATGTCCACCGCCATGAAGAAGATCAAGAAGATGGGCGGGATCAAGGGCATGATGGCGATGCTGGGCAAGGGCGGTCTGGGCGGACTGGGCAATGCCATCGGTGGCGCCGACATGGGCGACATGATGGGCAAGCTGGGCGGCGCCGGTGGCGGTCCGGGTCTGCCCGGGCTTCCCGGCGGTCTGCCCGGAGGCGGCCTGCCCGGCGGGTTCAAGTTCAAGAAGTAAGGGTTTCCGGCGGTTCGCCGGATCGACATTGGAAGAAGGAAGAGAAGTACAATGGCACTGAGCATTCGCCTGTCGCGTGGTGGCTCGAAGAAGCGTCCGTATTACCGCATCGTGGTGGCCGACGCGCGCAGCCCGCGCGACGGCAAGTTCATCGAGCGGATCGGCAGCTACAACCCGCTGCTCGCCAAGGACGACGAGAAGCGCGTGGTCCTGGACACGGATCGCGCCAAGCACTGGCTGGGCGTCGGTGCGCAGCCGACCGATCGTGTTGCCCGCTTCCTGGACGTGGCCGGGGTGAAGGAGCGCGCCGCGCGCAACAACCCGCAGAAGGCCGAGCCGGGCGAGAAGGCCAAGGAGCGCGCCGAAGAGCGTGCCGAGAAGGCGAAGGCCGCCGAGGAAGCCGCCGCCGAGGCGAACAAGCCGGCAGCCGCCGAGGCCGAGACGGCCGACGCGACCGCCGAGTAAGAGAGGCCGATCCGGGTCGTCGTGCGTTGGCTGACCTCTTCATGAGGACAGGAGCGACACGATGACCCAGGATCCCGATCCCCGGACCGCCCCCGACGATGACGAAGACGCCACCAACCAGGGTGTCTCCAGCGAAGCACCCGCCGAAGGCGCCGACGACGCCCCCTCAGGCGACGACGGCTCGCCCGAGTGAGGCGCCGCCGGTCGACCGCGACACGATCGTGCTCGCGGTCGTCACCGGTGCGCATGGTGTCGCGGGCGAGGTGCGGCTCAAGGTCTTCGGCGAGGATTTGGCCGCGCACCGCGCGTTCAACGGCGGTGCGCTGACCCTCGTCAAGCTGCGCGACGGCACCATTGCCCGCTTCGCCGAGGTGACCGACCGAAATGCGGCCGAAGCGCTGCGCGGCACCTATCTGACGGTGTCGCGCGATGCGCTGCCGCCGCTCGAGGACGGCGAATATTATCATGCCGACCTGCTGGGGCTCGCGGTGGTGTCCACCGAGGGCGAGGCGGTCGGTACGGTGGTGGCGGTCGAGAATTTCGGCGCGGGCGACGTGGTGGAGATCCGCCGCGACACCGGGCGGACGTTCATGGTGCCGATCCACGCGGTGCCGGAATGGGACCGCGCGCGGCTCGTGGTGGATGCGGCGTTCGTGGAGTGACCATGTGTCGCCACTCCGGCCTTGACCGAGACGGCAGCGAAAATTCTCATCGTCATGCCGGACTTGTTCCGGCATCCACCCTGCCGCGCACTTGCAAGCCTTTGACTGCGCGGGACGGTGGATCCCGGAACACGTCCGGGGTGACGGGTGGTACGCCATGACCTTCCGCGCCACCGTCCTCACCCTCTACCCCGAGATGTTTCCCGGCCCGCTTGGCACCGCGCTGGCGGGCAGGGCGCTGCGCGAAGAGCGCTGGTCGCTCGATGCGGTCAACATCCGCGATGCCGCGACCGACCGGCATCGCACCGTCGACGATACCCCGGCGGGGGGTGGCGCCGGCATGGTGTTGCGCGCGGACATCGTCTCGCGCGCGCTCGATCCGCATCGTGACGGCCGCCCGGTGCTGGCGATGACGCCGCGCGGACGCCCGCTGACGCAGGCGCGCGTGCGCGACCTGGCGGCGGGGCCGGGCGCGGTCGTGCTGTGCGGACGGTTCGAGGGGTTCGACGAACGCCTGTTCGAGGCGCGCGCGATCGAGGAGGTCTCGATCGGCGACTATATCCTGTCGGGCGGCGAGATTGCGGCGCTGGTGCTGCTGGACGCTTGCGTTCGGCTGCGTCCCGGCTTAATGGGCGCGCCTTCCAGTGGAGTCGAGGAAAGCTTCGAAAGCGGACTGCTCGAATATCCGCATTACACCCGACCTGTCGAATGGGAAGGGCGCACGATCCCCGAAGTGCTGCGATCGGGGGATCATGCGAGGATCGCGGCGTGGCGACAGTCACGCTCGGAGATCGACACACGGCTACGGCGGCCGGACCTGTGGGAGCGCCATTCGGGGGCTCGGGTCGGCTCGCCCTCTGGCGCGCGGCAACGGAATGAGGACGATTGAGATGAACCTGATCCAGACGCTCGAGGCCGAGCAGATCGCCAAGTTCAACGAGACGAAGAAGATCCCGGAATTCCGCCCCGGCGACACGCTGAAGGTCGGCGTGAAGGTGGTCGAAGGCGAGCGCACCCGCGTCCAGAACTACGAGGGGGTGTGCATTGCCCGCGCGAACAAGGGCATGGGCTCGTCGTTCACGGTGCGCAAGATCAGCTTCGGCGAGGGCGTCGAGCGCGTCTTCCCGCTGTATTCGCCGAACATCGATTCGATCGACGTCGTGCGCAAGGGTGCGGTGCGCCGCGCCAAGCTGTATTATCTGCGCGGCCGCACCGGCAAGTCGGCGCGTATCGCCGAGCGCCGCGACAACCGTCCGGCGGCGACCGCAGCGGAATAAGCCTCCGTCACGACACAACGCGCGAGGGGCGCGGCGGGCCACCGCCGCGCCCCTTGTTTGTTGTAGCGCGCGGGTGGCGGGGCGATTGCCGTGGGGGCGGGGGAGCCTATTGGGTTAATTCCGGGCAGTTCATCGCGTTCCAACGTGTCGCCGGCGCGCTATGGCAGCGACGCGGTGGAGGCGGCGACCGATCCGGCCCGCGGCGGACGGCGGCGCGGTCGAGGCGGTGTCGGCGCGACCCTGCGGCGCGGAGGTGCTGGGGGTGCAATGGCATCCGGAGTGGGATGTCGCCGGAAGCGTGGCGAGCCAGCGGTTCTTCGCGCTGGTGGGGACGGCGTTGCGGGGGGAGTGAAGTCGGGTCAGGGGCGCTGCGCCGCGCGGGCAGCCTTGTAGCCGTCGCGGGCGGTGAGGCGCTGCCAGTAGCTGACGATCGCGGGCGGGAAGTCCGCATCCAGCTTCAGCGTGCGGGCGAGCAGCAGAGCGTAACCTACGGAAATATCAGCCATTGTGAAGCGATCTTCGCAGAGATACTCACGTCCGTCGGCGAGCGCCGCGTCGACCGACCGCAGCCGCGACAGGAACCAGCGGGCGTAGTCGTCGGCGACCTGCGGCAGGCGGCGTTCTTCCGGCTCCAGCATCCGGTAGCGCAGGACCAGCGTCTGCGGAAAGGTGAGCGTCGCCTCCCCGCGGTGAAGCCAGTCGAGATAGGCACCGTAATCCGCCTCGTCGGGCGCGACGGTGAGCGGGGAGGGGCCGTAGCGGTGCGCCAGATAGTCGAGGATCGCGGCGGATTCGGTCATCCGCGTCGTGCCGTCGACCAGCAGGGGAATGGTGCCGAGCGGGTTATGTTCGAGATAGTCGGGCTGTCGTACGCGCGGCGGAAAGGGGAGGAGGTGGAGGCGATAGGGCAGCGCAAGTTCCTCCAACGCCCAGAGCGGGCGGAACGAGCGCGCGTCGGCGCAATGCCAGAGTTTGATCATGGGGTCTCTACCAGCTGTCGATGAAGCGGCCGGAGCGGCGCGCGGGGGCGGCGGAGAGGCCGCGGAGGAGCCACGCCCGAGTGTCTGCGGGGTCGATCACCGCATCGATTTCCAGCACGCGCGCGATCGAGATCGCCTTGCCGCGTTCGTAGCTGTTGGCGACGAGCTCGCGGTAGCGCGCCTCGCGCGCGTCGGCGTCGTCGATCGCCTCCAGCTCCTTGCGGTAGCCGAGTCGGACGGCGCCTTCGAGGCCCATGCCGCCGAACTCGCCGGTGGGCCAGGAGACGGTGAAGGCATTGGCCTGAAGCGAGCCGCCGGCCATCGCCTGCGCGCCGAGGCCGTACGCCTTGCGCAGCACGACGCAGAAGACGGGGACGGAGAGTTGCGCGGCGGCGAGGAACATGCGCGCGCCGTGGCGGATCGGCGCGGTCCTCTCCGCGTCGGGGCCGACCATGAAGCCGGGCGTGTCGCACAGCGAGACGATCGGCCAGCCGAAGGCGTCGCACAGCTGCATGAAGCGCGCCGCCTTGTCCGCGCCGTCGCTGTCGATCGCGCCGGAGAGGTGGCGGCAGTCGTTGGCGAGGACGCCGACCGCGCGGCCATCGATGCGGGCGAGGCCCGTGACCATGCCGGCCGCGAAGCCGCCGCGCAGCTCGATGAAGGTGCCGGTGTCGACGAGGCCGGAGATGGCGGCGCGGACGTCGAACACGCGCAGGCGGTTGTCGGGGACGACGTGGCGGAGCAAGCGCTGATCGGGGTGGGACCTGTCGGGGAGGCGGCCCTGGAAGAGGCCGAGCAGTGCCTTCGCCTGTGCGGTCGCCTCCGCCTCGTCCTCCACCAGCAGGTCGATGACGCCGTTCGCCCATTGCACCGACGCCGGGCCGACCTCGGTCGGGGCGAAGACGCCGAGCCCGCCGCCCTCGATCATCGCCGGGCCGCCCATGCCGAGATGCGCGGTCCGGGTGGCGATGGTGATGTCGCAGCAGCCGTAGAGGACGGCGTTGCCCGCGAAGGAGAAGCCGGTGGTGATGCCGATCCGCGGCGCCACGCCCGACAGCGCGGCGAAGCTGCGGAAGGTGGGGGTGTCGAGCCCGGAGACGCCCAGTGCGTCGACATCGCCGGGGCGGCCGCCGCCGCCCTCGGTATAGAAGACGATGGGGAGCTTCTGCGCCTCCGCGACCATCAGCATGCGGTCGGTCTTGCGGTGGTTGTTGTGCCCCTGCGTGCCGGCCAGCACCATGTAATCATAGGCGAGGCCGAGGCAGGCGGTGGCGTCGGCGCCGAAGGTGCCGGCGTTGACGGTGCCGACGCCGCCGACCAGCCCGTCGTGGGGCGTATTGGCGATCAGGTCGCCCAGCGAACGGCGGCGGCGCTGCGCGGCGATCGCGAGCGCGCCATATTCGACGAAGCTGTCGGGGTCGAAGAGATCGGCGAGATTCTCGCGCGCGGTACGTTGTCCGGCGGCGTGGCGGCGCGCGACGCGATCGGCGCGGGTGGTGTCGAGGCCGTGCGCATGCGCGGCGATCGCTTCCGCCAGATCGGGGCGGATCATGTCGGGGTCGAGCGCGATCGCGGCGTCGGCGACGGTGTCGTCGCGGTCGGTCGGATCGAGCAGGACGACGGCGGCGCCCTGTGCGACGACCTGTCCGCGGGTGCCGGCGAGCGTGCGGACGGTGCCGGCGACGGGGGCGAGGACGGCATGCTGCATCTTGAGCGCCTCGATCGTGGCGACTTCGGCGCCGGCGGCGACAAGGTCGCCGACCGATACCGCCACGTCGACCAGCACGCCGGACAGCGGCGCGGTGGCGGCGGTGGGATCGTCGGTGACGACGGGCTTCTCGGCGGTAGCGAAGTCGGCGACGTGGCGGTCGAACCAGCCGGTGTCGACCGCGTGATGGGCCACTTCATCGCGGGCGAGGACCGCGCGCAGCAGCGGCAGGTTGGTGGCGACGCCGTCGACCGCGCACTCGCGTGCGGCGAGGCGGGCGCGGGCGAGCGCATCGGGCCAGTCCGTACCGCGCACCACCAGCTTGGCGACGAGCGAATCGAAGCGGGGGTCGATCGTCGCGCCGGTCGACAAGGCCGCATCGACGCGCACCCCGCGCCCGCCGGGGGGCGCGTAGCGCGTGACGGTGCCCGCGGCGGGGTGGACCGCGCCATCGGCCGCCAGCGTTTCCGCCGCGACGCGCAGCTGGATCGCGACGCCGCGTTCGGGCGGCGTGGTCGGGAGCGGGTCGCCCTGCGCGAGGTGGAGCTGGAGCGCGACGAGGTCGAGGCCGGTGACCTCCTCCGTCACAGTATGTTCGACCTGAAGGCGGGGGTTCACCTCCAGGAAGTAGTAGGCGTCGCCGTCGACCAGGAATTCGGCGGTGGCGAGGCCGGTATAGTCGGTGCCGGAAAGCAGACGGCAGGCGGCATCGCACAGCCGGTCGGCGACACCGGGGGCGAGCGCCTGTGCGGGCGCAATCTCGATGAATTTCTGGTGGCGGCGCTGGAGCGAGCAGTCGCGGGTGCCGAGCGCGGCGACATGGCCGTGCGCATCGGCGGCGAGTTGGACCTCGATATGGCGGGCGCTGGACAGGTGGCGCTCGACGATGACGGTGCCGTCGCCGAACGCGGCCTGCGCCTCGCGCGTGGCGGCGGCGATGGCGGTGTCGAGCGCGGTCGCGTCGCGGACGATGCGGATGCCGCGCCCGCCGCCGCCCGCGACCGCCTTCACGACGACGGCGCCACGGGCGAGCGCGGCGGCGCCTTCCTCCAGCACGGGGACGTCGGCGATGCGGGCGTGCGCCTTGGCGGCGGCCTTGTCGCCGAAGAGCGCGAGCGCAGCGGGGGAGGGGCCGACGAAGGCGATGCCTGCCGCCGCGCAGGCTGTGGCGAAGGCGGGGCTTTCGCTGAGGAAGCCGTAGCCGGGGTGGACCGCGTCGCAGCCCGCGGACTGCGCGGCGGCGATGACGGCGGGGATGTCGAGATAGGCGGCGGCGCCCGAGCCGGGGAGCGCGACCGCGTCGTCGGCAATGGCGAGATGCGCGGGCGCGTCCTCGTCCACGGCATGGATCGCGACGGTGGCGATACCCAGCGTGGCGGCGGTGCGCGCGATGCGGATCGCGATCTCGCCGCGGTTGGCGATCAGCAGCCGGTGCATCCTGTCTCCTTGTGGTCTGGCATGTAACCCCGGCCGTTGAGCCGGGATCCCGCTTCTTCGGCGGGAGGGGAGAGGAAGCGGGACCCCGGGTCAAGCCCGGGGTGACGCTAAGCGGGTTGGTCCTACCGCCGCGCCCCCGCGTCCAGCGCGGGAACGAGGCGGGCGGCGTCGGCGGGGTCGATGCCGGGGCGGGGGCCGGCGGGGATCGTCTCCTCGCCGCGCATGGCGCGACCGGCGCGCAGGATCGCCTCCGCCAGCCGGGGGTAGATGCCGCAGCGGCAGATGTTGGTGATGGTGGCGCCGATCGCATCCTCCGACGGGGAGGGGTCGCGCTTCAGCAGTGCGGCGGCCATGACGATGCCGGGGATGCAGAAGCCGCATTGCGGCACGTTGTCCGCGATCAGCGCGAGCTGGACGGGATGCGAGCGCTCGCGCGACAGCCCCTCGATCGTGGTGACGAAGGTGCCCTCCACGCTGGACAGCGGCACCCGGCACGAGCGGACCGCGCGGCCGTCGACATGGACGGTGCACGCCCCGCACGATCCGCTGCCGCAGCCGTATTTGGCCCCCGTCAGGTTGCTGGCGTCGCGCAGCGCCCACAGCAGCGGGGTGTCGGGGGCCATCAGATACTGGACGGCTTCGTTGTTGACGGTGAGGCGGGTCATGGCGGCCCGATCCTAGCGCGTGACGTCGCCACAATGCACGTTTTTGCGATCGGCGACCCGACGAAGGCCCTTTGTCATCCCGGATCCATTCCGGCATCCACCGTTCCGCTGGAGCCGCCACGGAGGTCGTGCGGCACGGTGGATGCCGGAACAGGCCCGGCATGACGGGGTGGGGGCGACGAGCACGGCCTCAAAAGCCGAGACCTGCTACCTCCGCGTCGGAGAAGCCGAGGTGGCGTAGGACCGCGGCATCCTCGCGCTCGCCGGCCATTCTGGGCGCGACGGTCTGGCTGACCGAATAGCGCGGGGCGGGCGCGGGCTGGTCGACGCCGCCGGCGTTGACGAAGGCACCGCGCGCGACATTGTGCGGGTCGGCCAGCGCATCCTCGAAGCCGAGTACGGGCGCGAAGCAGATGTCGTGGCCCCTGAACGCCGCCACCCATTCGTCGCGCGTCTTCGTCCTGAAGAGCGCGGTGATCTCTTCCTTCAGCGCGGGCCAGCCGCGCGCGTCCATCTGCGCATCCCACTTCGCGTCGGCGAGACCCGTGACCTTGCGGAACTCCGCGTAGAATTGCGGCTCGATCGCGCCGAGCGAGACGTACTTGCCGTCCGCGGTTTCATAGGTGTCGTAGAAATGCGCGGCGGTATCGAGCAGGTTGGTGCCGCGATCGTCGCTCCACCGTCCCATCGCGCGGAAGCCCCACATCATGCTCATCAGCACCGACGATCCCTCCGTCATGGCGGCGTCGACCACCTGCCCCTGACCCGTGCGCTGCGCATGGAGGAGGGCGGCGAGCATTCCGAAGACCAAGAACATGCCGCCGCCGCCGAAATCGCCCGCGAGGTTGATCGGCGGCGTCGGCTTCTCGCCCGCGCGGCCCAGCGCGTGGAGGACGCCGGAGATGGCGATATAGTTGATGTCGTGGCCCGGCTCGGGCGCCATCGGGCCGGTCTGGCCCCAGCCGGTCATGCGGCCGTAGACCAGCTTCGGATTGTCGCCGATCAGCACGTCGGGGCCGAGGCCGAGCCGTTCCATCACACCGGGGCGGAACCCCTCGATGATGGCGTCGGCGTCTTTCACGATGCGGCGGACAGCCTCGATCGACGCACGGTTCTTGAGGTCGAGCGATATCGAGCGGCGGTTTCGCAGCAGTGGGTCGCGCGCGTCGGCGGAGAAGCTCAGCCCCGGGCGACCGCGATCGATGCGAATGACCTCCGCGCCGTGATCGGCCAGCATCATGCCGGCGAACGGCCCGGGGCCGATCCCGGCGAATTCCACCACGCGAAGGCCGTCCAGCGGTCCGGTGCCCACATCCACTCTCCTGAAATCCTCGTCGGGTGCGATGCGTAACGTGGCGGATCAAGGAGCACAACAAAAGTTATGGCGGAGATCGGTGTGCGAGGTTGGGGCTGGCCCTGACGCTACCAAGCCCCTGACCCTTCCAGCAGGGTAAAGGTTGTCAGGTCAGGTACGACGGTAGGGGTTGTGGATGTGCTGCAT
Organism: uncultured Sphingomonas sp.; assembly: GCA_913774925.1. Taxonomy (GTDB): domain Bacteria; phylum Pseudomonadota; class Alphaproteobacteria; order Sphingomonadales; family Sphingomonadaceae; genus Sphingomonas. The sequence continues at coordinate 12,378 of CAJYKB010000086.1, read as the reverse complement.
CCAGCCGGCGCTGGCGGCGACCGTAGGGCGTACAGTGGCTGGGGCGGGGGGCGCCGACGGCGTGATACGCGGGCGCGGCTGGCGCGCGACGGCGAGGTCGATCAGCTTGTCGAAATGCAGCCCGGCGAGCCGCGGATTGGCCCATTTCACCTCGGCCGACAGCGGACGCAGCGCGCCCATGCGGACGGTCACGATATCCCCGGCGATCACGCCGGCGAGATTGTCCACGCACGCGCCGCTGGCCGACAGATTGCGAACGCGGCACTCGACCGGCTCGGAGCCGTTCTCGATCGCAGCGTAGAGGATCACGCTGCTGCGGACTTCGCGGGCAGGGGCGTCGGACATGCGCGCGGGATAACGCGGGTCCGGTCAACGCGGGGTTAATGGAGGTGATCGTGGTGCGGTTCGCGCAGGCCATGCGGCAACCGATGCACCCGGCCTCCACCCACCCCCGGCCCCTCCCTTCAAAGGGAGGGGAGATTTATAGCTCGTGGGCGTATCGGGGCTGGTCGATTGCGAGCGCATCGAGCGCGCAGGCGCGCAGATGGGCGACGAGAGCGGGGTCGTCGGGAATGATGCGGCCGCTGCGCAGCGCCTCGATCAGGGAGAGGTCGAGCGAATCGCGGGTGCCGCCCTCTTCGTCCAGCAACGCGCGGAGGCGGTCGGCGGCGCGCGCGTCGGCGGCGGGGCCGAGCGCCATGTCGCGCGCCGCGATCTCCAGCGCGTTGCGCGCGACGCGCATGGCGAAGGCACCAGCCGTGCCATCGACCGGGAGCCAGGCGGCGACGCCCGCGACCAGCGCCTGCGCGGTGGGGTGGGTCAGCATCGCGCGTCGCTCCGTTCGATGATCGCGACGATGTCGGCCTCGGTTTCCGACAGGCGGCGGCCGATCACGCCGCGCTCCGGCCCGGCGGCGGGATCGGCGGCGAAACTGGCGTGCATCTGCGTCGTCATGACGCCCCATTTGAGGCTGCCGACCATCTGCCAGAAGTCGATGCGGGCGGGGTCGATCGAGGTGCCGCCCGCCTCGACATAGCCGGCGAGCAGGTCGTCCAGGTCGCCGAACCCGCCGACGCGGTTGCCGGGCTGACCGAAGCGCCAGCTGTTGGTGCAGATCCAGCCGATGTCCTCCGCGGGGTCGCCCAGGTGGGCGAGCTCCCAGTCGAGGACGGCGACCAGTCCCTCGGTCGCATCGACCATGATATTGCCGTTGCGGAAATCGCCGTGGACGAGGTGCGGCGTGACCGCTTCGGCGGGCAGGCGGCGTTCGAGCCAGCGGAACGCGGCCTCGATCGTCGGGCGGACCGCGCCGGAGGCACGCCATGTCGCCTCGTACCCGGCGAGCGTCTGCGCGGCGTCCATCACCGCCAGGCCGGCGGGCCGCGGGGTGGCGTGGATGCGGGCAAGCGCGGCGCCGCATTGCCTTGCCAGCCGGGTGCGCGCGGGGGCGAAGGCGGGGTCGGTGGCGATCCGCTTGCCCAGCGTCTCGCCCGCCAGGCGGCGCATGATATAGGCTTCGCCCAGATCGTCGTCGGGGCCGCAGATGTGCACGACCTCGGGCGCGGGGACGCCGGCGGCGACCGCGGCCGCGATGACGTGCGCCTCGCGTTCCAGCGGCGGCTTGTCGCGGCCCTGTTCCATCGCGCCCGCGCGGCGGCGCAGGATCAGGGGGGTGGCGCCATCGGGGCCGACCGCGTCGAACGACCATGTCTCCATGCTCGCCCCGCCGGTCAGCCGCGTGACCCCCTCCACGCACGTGGCGCCGGGTGCCAGTCGCGGCGCGATCGCGCTCAGGCGGCGCGTCGCCTCGGTTTCGTTCAGCCTCTCCGTCATTGAGGGGATGTAAATCGCGGCGACCCGCGCTACGCAAGTTAAAAGAATCGACTTAGATCGGAGAGGCGCCATGGATTTCGCGTTGCCGCAGGAGCTGAAGGACTATCTGGCGGAACTGGACCGCTTCATCGAGGCGGAGATCAAGCCGCTGGAGGATGCCGACGACAACGTCCGCTTCTTCGATCACCGCCGCGAATATGCGCGCACCGATTTCGAGAATGGCGGGCTGCCGCGGCACGAATGGGAGGAGCTGCTGCGCGAGGCGCGGCGGCGTGCGGACAAGGCGGGGCATTTGCGCTTCGCGATGCTGCCAAAGTTCGGCGGCAAGGGCGGATCGAACCTGTGGATGTGCGTCATCCGCGAATATCTCGCGGCCAAGGGGCTGGGGCTGCACAACGACCTGCAGAACGAGCATTCGATCGTCGCCAACAATCCCTTTGCCAAGATGTTCGACGATTTCGGGACCGAGGCGCAGAAGGCCGAGTTCCTGGGCGGCATGCTGGACGGGACGAAGCGGATCACCTTCGGGCTGACCGAGCCGGACCATGGGTCCGACGCGACCCATATGGAAACGCGCGGCGTGCGCGAAGAAAAGGACGGCGTCGCGGGCTGGCGCATCAACGGCGAGAAGATGTGGACGACGGGGATGCACGCGGCGACGCATTGCGCGCTGTTCGTGCGCACCAGCGGCGAGGACGGTGCGGCGCGCGGCATCACCTGCTTCCTGGTGCCGGCCGATGCGCCGGGCGTGGAGGTGGAGGAATATCTCTGGACCTTCAACATGCCGACCGACCATCCGCGCGTCGCGTTCCGCAACGTCTGGGTGCCCGACACCGCGATCTTCGGCGAGCCCGAGAACGGCCTGCCGCTGGCGCAGAGCTTCGTGCATGAAAACCGCATCCGCCAGGCGGCGGGGTCGCTGGGGGCGGCGGTGTTCTGTATGGAGGAAGCGGTACGCTACGCCCGCCAGCGCAAGCCGTTCGGCGAGGATCTGGCGAAGAATCAGGCGATCCAGTTCCCGCTGGTGGAGCTGGCGACGCAGGCGGAGATGCTGCGGCTGCTGATTCGAAAGACCGCGTGGCAGATGGACCAGATGCCGCACCCGGAGGTGGAGAAGCAGCTCTCCGACAAGGTCAGCATGTGCAATTACTGGGGCAACCGGCTGGCGTGCGAGGCGGCGGATCGCGCGATGCAGGTGCATGGCGGGATCGGCTATTCGCGGCACAAGCCGTTCGAGCACATCTACCGGCACCATCGCCGCTATCGCATCACCGAGGGCGCGGAGGAGATCCAGATGCGCAAGGTCGCCGCGTTCCTGTTCGGCTATATGGGGCCGAAACGGAAGGAGTTCGCGGGGCTCGACTGGAGCGACGTGGATTATCGCACGGAGTCGCAGATCCGGCCGCGGTCGGGGTGGCAGGCGCTGGGTTAGTCGCCTTCTGCCACGCCCGTCATTGCCGCGTAGGCGGGATTCCAGATACGCCGGAGTGGAGGCTCACGCGAGCACAGCGCGTCTGGATCCCCGCCTTCGCCGGGATGACGTTCAGGCGAGGGGTTGCGACGGATCTCAACCCGGCATAACAGATGTTACGTACAGCCATAGGGCGGGAGAGGGATGATGCTGAAGACGCGGTTCACCGAGGCGTTCGGGGTGGAATATCCGATCGCGCAGGGCGGGATGCAGTGGGTGGGCAAGGCGCAGCTGGTGGCCGCGGTCGCCAATGCCGGCGCGCTGGGGTTCATCACCGCGCTGACGCAGCCGTCGCCGGAGGAGCTGGCGAAGGAAATCGCGCGCACCCGCGACCTGACCGACAAACCGTTCGGGGTGAACCTGACCATCCTGCCGACGATCAACCCGCCGCCCTATGCCGAATATCGCCGCGCGATCATCGAGGGCGGCGTCAAGATCGTCGAAACCGCGGGCTACAAGCCGCAGGAGCATATCGACGACTTCAAGGCGCACGGCATCAAGGTGATCCACAAATGCACCGCGGTGCGCCACGCGCTGTCCGCCGAGCGGATGGGCGCGGATGCGATCAGCATCGACGGGTTCGAATGTGCCGGGCACCCGGGCGAGGACGATATTCCGGGACTGATCCTGATCCCAGCGGCCGCCGACAAGGTGAAGGTGCCGATGCTGGCGTCGGGCGGGTTCGCCGACGGGCGCGGGCTGGTCGCCGCGCTCGCGCTGGGGGCGGACGGGGTGAACATGGGCACGCGCTTCTGCGTGACGAAGGAAGCGCAGATCCCCGACAGCTTCAAGGAGCGGATGGTCGCCAACGACGAGCGGCAGACCGACCTGATCTTCCGCACGCTGCACAACACCGCGCGGGTGATGAAGAACCAAATCAGCCAGGAGGTGGTCGCGATCGAGCGCGCAGGCGGCGCGAAGTTCGAGGATGTCCAGCACCTGGTCGCGGGCAAGCGCGGCGTGTCCGCCATGGAGCGCGGCGATACCGACGACGGCATCTGGTCGGCGGGCATGGTGCAGGGACTGATCCACGACGTGCCGACCGTGAAGGAACTGGTCGACCGCATCGTCGCCGAGGCGGAGGAGATCATCGACGGGCGGCTCGCCTCGATGGTCGCGCGCCTTGCCGCCGCTGCCGAATAACAAACGTTTGCATGGCGATAGCCAAGGCAAACTTGCTCCGCGTCAGTTGAACCTGCGCGGATAGCTGTCATAAGGTCGCGGATGGACCGTCCCTCCGCGACCCGTAGCGCTGCCGACATGCGTGAGGCCGCCGCGCTCGACCTGAGCGTGTGCGACCGCGAGCCGATCCATATTCCGGGTTCGATCCAGCCGCACGGATTGCTGCTCCTGGCCGATCCGCAGACGCGGGTCGTCGCGGCGGGCGCGGGTGCGCTGGAGGCGCTGTTCGGCGATGACTGGCAGGGGCGCACGATCGATGCGCTGTTGCGGCAGGATGTCGCCGCGCTGGAGGCGGCGGTGCCGCCGGGGCCGGGGGGCACGATCCTGGCCGCACCGGTCGATGGGTATGACGTGGCGCTGCACCGCGCCGGCGGGTGGCTGCTCGCGGAGCTGGAGCCGGCGGTCGAGGTGCGGCGCAGCGCGGCGGAGACGCTGACCTGGCTTGACGCGATCACCGCGCAGCTGGAGCGCGGCGGCACGCTGGCCGCGATGTGCGAGCGTGCGGCGGCGGCGTTCCGCGCGCTGACCGGGTTCGACCGCGTGATGATCTACCGCTTCCTGGACGACGACGCGGGCTGTGTCGTGGCGGAGGATCGCGATCCCGCGCTCGACACGTTCCTGCACCATCATTTCCCCGCCAGCGACATCCCGCGGCAGGCGCGCGCGCTGTACGTGCGCAACCGCACGCGCGTGATCCCGGACGTGGCCTATGTGCCCGCGCCGCTGCGTCCGGCCGGGTTCGAGGCGACCGACCTGAGCGACGCCGCGGTGCGCAGCGTGTCGCCGATCCACGTCCCGTATCTGCGCAATATGGGGGGGGGGGCGTCGGCTTCCATCTCGATCGTGAAGGACGGGCTGCTGTGGGGGCTGGTGGCGTGTCATCATGCGACCCCGCGGCTGATGCCGCGCGACGTGCGCGCGGTTGCGGCTGCCCTGGCGAGTGCGCTGGCGCGGCAGATTCGTGCGCGCGAGGAAGCGGAGGACTATCGCGAGCGGCTGACGCTGCGCAGCGAGGAGGACACGCTGCGCCCGCTGCTGCTGGCGCCGGGGGCGTCGGCGGACGGCGGGCAGGTGCAGGTGCTGCGCGGCCGCGCCGATGAAGTACGGCGGATGTTCGGCGCCGACGGCTTCGCGCTGATGCGGGGCGGCACGGTGCTGGTCGCGGCGGGCAGGCTGCCGCCGGACGAGGCGCTGGCCGACTTCGCGAGCTGGCGCGCGGCGCGCAACGATCCGGAGCCGTTCGCGACGCGGGTGCTGGCACAGGACTGGGCCGGTGCCGACACGTTCGGCGTTCATGCCGGGGTGCTGGCGCTGCGCCAGCCGGACGATGGCGACCTGCTGATCTGGACGCGGATCGAGCAGGTCGAGGAGGTCGAATGGGCCGGCAATCCGCACAAGGCGGTGCCGCACGACCCCGATGCGCCGCTGCGCCCGCGTGCGTCGTTCGAATCGTGGCGCGAGACGGTCAGCGGGCGGGCGCGCCGCTGGACGCTGGAGCAGGTCGAGGCGGCGCGGCGGCTCCACCGGCTGCTGCGCGAGGGGCGCACCGCGGCGGAACTGCGCCGGCTGAACCGCGAACTGGAGCGGACCGGGGCGGAGAAGGACGCGGCGCTGGCGCAGAAGGACCTGCTGATGCGCGAGGTCGATCACCGCGTGCAGAACAGCTTGCAGCTGGTGTCGTCGTTCCTGGCGATCCATGCGCGCGACGCCGGGCCGGGCGCGGTCGCGGACCAATTGCTGGAGGCGCGGTCCCGCCTGGCCGCGGTGGCGCTGGTACACCGCCGGCTGTATCGCGACGACCAGATCGAGACGATCCACCTCAGCCGCTATCTGGGCGAGTTGCTGGACGACATGAAGACGTCGCTGGGCGACGATTGGGCGCGTCTGCTGACGGCCGATCTGGCGCCGGTGCTGATCCCGACCGACCGCGCGGTGAACGTCGGGCTGGTGATGGCGGAACTGGTCATCAACGCGACCAAATATGCCTATCCCGGCGGTGCGGGCCCGATCGACGTGGTGCTGGAGCAGCATCGCAACAAGCTGAGGCTGGTGGTGGCCGACCGCGGCGTGGGCAAGAGCGGCGACCGCATCGGCTTCGGCAGCCGGATGATGGCCGCGGTAGTGCAGCGGATCGGGGGCGAGATCGAATATCTCGACAACGCGCCGGGGCTGCGCGCGGTGCTGACCGCGCCGATCGAGGAATAGCGGTCGGGGGGGGCAGGACAGGGAGGCGCCCGGCCGCAACCGTCTCCCCGCCTTGTGCGAAACCCCTCCGAACGTCACTTCCCTGTTCCCCGGCGAGGGCCGGGGCCCAGTTGAGTGACGTCTGCGAGATACTGAAAAGCCTTGCCAACTGGACCCCGGCCTCCGCCGGGGAACGGCTTGATCGGGCTCTTGGGCGGCGGCGGGGGTTAGGGCGCGACCACCACACAGCCGCCGCCGGCCTTGGCGCAGGCGCCCTGCGCGGCGGCGCGGGAGGGGAAGCCGGTGGCCTGGAGGCGGGTGAGGCCGCCGGCCTGAACGTAGTCGGGGGTGCCGCCGGTACGCGCGCCGACGCGCGACCACAGCGCGTGCGCGTTGCCCGCGTCGCGGAAGGCGCCGAGCTGGATACGCCACTTGCCGCCGATCATCGCTGCGGCGGGGCGCGGGGCGGGGCGGTGGGCTTCGGCAACCTCGACCGGCGTGGCGGCCGGGCGCGGGGCGCGGGGCGGCGTGACCGTGGTCGGCGCGGGGTAGCTTGCGCCCGGAACGGTAGAGGCGGGGACCGGCGTGGTCGCGATGCCGCGCGGCGGCAGGACCGACGACGGGGTCGGGCGCGGGGCGGCGGATGTCACGGTGGCCGGGCGTGGCGGCGTCGGAGCCGCGGCGGCGACCTGTGCCGCGCGACCGCGGGCCTCGATCTGCTGTGCCATGGCGATGCCTTCGCGGCGCTGCCCCTCGGGGATGTAGCGGTCCATCTGCGCCAGCGTCTGCGACCCCTGCGGCAGCCCCTGCTGCGAGGAGCGGGTCACCAGCGCGTAGGCGCGGGTCCAGTCGCGCGAGATGCCGTCGCCATTGAACAGCATCGTGCCCAGCACCAGTTCGGTGCGCTTCTCGTCGCGCGCGACCGACTTCTCCAGCCACGGCAGCGCCTCGGCCTTGCGACCCTCCTGGAAAAGCGCGAGGCCGTAATTGTCGATCGCCTGCTCATGCCCCTGCGCCGCGGCCTTGCGGAACCAGTCGGTCGCCTGCGCCTGATCGGCGGGCACGCCGCGGCCGAGCTTGTAGGCCTGACCCAGGTTAAACTGCGCGTCGGCGTCGCCGCGGGTGGCGGGGGTGCGCCATTCGGCCACCGCCTTGGCATAATCGCCGCGGCCCCATGCCTCGACGCCCGCCTTCACGTCGGCGCCCGCCGATACCGCCACCAGCATCAGCGCCGCCATGCCCCCACCGGCCAAGACCTTATCCACGACCTTCATCGAACCTTCCCCACCGAAACCCGCGGGCAACATGCCTTAGTTACCCCATGGCGCAAAGCCGTTAACCAAGTCCTGACGCGGGACGGAACAGCGGATCGGCGCCGCCTTCATGCCTGAAGAAGCGCCGTTAACGGTTCGTCCACCCCGGCGTGGCATCCAGCCCCCTGAAACAACGAGGAGCGCGAGAGTCGACATGCGCGTATTGGCGATGGCATCGCAAAAGGGCGGATCGGGCAAGACCACGCTGTCGGGGCATCTGGCGGTGCAGGCGCAGCTGGCCGGTGCCGGTCCGGTCGTCCTGATCGACATCGATCCGCAAGGCTCGCTGGCGGACTGGTGGAACGAGCGGCAGGACGAATATCCCGCCTTCGCGCAGACCACGGTTGCACGGCTCGCCGCCGATCTGGAGACGCTGCGCCAGCAGGGGTTCAAGCTGGCGGTCATCGACACGCCGCCCGCGATCACCATGGCGATCCAGAGCGTGATCCAGGTCGCCGAGCTGATCGTGATCCCGACTCGTCCCAGCCCGCACGACCTGCGCGCGGTCGGTGCGACGGTCGATCTGTGCGATCGCTCGGGCAAACCGCTGATCTTCGTCGTCAACGCCGCCACGCCCAAGGCGCGGATCACCAGCGACGCGGCGGTCGCGCTGTCGCAGCACGGCACCGTTGCGCCGATCACGATCCACCAGCGCACCGATTTCGCCGCGTCGATGATCGACGGACGCACGGTGATGGAGGTCGATCCCAAGGGGAAGTCGGCCGCCGAGATCACCGAACTCTGGAGCTATGTCTCCGACCGGCTGGAGAAGAATTTTCGCCGCACCGTGTTCGCGCCGCCGACCAAGCCGGGCGGGGCGGGCTATAGCTCGGTGCGTCCGCAGGCGGGCGGCTTCGGCCGCCGGGTGGTGGGCTGACCATGCTGAACAGCAAGCCGATGGCGTCGCTGACCTCCGGGCTGCTGGCGCGCAAGGGACAGGCGCGCCCCGCGATGCGGCGGCAGGCGCCTGCCTCGCTCGCGGCGTTGCCAGGTGCAGCGGTCGAGGAGGATCTGGGGTGGAACGACATGGGCTCGCCGGATCCGGTGGCGGTCGCGCCCGAACCGTTGCCGCTGGTGCTGGAGGAGCGTGCGCAGCTTGCCGCCGCGCTGATGCCGGTGCCGGTGCCGCTACCCGTCGCCACGCCGGCGGCGCGCGTAGCGGGGGGACGCAAGGCGGCCTTCACGCTGCGGCTGGATGCGGAGCGCCACTTGCGGTTGCGGCTGGCGAGTGCAGTGCGCGGCATGTCCGCGCAACAGATCGTGACCGAGGCGCTCGACGCGCTGATCGGCACCATGCCCGAGGTCGATGCGCTCCAGGCGCAGCTGGCTGCGGGCGATACGAAGATCGTTCGGGGGGACTGAGCCGATGACCATTCGCACCATCGCCGGAGCGGGGGCGACCGCACTGCTGCTGGCGGGCACCGCGCTGACCGTGACGCACGGCATCGCGCCGGCGGTGGCGAGCGGGCGCGTCGACCCGAAGCTGCAGAAGGCGGCGGCCGACAATGCGGCGCGGGCGCGGAGCGAGCTGTCGCGCAAGCACTGGGACAAGGCGATCCGCCTCGCCGAGGATGCGGTGGCGCAGGACGGTCAGGATTCGGGCCATCGCGCGCTGCTGGGCAATGCGTATCTGCGCGGCGGTCGCTTCGCCTCGGCGGAGCAGGCGTTCGCCGATGTGCTGACGCTGCGGCCGGACGACGGCGGCGTCGCGCTCAATCTGGCGCTGGCGCGGATCGCCAGCGGGCGCTGGGATGCGGCGCGCGAGACGCTGGAGGCGCACAGCGCAGCGATCGCCCCGGCGGACCGCGGGCTGGCGCTGGCGCTGGCGGGCGATCCGGCGGGCGGGGTCGAGGTGCTGACCGCGGCGGCGCGCGGACCGTCGAGCGATGCGAAGACGCGGCAGAACCTGGCGCTGGCGCTCGCCCTGTCGGGGCGTTGGGCGGAGGCACGGGCGGTCGCCGCGATGGACATGGATGCGGGCGCGGTGGATCGGCGGATAGAGCAATGGGCTGCGTTCGCGCAGCCCCGCTCGGCCGCGGATCAGGTCGCCTCGCTGCTGGGGGTGACGCCCGCGGTCGATCCGGGCCAGCCGGTGGCGCTGGCGCTGGCGGGGACGCCGGCGGTCGCGACCGCATCCGTCGATGCCTTCATGCCGGGGCGTGCGGCGGCGGCGGTCGAATCCGCGGTGGTGTCGCAGGAGGTGCCCGAGGCGCCGCCGGTGGCGGTCGCCGCGGTGGCGCCGCCGGTCGCGGTGTCGGTGCCGATCCCGATGATCGCGGCGCCGGCGGCCTACAAGGTCGCGGCGGTGAAGCGGATGGTGGCGACCGCACGGCCGGTGGCGGCACCGGCGCCCGCCAAGGGCGACTGGGTGGTGCAGCTGGGCGCGTTCCAGAATGCGGGCGTGGCGAAGGACGGCTGGCACCGGGCGACGCGTCGCCTGCCGGCTCTGGCGCAGCATCGCCCCAATGGGGTGAGCGCATCGATCCGGGGCGCGACCTTCTACCGCCTGTCGGTGGGCGGGTTCACGCGTGCCGATGCGGTGGCGCTGTGCCGCGGCTATCGTGCGAGGGGCGGCGTCTGCTTCGTCCGCGCCACGGCGGGGGACCAGATGGCGGCGTGGCTGCGCGCGCCGGGCAAGGGTGCGGTGCAGCTGGCGGCACGGTAGAGGTGCTGCGTCACCGCGGGTCAGGTCCGGGGTGACGATCACTCCGCGATCTCGCGGCCGCCCTTCCACATCGCCTTGACGCGGCCCTGCACGGGTAGCCCGTCGAAGGGCGTGTTGCCGGCCTGGCCCGGCAGCGTATCGGCGTCGATCCGCCACGGCGCGTGCTCGTCGATCAGGATCACGTCACCGGGCATGCCGGCCGCGAGCGTTCCCGTCTCCAGCCCCAATACCGCGGCGGGGCCGGTCGCCAGCAGCGCAAACAGGCGCGGTAGCGTGACATGGCCGTCGCGCACCAGCCCTAACGACAGCGCGAGCAATGTCGCCGCGTCCGCCGCACCCGCGGTGGCGTCCGCGTAGGGCAGCCGCTTTTCCTCCGGACCGCGGGGATCGTGACCCGAGCAGAGCACGTCGATCGTCCCGTCCGCCAGCGCGGCGAGCGTCGCCTGGCGATCCGCCTCGCTGCGCAAGGGGGGCGAGAGGTGCGCGAAGGTGCGGAAGTCGCTCATCGCGATATCGGACAACAGTAGATAGGCAGGCGTGGTGCCGCAGGTGACGCGCACCCCGCGCGCCTTCGCCGCGCGCACCAGCGCGAAGCCCGCCGCGGTGGTGACGCAGCGCAGGTGGAGGCGCGCGCCGGTTTCCTCCGCCAGCATCAGGTCGCGCGCGATCGCCAGCGCCTCCGCCAGCGCGGGTGCGGCGGGAAGGCCGAGCCGCGATGCCGTCTCTCCGGCGGTGGCGACGGCATCGCCGACCAGCCCGGCATCCTCGGCATGCGCGACGACGGCGATATCGAGATCGCGGGCATAGGCGAGCACGCGGTGCATCACGCCTGAATCCGCGATCCAGTGCCGCCCCGTGCCGACCACCAGCGCACCGGCCGAGCGGCACACCGCCATCTCGGCGAGGTCCGCGCCCTTCAGCCCGCGGGTCGCCGCGGCGATGGGGTGGATCCACAGGTCCGGACGGCCGATCAGCGCCAGCCGCTGCACCGCGCCCGGCTCGTCGAGGACGGGCGACTGGTCGGGCAGGGGGGCGACGCGGACGATGCCGCCGGCGCGTGCCGCGGCACGATCGATCGTACCGACGCCCAGATCGACGATGCCGGGCGCCAGCAGCCGTCCGCCGCAGTCGACGGTGTGCGCGTCGGCGGGAACGGGACCCTCAACGATGATACCGGCGACGATCAGCAGGTCGCCGGTACGCTCCCCGCCCGCAGGGCAGACGAGGCGGGCGTTGGTGAGGTGCAGCGCGTTCGTCATGCCCAGCCCTCCACGCCGCGCGCCCTTCGCGTCAGCACGTCGAGGCAGGCCATGCGGACCGCGACGCCCATCGCGACCTGTTCCGTAATCGCGGAGCGCTCGACATGGTCGGCGACCGCCGAGTCGATCTCCACCCCGCGGTTCATCGGGCCGGGGTGCATCACCAGCGCGCCCGGCGCATAGCGCTCCAGCCGGTCGAGCGTCAGGCCGTAGCGCAGGTGATATTCGCGGATCGACGGCACGTAGCCGCCGGTCATCCGCTCGGTCTGGAGCCGGAGCATCATCACCACGTCGGCCCCGTCCATCGCGCGGTCGAAATCGGTGAAGGGGGTGACGCCGAACCGCTCGATCGCGGGCGGCATCAGCGTGGAGGGCGCACAGACGCGCACCTCCGCGGCCAGCGCGGTGAGCGCCAGGATGTTCGACCGCGCGACGCGGCTGTGCAGCACGTCGCCGCAGATCACCACGCGC
>CAJYKB010000085.1 GCA_913774925.1 uncultured Sphingomonas sp. | reverse complement strand
TGTCGCTGATCGTCTACATCCGGATGCGCGACACCCGCGCCACCAGCACCATCGCGGAGGATTGACCATCGGGCGCGTGCCGGCGGGCGTTCCCCTGGTGGGGGCGCCCCGTCTGCCCGTGCTTTGGTCTGTCGCGATACAAGGCGAGGTTCGCCGGTGCCGGCGGCCACGGCCTCCGAATGACTCGCTTATTCCGTGGCGATGGGGGGCAGCGCGGCATCCACCGCGGCGGCGATCACCGGATCGCAGGGCATGCCGATCGAGCCGAACAGCGCGGCGGCAGGATCGCTTCCCCGCGCCACGGCACGCAGCTCCGGCAGAATCGGATCCTTCAGCGCGGCGACCTCGCGCAATGCCGTGACCCATCCCGCGACCGCCCAGGCGAGCGCGGGGCTGTCCAGTCCGTGGCGATGCCGCTCCGCCATGGTGGCGAGCAGGCGGGGCGGCACCTTCTGCGACCCATCGGCGGCGATCTGGATCAGCGCGTGGGGGAGCGTGGCGTTGGAGAAGCGCTCGATCAGCGCGGCACGGTAGGCGGGGACATCCACGACGGTCGCGTCCAGCGTCGCGGCGGCCTCGTCCCACATCGCGTCGACGCGCGCGCGCAGCGCGGGGTCGGCGATCGCCTGATGCACGAATTCGAACCCGCCGAGGACGCCGCGATAGGCGAGCGCCGAATGCGCGGCGTTGAGCAGGCGCAGCTTGGCGTCCTCCCACGGCGCGACATCGTCAACCATCGTCACGCCGACCGCCTCGAAATCGGGGCGCGCCGCAGCGAAGCGATCCTCCACCACCCATTGCCAGAACGGCTCGGTCCAGACCGCGGCGGCGTCGTGGACGCTCAGCGCGGCGCTGCTCTGCGCGATCATCGCCGGCGTGGTGGCGGGGGTGATGCGGTCGACCATCGTCGAGGGGAAGGTGACCGCCTCCTCGATCCAGCGCAGCGCGGACGCATCGATCCCGGCGGCGCGCGCGGCGGCGAGGACCGCGGCGCGGGTGAAGGGGCCGTTGGCGGTACGGTTGTCGCACGACATGATCGTGATCGGCCCCAGCCCGGCGGCGTGGCGCGCGGCGAGCGCGGCGGCGACGATCGCCATGGCACCGGTGGGGGCGGTGTCGAGATAGCCCTTCTCGGTGATCGTCAGCGTGACCAGCTGCGTCGCGGGGGCGGCGATCGCGTCGATCACGGCCTGTCGCTCACGCGCGGCGATGCGGAGCCCGCGGATCGCGCCGACGACGCGCGGCGGGGTGGGCGTCGCACCGCGCACGGTGAGGCCGTAAAGCCCGTCCTGATCCGCGAGCGCCGCGACCACGTCGGGAGAGCGCATCGCGACCCCGAGCACGCCCCAGCGCCGGTCGCCCGCGGCGATCACGTCGTCGAACACCGGCGCCTGATGCGCGCGGTGGAACGCGCCTAGCCCGAGGTGGACGACGCCGCAGGCGACGCCGTCGCGCGCGTAGCGGTCGAAGGGCAGGTGGCGCATCACAGCCGGTACGCCTGCTTGACCAGGGCGTAAGTGAGGTCGTGCGCGACCTCGTGCGCCTCGTCCTCCTCGAGCCGGTGTTCCGCGACCAGCCGCGCGAGGAAGGAACAGTCCGCGCGCCGCGCGACGTCGTGGCGTGCCGGGATCGAGAGGAAGGCGCGCGTGTCGTCGTTGAACCCGACGGTGTTGTAGAAGCCCGCGGTCTCGGTCGTCATCTCGCGGAAGCGGCGCATCCCCTCGGGCGAATCGTGGAACCACCACGCCGGGCCCAGCTTCAGGCAGGGGTAGAAGCCCGCGAGCGGCGCCAGTTCGCGCGAATAGGTGCTTTCATCCAGCGTGAAGAGGATCAGCGTGAAGCCGGGGGCGTCGCCGAAGCGGTCGAGCAGTGGTTTCAGCCCGTCGACGAAGCTGGCGCGCATCGGGATGTCGGCACCCTTGTCGCGGCCGTAGCGCGCGAAAGTGCCGGCGTGATGGTTGCGGAAGCTGCCGGGGTGAAGCTGCATGACGAGTCCGTCGTCGACGCTCATCCGCGCCATCTCGGTCAGCATCTGCGCACGGAAGAGCTCGGCATCGGCGGCGTCCGCGGTGCCGCCCGCGACACGCGCGAAGAGCGCCTCCGCCTCGGCGGGGGCGAGGTCGGCGGTGCGCGGGGTGGCATGGCCATGGTCGGTCGAGGTCGCGCCCATCGCCTTGAAGAAGGCGCGGCGGTTGCGGTGCGCGGCGAGATAGCCGGACCAGGACCGCGTGTCCTCGCCGGTGATCTCCGCGAAGCGGTCGAGCTGCCGCTGAAAGCCGTCGCCCTCCGGGTCGATCACCGCGTCGGGGCGATAGGCGGTCAGCACGCGCCCGCCCCAGCCGCTGGCGCGGATCGCGGCGTGGTGGTCGAGCGGGTCGAGCGCGCCCTCGGTCGTGGCGATCACCTCGATATTGAGGCGGTCCATCAGCGCGCGGGGACGGAAGGCGTCGGTCGCCAGCGCGGCATCGATACGGTCGTAACAGAGGTCCGCGGTGTCGGCATCGAGGGCGACGTCGAGGTCGAACAGCTGGGTGAAGACCCAGTCGAGCCACATCCGCGAGGGCGTGCCGCGAAACAGGTGGTAATGCCGCGCGAAGAGCCGCCAGATCGCGCGGGGATCGCGCTCCACCGCGCCGCCGTCGCGCCGCGCGATGCCGAGCGCGTCGAGCGGTACGCCCTGCGAATGGAGCATGCGGAAGACGTAATGGTCGGGCACCACCAGCAGGTCGGCGGGGTTGGAGAAGGGCGCGTCGGTCTCGAACCAGGCAGGATCGGTGTGGCCGTGCGGGCTGACGATCGGCAGCGTCGCGACACGTTCGTAGAGGCGGCGCGCGATGCGGCGGGTCTCGCCGTCCGCCGGGAACAGGCGGTCGGGGTTCAGCGTCAATGGCCGTGGCACGCATCTTCTCCTTCTTGTCCAACTGACCCTAGACAATCAGACCAATATTGCATAGACCTGTCTGACCAATAAGGGAGCGTGGGATGAGGATCGTAGCAGCGAAGGTGATCGTCACCTCGCCGGGGCGCAATTTCGTGACGCTGAAGATCGTCACTGATCAGGGTATCTACGGCATCGGCGACGCCACGCTCAACGGGCGCGAGAAGTCGGTCGTGTCCTATCTGGAGGATCACGTCTGCCCGCTGCTGATCGGGCGCGACGCGCGCCAGATCGAGGATATCTGGCAGCTGCTGTACCGCGGCGCCTATTGGCGGCGCGGCCCGGTGACGATGCGCGCGATCGCGGCGGTCGACGTGGCGCTGTGGGATATCAAGGGCAAGGCGCTGAACACGCCGCTCTACAACCTGCTGGGCGGGCGCAGCCGCGACAAGGTGATGGTCTATGGCCATGCCAATGGAGCGGACATCGCGGAGACGGTGGAGGCGGTCGGGCGCTACATCGATCTGGGCTACAAGGCGATCCGTGCGCAGACCGGGCTGCCCGGGGTCGAGAGCGTGTACGGCGTGGCGCGCGGCACGATGTTCTACGAGCCGGCGGACGCCGCGCTCGCCAGCGTCACCGGCTGGGACACGCGCAAGGCGCTGAACTATATCCCGAAGCTGTTCGACAAGCTGCGCGAAACCTATGGCTTCGACCATCACCTGCTGCACGACGGGCACCATCGCTACACTCCGCAGGAAGCCGCCAACCTGGGCAAGATGCTGGAGCCGTATCAGCTGTTCTGGCTGGAGGATGCGACGCCCGCGGAAAATCAGGAAGCGTTCAAGCTGATCCGCCAGCACACCGTCACCCCGCTGGCGGTGGGCGAGATCTTCAACACGATCTGGGACGCGAAGGACCTGATCCAGAACCAGCTGATCGACTATATCCGCACCACCATCGTTGGCGCGGGCGGGGTGACGCACCTGCGCCGTATCGCCGATCTCGCCAGCCTGTACCAGATCCGCACCGGCTGCCACGGCGCGACCGACCTGTCGCCGGTGACGATGGGCACGGCGCTGCACTTCGATACCTGGGTGCCCAATTTCGGGATCCAGGAATATATGCGCCACACGCCCGAGACGGACGAGGTCTTCCCGCACGATTACTCCTTCGCGGACGGCTATCTGCATTGCGGCGAGGCGCCGGGGCATGGCGTCGACATCGACGAGGAGAAGGCGGCGAAATATCCCTACGACCCGCGCCAGCTGCCGGTCGCGCGGCTCGACGACGGCACGCTGTGGAACTGGTAGGGTGGAACCGGTAGCCGCGCCCCGGCCGCGCATCGTCGCGATCGGCGAGGGGATGATCGAGCTGAGCGGCGGCATCGGCCCCGCCGCGCGGGTCGGCTATGGAGGCGACGTGCTGAACGTCGCGGTGGCGCTGGCGCGGCTGGGGTTCGCGCCGGCGCTGCTGACCGCGCTGGGGCGCGATGCCTGGTCCGCTGCGCTGGAGCAGGCATGGCGGGGCGAGGGGATCGACACCGCGCTGATCGAGCGGCATCCCGATCGCGTGCCCGGCATGTACGGCATCACCGTCGATGATGCGGGCGAGCGCAGCTTCGCTTATTGGCGCGACCGTTCCGCCGCGCGCGACCTGTTCGCGCTGCCCGAGGCGGAGGCGCTGCTGGCGCGCGCGGTGGAGGCGGACCTGCTGATCCTGTCGGGGATCACGCTGTCGCTGTACGATGCGCCCGGACGCGCGCGGCTGGGCGCGGTCGCGGCGGCGGTGCGCGCGCGCGGCGGCATGGTCGCGTTCGACGGCAATTACCGGCCGCGCGGGTGGCCCGATGCGGCGACGGCGCGCGCGGCCTATGCGGACATCGCGCCGTACGTGACGCTCGCGCTGCCGACCGCGGAGGACGAGGCGATGCTCCACGGGCGTTCCGACACGCCGCAGGAGATCGCGCGGCGCTGGCATGATACGGGCGCGGGCGAGGTGGTCGTGAAGCTGGGCGCGGAGGGTGCCTGGGTATCGGCCGCCGGGGATGCGGCGCTCGTCCCGACCGAGGTCTGCCGTCCGGTCGACACCAGCGGGGCGGGCGATGCGTTCGACGCGGGTTACCTCGCGGGGCGGCTGGCGGGGCAGGCGCCGGACGAGGCGGCGCGGCTGGGGCACCGCGTCGCGGGGCGGACGATCGCGCATCCCGGCGCGATCCCGCCGCGCGAGGTCATCGCCGAATTCGCCCCGCCGGTCAGGCAAATACATGGGTGAGTGCTTGACCTATTCGCTGCGCGCTATCCTATAGCGGCCATGCAGATCGCCCCCAACAGCCAGGACCGTCTCTATCGCGAGCTGGCGCGCACGCTGATCGGCGAGCTGCGCGACGGCCTGTACCCGATCGGCACGCGGATGCCCGCGGAGCGCGAGCTGGCGCTGCGCTTCGACGTCAGCCGCCCGGTCATCCGCGAGGCGCTGATCGCGCTGGAAGTGCAGGGCTATATCGAGGTGCGGATCGGGTCGGGCGCGCATGTCGTCGCGCTGCCCGGGCAGGACAGCAACCCGCGCTTCGACGTGTCCGCGATGGAGGTCGCGGAGGCGCGGCTGTTCTTCGAACCCGAGTCGGCGGCACTGGCGGCGAGCCAGATCACCGACGGCGAGCTGGAGGAGCTGGCCGAACTGGTCGACGCGATTGAGGTCGAGAATGCGACCGTCGGGGGCTCGCACCGCGCCGACCGGGCCTTCCACACCGCGATCGCACGGTCGACGCGCAACAACGCGATCCTGGAGACGATCGAACGGCTGTGGGAGCAGCGCGAGCGCTCGGCGGAGAGCGCGCTGCTGGATGCCAAGGTGCGCGCGGTCGACGTGCGCCCGATCGTCGAACATCATGCCGCGATCCTGGAGGCGCTGCGCGCGCGCGATCCGCTGGCCGCGCGCACCGCGATGCAGCGCCACCTGACCGTCGCGCTGGAGGGGTTGCTGATCGCGAGCGAGGAGCGCGCGGTGGCGGAGGTGCGGCGTAACCTGCGCGCGACCCGCGAACGGACCGCACACCTCAAAGCGTAGGCGCTCAGGCCCCGACCTGCTCCGGGTCGGGGTCGGCGGGGCGCAGGTGCGGCAGGCTGACGATCAGGATCGCGGCCGCGATCAGGTCGAACACCGACAGGCAGGCGAAGATCGGGGCGAAGCCGATGCGGTCGGCGACCTGCCCGATCGCGAGCGTCGACACCGCGCCGCCGACCCACCCGATCTGACCGACGAAGCCGACCGCGGTCGCGACGTCGCGCTGCGGGAAGATATCGGTGCTGAGCGTGGTGTGCAGAACCGAGATCATCGCGTGAGCGAACCCGCCGACGCAGAACAGCCCGATCGCGACATAGGGGCTGGCGGACAGGCCGATGCACCCCGGCGCGATCATCAGCGTCGCCCCCATCGATATGCCGACCACGCGCGAGGAGATGACGCGGATGCCCAGTGTGCGCGTCAGGAACGGCGACAGATAGCCCGCGAACACCGCGCCGAGATCGGCGGCGAGGAACGGCAGCCAGGCGAAAGCCGCGATCTGCGCCAGGTTCATGCCGTAGGCCGACGCCAGATACAGTGGCACCCAGAAGTTGAGCGTCTGCCACGCCGGATCGACGAAGAAGCGCGGGATGGCGATCCTCCAGAACCGCTTGCTGGTGACGATCGCACGGACGTCGGCCTTGCCGACCGGCACCGGCGCGCGATCGGCGAGGATGTAGGCGCGCTCGCCGGCGCGGATCGACCGGTGCCGATCGGGGGAATCATAGCACAGCAGCCACGCGACCGCCCACAGCAGCCCGACGACGCCCGTGACGACGAACGCCCAGTGCCAGCTGCCGAAGAGCGTGATCGCGAAGATCAGCGGCGGCGCGATCGCGGAGCCGAAGGCGGTGCCCGCGCTGAACCAGCCGGTCGCGATCGAGCGTTCCTTCATCGGGAACCATTGCGTGATCGCCTTCATCCCCGCCGGCACCAGCGCCGCCTCCGCGCCGCCGAGCAGCATCCGGAACAGCGCCAGGTCGATCCAGGTGCTGGCCAGCGCATGCAGGATGTTCGCCGCGGACCAGGCCGCGGCGAAGAAGGCGAACCCCTTTTTCAGCCCGATGCGGTCGATGACATAGCCGCACACCGGCTGCATGACGGCGTAGGAGATCAGGAAGGTGCCGACGACATAGGAATATTGTGCGGTCGTCATCGACAGCTCGGTCTTGAGCTGCGGCGCCAGCACCGACAGGGTGTTGCGCGCGACGTAATTGAGGACGGTGCCGGCGAAGATCAGCCCGACGATCCACCAGCGCAGGTGGGGGATACCGCGCCGCGCGGTGGCGGCGTCTGTCGGCGATGCCGCGTCCTCGATCTCGACCATGGGCCTTTTGCCTCCCCTCTCCGGAATTTGGTCTAGACCTTATCCCCAATCCTGTCCATACTGGTAAGACCAAAATGTGAGACAGGGCGCGTCGCGTCCGCGAGGGAGAGCAGGATGAAGGCGCTGACCAAGGCCAGCTATCGGGGCCGCGATTCGGTCTGGGCGGTGTTCGATCTGGAGCATGGCTACGAGCTGCGCGTCGCCCTGCTGGAAGGCGACATCGGCCGCGTCGTGCTGCGCCGTCCCGGGGGCTATCGCCTCGACCGCGGCTGGTCGATCGCGCCGGGCGGGCAGGAGCCGGGCTATGAGGGCCGCACGCGCGACGACGTCTCGGGCTTTGCGCTGCCGCAGGCGGAGGTTCGCGACGGGGGCGAGGTCGTGACGATCGCCACCGCGGGCGGGCTGACGGCGCGCGTCCGGCTGGAGCCGTTCGGCATCGCATGGCTCCGCGACGGCGAGGACACGCCGTTCCTGGAGGATCGCCCGACGCAGGCGTATTTCGTGTCGCGCCAGAGCCACGAGCTGCGTCACTTCATGGCGCGCGACCCGGGGGAGCGGCATTACGGGCTGGGCGACAAGTCGGGCCCGCTCGACCGCACCGGCCGCCGGTTCAAGATCGATGCGGTCGACCCCTGCGGCTATGATGCGGAGCTGAGCGATCCGCTCTACAAGATGGTGCCGATGGTGATCGTCGACGGCGACACCGGCGCGCACGGCATCTTCTACGACAATCTCGCGGTCGCGGACGTCGACCTGGGCTGCACGATCGACAATTACCACGGCTATTTCCGCTCCTACAGCGCGGTCGATGGCGACCTCGATTACTACGTCCTCGCCGGGCCGGGCGTGCCCGATGTGGTGCGCCGCTTCTCGTGGCTGACCGGCGGGCAGGCGTTCCCGCCGCGCTGGTCGCTCGGCTTCGGACTGACGACGATGACGATCCTGGACGCGCCGGACGCGGGCCGCCGCGTCGCCGCATTCATCGAGGAGGCGAAGGCGCACGACATTCCGTGCGAGAGCTTCCATTTCGGTTCGGGCTATACCTCGATCAACGGACGTCGCTATGCGTTCAACTGGAACCGCGAGAAGTTCCCCGATCCGCAGGGGACGCTCGCGGCACTGCGCGCGGCGGGGATGGTGCCGGTCGCCAATTTGAAGCCGTGTCTGCTCGACGATCACCCCCGCCTGCACGAGGCGGAAGCGGGCGGCTTCCTGGTGCAGGACAGCGCGACGGGCACCCCCGCGGTGGCGCAATTCTGGGATGGCCTGGGCTATCACGTCGATTTCACGAACCCTGCCGGGCGCAAGTGGTGGCACGACGGCATCACCAGCGCGCTGCTCGACTATGGCTTCGCCTCGGTGTGGAGCGACAACAACGAATATGAGATCTGGGACGAGGACGCAACCTGCGACGGCGACGGGCGTCCCTTCCCGCAGGTGCTGGCGCGCGCGGCGCAGGCGATGCTGATGCTCAAGGTGTCGCACGAGGCGCAGATCGCGCACGCGCCGGGCAAGCGCCCCTATGTCATCACCCGCGCGGGCAATGCCGGCACGTGGCGCTATGGCCAGACGTGGTCGGGCGACAACGAGACCGCGTGGAAGACGCTGCGCTACAATCTGTCGCAGGGGCTCAACATGAGCCTGACGGGCATGTTCAGCACCGGTCACGACGTCGGCGGCTTCCACGGGCCGACGCCCGACCCGGAGCTGTTCTGCCGCTTCGTCGAATTCTGCTGCATGTGGCCGCGGTTCGTGATGAACAGCTGGAAGGCGAACAACGTCGTCAACGAGCCGTGGATGCACCCGGAGGTGACGGATCGCATCCGCGACCTGATGCTGCTGCGCCGCCGGCTGATGCCCTATTATTACACGCAGATGTGGCGCGCCGCGACCGCGAACGAGGCCGTCGTGACACCGCTGCTTTACCATTTCCCGCAGGATGCGGGGGCGCGCGCGATCGAGGATTGCTTCATGGTCGGCCCCGACCTGATCGTCGCACCCGTGCTGGAGGAAGGCGCGACGTCGCGCAGCGTGTACCTGCCCGCGCATCCGGGCGGATGGTACGACTTCCATGACGGCACGCATTACGACGGCGGCGCGGCGGTGGAGGTGGCGGCGCCGCTCGGCCACCTGCCGCTGTTCGTGCGCAGCGGGGCGATCCTGCCGACCGAGGAGGCCGATGGGCGCACCTTGTGGCTGTTCGGCGCCGCCGACGCGGAGGCCACCGGGCTGCTGTACGAGGATGACGGCGAGCAGGCGGACTGGCGCGAGGATGGGCTGCGGCTGCATTTCGCGGTGAAGGAGGGGGCGCTGACCGCGACGCATGAGGGCGGCTATCGCCCGGCGTCGGCCTCGCTGCGGATCCGCACCGTCGATGCGCCGGCCGTGACGGTCGATGCGGCGTCGTTCCCGGACTTCATCTCGGTGGAGGGGTGAATGCGGCGTCCCCCGGGTGTTCGGCCTGGGGGACGTCACCAGCTACCGCAAGACCGACTGCGTGAGGCTGCGACCAATGTGCTCCTGCGCACGCAGGTGTCCGGAGCCAGGTAGGACAACCCCTGTTGGGGATCCGCAACTCTGGGCTCCTGCCTTCGCAGGAGCACGGTGGATACGTAGGCGAAGCTAAGGTCGCGCCTCGAACCGCATGCCGATGGCGCGGCTCGGCTGGAAACCCTTCCACAGCGTCGCCGCCGGCGCGCCGGGGCTGTAGCGTGCGACGCGGCCGACCGGCGCGTCGGGCCAGCGGCCTTCGTCCGATTCCGCGATCAGGCCGTCGAGATAAGGCGCCATCGCCGCATCGCCCTTCACATGGCGGTCGAGGAAGGCGGTGATGAAATGCGCCTGGATCGGCAACAGGCGGTCCTTGCGCCACACCGCATCCTCGAACCAGTCCACGTCCCAGAAGCGCGCGCGCATCTCGCGCGGGGCGCCGATCAGCGCGATGCTGTGCCCCGCCTCGTGGAAGGTCAGCAGATAGCGCGGGGTGGGCGCGGCGGCCGCGAACAGCGAGCGGACGTTGTCGTAGCCGACCACGCGGTCGCGGTCGCCGACGACGAACATCGTGGGCACATCGACCGCGCCCGCGCCGGCGCCGGTCCACACCGGCACCGCGCCGAAGCGTACCGCCGGCGCGATCGCGACGACGGCCTTCAGATGCGCCGGGCGCAGCGCGGCGGCCTGCGCACTGCCGGCCGCATAGGGGGCCAGGATGCCGCGGCTCAATCCGGCCATCGCCGGGTTCAACGGCGCGCCCGCGACCGTCAGCGCGCCGTAACCGCCCATGGAATAGCCGATCAGCGCGGTGCGCGCGGCGTCGGCGGCGGCAAACACGCCGTCACGCGCACCGGCACGGCGCTGCGCCTCCGCGGCGACGAAGGCGATGTCGAGCGGACGGCGCGCGATCGGCCCGGCGCGTGCGGCATCGGTGCGGATGCTGATCGGCGGGTCGCGGAAGGCGGGGGCTACCACGACATAGCCCTTGCTCGCCAGATTCTCGCCCAGCCACGACAGCGCCTCCGGCGCATTGCCGTAACCGTGCGCCAGGACGACCAGCGGGAAGCGACCCGCGGCGACCCGCGCGTCGGGAGTGGCGATGCCGGGCAATGTGAAGGCGACGTCGCGGCCGTCCTCGCCCGACATGGCGGCGTGATAGACAGTGCCAGCGCCGCGCGCGGCGGCAGGATACCAGATCATGACCGGCAGGCGACGGTCTGCCACGGTGCCGCGCAACGGGTCCGGCTGCGCCGGCTGGACGAACGTCGTGTGCGCGAGGCCCACCGAAAAGCGCCCGAGCCGGGCCAGCTCGGGCGCTTCGACCCCCGGCCGCGCGGGCGCGTCGGGGGCAGGGAATGTCTGCACCGCGGCGATGGCGGGCGCCATGGCCCCCGCGAGCAGCGGGAGCAGGGCGGACCGCATCATCACCGCGCGCATCGCGTCAGAAGTTCAGCGCCAGCCGCACGCCGCCATAGCGGCGGAAGTCGCGCGGCAGCACCGCCTGCGTCGCATAGACGGTGTTGCCCGCCCCCGGATTGTTGCCGAAGTTGTTGGCGGTGTTGATGAGCGAGCCGTAATATTGCTTGTCGAACAGGTTGTTGACGAAGGCGACGACCTCCCACCGCCGATCCGGCTCGCGCACGCCCAGACCCAGGTTGAAGACGCTATAGGCCGGCTGGAACGTCTCCGGGTCGCGCGGCTGGAAGAACAGGCTGCTCTGATATTGCCAGTTCAGCTGCGCGACGCCGTTGAGCGTGTCGGTCAGCGCGGGCGAATAGTCGGCCGCGACGTTGAACTTCCACTTCGGCGCCTGGATCACGGTCGTGCCGGTCAGGTTCTGGCGGGCGGGCGAGCCGGTGCAGCCGGTCGCCGCGACCTGCTGCGCATAGCATTGCGCGGCGTCGAACTGGTCGTACTTCGCGTCGAGATAGGTGAAGCTGCCGTTGAGGTTCAGGTCGTTGCCGATCCGCGCGCTCGTCTCCAGCTCGACGCCCTTGGTCGTGATACGGCCGACGTTGGTCAGGCGGTAGTTGAACGAACCGTCGGGGAGGAACTCGATCGTTTGCGCCTGAAGATCGCGGTAGTTGGTGTCGAACAGCGTCACGTTGACGGTCAGGCGCCGGTCGAGGAACTGGCTGCGGATGCCCAGCTCCTTGTCGCGCGACCGCTCGGGCCGGATCGGGCCGGCGAGAAGGCGGTTGCGGTTGAAGCCGGTGGTCAGGTCGAACGTCTTGCCCTTGTAGCCGGTGGCATAGGTGACGAACGCGTTGATCGTCGGCGAGAAATCGTAGCGCAGCGTGCCGCGGTAGGTCGCCGCGGTGTCGCTGGTCGAGTCGGCATAGGCGGCACGGTTGAGGAAATCGTTATAATAGAAGGCCACGCGCTCGTTCTGGAGGCGTGCGCCGCCGGTCAGCACCAGCTGCGGCACGATGTTCCAGTCGGCCTGGATAAAACCGGCATACTGCCGCGAGCTCTGATAGCCGAACCAGTCGGCCAGCGCGAACACCGGCCCGCGCGAGATGCGACGGCTGATCTTCGTATAGGCGGCATAGGCGCCCAGCGTGTAGCGGAACGGCTGGTCGCTGGGCGACAGCAGGCGGACCTCGTCGGTGTATTGCAGCGAGTCGAAGGTGCCGAGCTGGTTGTTGTTGCCCTGCGGCGTGGAGGACGAGGTATCGTCCTGGTCTAGCACGTCCTTCATGTGGAAGCGGTCGTACGAGGTGATGGTGACGAGGTTCATGTCACCCAGCCCGATCTCGCTGCGCAGATAGGCGCCGCCGCCCTCGTAATCGTTGCGCGAGTCGAAGTTGTTGCTAATGTTCTGGTTGAACCGCGTCGGCGTCACGCCCGGGAATACCACCGCCGGGGTCAGCGCCGCCACGCCGCGCAGGCGCGCGTTGGAGGAGACGTTGACGAACGGGCGGCCGACGGTGCTGCTGCCGTTTACGTAATTGGCCGAGAGCGTCAGCGCCGCGTCGTCGGTCGGCTCCCAGCGCAGCTTGCCGCGCAGGTTGACCGCCTCGCGTCCGCCGACCCGCTTGCCGTTGAACAGGTTGCGGACGTTGCCGTCCCAGGTGTTGTACGCACCCGAGGCGATGAAGCCGACGTCGTTGGACAGCGGACCGGAGACGCTGAAATTCGCGCCATATTCGCGGTCCGAGGTGGCGATGGCATTCGCGCGCACCTGCATCGTCTTGGTCGGATCGCGGGTGATGAGGTTGACGAGGCCGGCGGAGGCCGACTTGCCGTACAGCGTGCTCTGCGGCCCGCGCAGCACCTCGACCCGCTGGATGTCGGGCAGGTCGGTGAAGGCGCGCGCCTGGAACGGCAGCGGCACTTCGTCGACGAGGACCGCAACGCTCGACTCGACGCCGACGCCGAAGGCGGTGGTGCCGATGCCGCGGAGCGAGATGTTGGAGTTCTGCGGCTGCTCCGCGGGGCGGATCGTCAGCGACGGCGAGACCTTGCCGATGTCGGCGAAGTTGCGCACGCCCGCGGCGGCGAGCTGCACCGGCGACACCACCGACACCGCCAGCGGCACCTGCTGCACATTCTCCGCGCGCTTGTTGGCGGTGACGATGATGTCGGCGAGGTCGGCATTCTCGGTCGCGACGTCGGTGGCCGCACCGGTGTCGGTCGGGGCGGGGGGTGCCGACTGGGCGAGGGCGCCGGGCGCCAGTGCCAGACCCAGAGCGAGCGCGCCGAGCGCCGCCGATGCCTTGAACGAAATCATCATCCCCTCCACGTCGATCCTGCCCAGGTCTGTTAGCCTGATGTCATCCGTCTTGCAGATTGGCCTTACCAGATCAAGGTTTTTATCAGACCGGGCGTTGCAATGGGCGGAGATGGCGCTGCTTTTGCGGGACACATACGGCGTGTCCAGCAGAGGACGAGCGATCGGCCCCGAAATTGGTCAGGTGGGCGAGCCGGCTCATGGAGCCGGCTGTCGGTCCGGCATGGCACCGAGATGGCCCGGGTTCGTTTCCCCTGCTATTCATCCGGCGCCAGTCGGGCGCGAAGGGGATTGCCATGCCGCTGATCGTGAACCGGATACCGGTCGACCCCCCCGCCGACCCGCGTGTCTCCCTGCTCGACCACCTGCGCGAGAACCTGCACCTGACCGGCACGAAGAAGGGCTGCAACCAAGGCGCGTGCGGCGCGTGCACCGTGCTGGTGGACGGCGAACGGATCCTGTCGTGCCTCGCGCTTGCGGTGCAATACGAGGACCGCTCGATCACCACGATCGAGGGGCTGTCGGACGGGGATGCGCTCCACCCGCTGCAGGCGGCATTCGTCGAGCATGACGGTTTCCAGTGCGGCTATTGCACCCCCGGGCAGATCTGCTCCGCGATCGGGATGGCGGGCGAGCTGGAGCGCGGGGTGCCGAGCCATGTCAGCGCCGATCTGTCCGGGCCGGCGTCGTGGACGCGCGAGGAGATCCAGGAGCGGATGAGCGGCAACCTGTGCCGCTGCGGCGCGCACAACGGGATCGTCGAGGCGATCCAGGCCACGTTCGCGACGGAGGCGTCGGCATGACGCCCTTCGACTATGCACGCGTCACGGACGCGGCCGATGCGCTGCGGCAGGGCGCGGTGGCCGGCACGGCGTATCTGGGCGGCGGCACCAATCTGGTCGACCTGATGCGCGAGACGGTGGCGCAGCCGACGCGGCTGGTCGACGTCAGCCTCCTGCCCGCCGCGATCGAAGAGACGGCGGACGGCGGGTTGCTGATCGGCGCGGCGGTCCGCAACACCGCGCTGGCCGAACATCGCGCGGTGCGCGCGCGCTACCCGCTGCTGTCGCGCGCGATCCTGGCGGGTGCCTCGGCGCAGATCCGCAACATGGCGACCGTGGGCGGCAACCTGCTGCAACGCACCCGCTGCACCTATTTCTACGACGCCGCAGGATCACGCTGCAACAAGCGGCAGCCCGGCGCGGGGTGCGATGCGCGCGACGGCTTCAACCGCATCCACGCGATCCTGGGCGCGTCGGACGCCTGCGTCGCGACGCATCCCTCGGACATGTGCGTCGCGCTCGCCGCGCTCGACGCGACCGTCCACGTCGACGGCACGGGCGGCGCGCGGACGATCCCCTTCGTCGATCTCCACCGGCTGCCCGGCGACCGGCCCGATCGGGACACCCACTTGGAGGCAGGCGACCTCGTCACGGCCATCGCGCTGCCGCCGCTGCCCCCGGGGGCGCGCTCGACCTATCGCAAGGTGCGCGACCGGGCGAGCTATGCCTTTGCCCTGATCTCGGTCGCGGCGGCGCTGTCGATCGAGGAGGTTCGCATCGCCGATATCCGCATCGCGTTCGGCGGGGTGGCGCACAAGCCATGGCG
>CAJYKB010000084.1 GCA_913774925.1 uncultured Sphingomonas sp. | reverse complement strand
CGGCGAAGCGCCAGGCCGTCACCAACGGCGACAACACCATCTTCGCGGTGAAGCGCCTGATCGGCCGCCGCTTCGACGATCCCGTCACCAAGAAGGATACGGAGCTGGTTCCGTACAAGATCGCGCGCGGCCCGAATGGCGACGCGTGGGTCAATGCGGGTGGCAAGGATTACAGCCCCTCGCAGATCAGCGCCTTCACGCTGCAGAAGATGAAGGAAACCGCCGAATCGTACCTCGGCGAGACGGTGACGCAGGCGGTCATCACCGTGCCGGCCTACTTCAACGACGCACAGCGCCAGGCGACCAAGGACGCCGGCCAGATCGCGGGCCTCGAAGTGCTGCGCATCATCAACGAGCCGACCGCGGCGGCGCTGGCCTATGGCCTCGAGAAGCAGGACGGCAAGACGATCGCGGTCTATGACCTTGGCGGCGGCACGTTCGACGTCTCGATCCTCGAGATCGGCGATGGCGTGTTCGAGGTGAAGGCGACCAACGGCGACACCTTCCTGGGCGGCGAGGATTTCGACAACAAGATCGTCGACTATCTGGCGCAGGGCTTCCAGAAGGACGAGGGCATCGACCTCACCAAGGACAAGCTGGCACTCCAGCGGCTGAAGGAAGCTGCCGAGAAGGCGAAGATCGAGCTGTCGTCGGCGCAATCGACCGAGGTCAACCTGCCCTTCATCACCGCCGACCAGAACGGGCCGAAACACCTGGTCAAGACGATCACCCGCGCCGATCTGGAGCGGCTGGTCGAGGATCTGGTGAAGCGGACGCTGGAGCCGTGCCGCAAGGCGCTGGCCGATGCCGGCATGAAGGCGGACGAAATCTCCGAAGTCGTGCTGGTGGGCGGCATGACACGCATGCCGCGCGTGCGTGAGGTGGTGAAGCAGTTCTTCGGCAAGGATCCGCACACCGGCGTGAACCCGGACGAGGTCGTCGCGATGGGCGCCGCGATCCAGGCCGGCGTGCTCCAGGGCGACGTGAAGGACGTGCTGCTGCTCGACGTGACCCCGCTGTCGCTGGGTATCGAGACGCTGGGCGGCGTCTTCACGCGCATGATCGACCGCAACACCACGATCCCGACGAAGAAGTCGCAGACCTATTCGACCGCCGACGACAACCAGGGTGCGGTGACCATCCGCGTGTTCCAGGGTGAGCGCGAGATGGCGGCGGACAACAAGATGCTGGGCCAGTTCGACCTGGTAGGCATCCCGCCCGCGCCGCGCGGCGTGCCGCAGATCGAGGTGACGTTCGACATCGACGCCAACGGCATCGTCAACGTGTCGGCCAAGGACAAGGGCACCGGCAAGGAGCAGCAGATCCGCATCCAGGCATCGGGCGGGCTGTCGGACGCCGACATCGACCAGATGGTGCGCGATGCGGAGAGCTTTGCCGAGGAGGACAAGAAGCGCCGTGCCGCGGCCGAGGCCAAGAACAACGCCGAGAGCCTGATCCACACCACCGAGCGCCAGCTGGCGGATAACGGCGACAAGGTGGACGATGGCTTGAAGGGCGAGATCCAGTCCGCGATCGACGCTGCCAAGGCGGCGGTCGAGGGTGGCGATCCCGAGGCGATGAACGAGAAGAGCCAGGCGCTGGCGCAGGTCGCGATGAAGCTGGGCCAGGCGATCTACGACAAGCAGCAGCAGTCGGAAGCCTCGCCGCAGGCGGGCGCCGCCGAGGCCGAGGCCAAGAAGGACGACGTGGTCGACGCCGAATTCTCGGAAGTCGACGAACAGAAGTAAGTCCCTCCTCCCTCTCCCCTCCAAGGGGAGAGGGTTGGGGTGTGGGGTGGTGAGGGAAGATGACGATGCAGCGTCTGTCAGCATCCATGGCCGCCCCCATCCGCTTCTTTCCGTCATCCCCGCGCAGGCCGGGATCCAGACAGAATGACGTGGCGCGTCCTGCTCCTACGTCACATGGTCTGGGTTCCCGCCTTCGCGGGAATGACGATGCCATGATCCGGGTCGCGCGCACCCCCCGATCCGACGCCGAGGCCGCATGACCGAAGTCGATTATTACGAGCTGCTCGAATGCGAGCGCACCGCGGACGCGGCGACGATCAAGACGTCGTACCGCAAGCTCGCGATGAAGTACCACCCGGACAAGAACGCCGGCTGCAAGGACTCCGAGGCCAAGTTCAAGGCGGTCAGCGAGGCATACGACTGCCTCAAGGATCCGCAGAAGCGCGCCGCCTACGACCGCTTCGGCCATGCCGCGTTCAAGCAGGGCGGCATGGGCGGCAGCGGACACGGCGGCGGGCAGGACTTCTCGGGCTTCTCCGACATCTTCGAAAGCGTGTTCGGCGAGTTCATGGGCGGGCGTGGCGGCGGTGGCGGGCGGCAGGTCCGTCGCGGCGCCGACCTGCGCTACGACATGGAGATCACGCTGGAGGAGGCGTTCCACGGCAAGGAGACGGAGATCACCGTCGACATCTCCGCCGCCTGCGACAGCTGCCACGGTTCGGGGTCGAAGCCGGGAACCCATGCGCACACCTGCCATCATTGCCAGGGCCACGGGAAAGTCCGCGCGCAGCAGGGCTTCTTCGTCGTCGAGCGTGCCTGCCCGGTCTGCCACGGCTCGGGCGAGGTCATTACCGACCCCTGTCCCGATTGCCGCGGCGAGGGTCGCGTCGAAAGGACCAAGACGCTGGCGGTCAACGTGCCCGCGGGCGTCGACGAGGGCACCCGCGTCCGCCTGACCGGCGAGGGCGAGGCGGGTGCGCGCGGTGCCCCCCCGGGCGACCTCTACATCTTCCTCCACGTGAAGCGGCACGCCATCTTCGAGCGCGAGGGGACGACACTGTTCGCGCGCGCGCCGATCAGCTTCACCACCGCGGCGCTCGGCGGTACGATGTCGATCCCCGGGCTCGACGGCCGCCGTCATGAGATCAGGATCCCCGCCGGCATCCAGTCCGGCCGCCAGCTCAAGCAGCGCGGCGCCGGCATGCCGGTGTTGCAGGGCCGCGGCCACGGCGACCTCGTCATCCAGGTCGATGTGGAGACGCCCAGCAAACTTACCGCCCGTCAGCGCGAACTTCTGGAGATGTTCCGGGAGACCGAGACGGGAGAGGAATGCCCGCAATCGCAGGGCTTCTTCTCGCGGCTGAAAAGTGCTCTGGCCGGCGAATGAACCAACATCGCCAACAACGGTGCGGGCTGATCGCGGTCGTCGGCGCGCCCAACGCGGGCAAGTCGACGCTCGTCAATGCGCTCGTCGGCCAGAAGGTCGCGATCGTCAGCCCCAAGGCGCAGACCACCCGCACCCGCCTGATGGGCGTCGCGATTCGTGACGAAACCCAGCTGCTGCTGGTCGACACCCCCGGCATCTTCGAGCCGCGCCGCCGCCTCGACCGCGCCATGGTCGCTGCCGCCTGGGGCGGGGCGGAAGGCGCGGAGGTCGTAGCGCTGGTCGTCGACGCCAAGGGTGGCCTCGGTCCCAAGGTCACCGAGATCGCGGAAGGTTTGAAGGACCGCCGCGAGCCGATCTATCTGATCCTCAACAAGGTCGACATCGCCGACAAGCCCAAGCTGCTGCTCCACGCGGAGCGGCTGAACGCGATTCTGCCGTTCAAGGAGACGTTCTTCGTCTCCGCGCAGACCGGCGACGGCCTGCCCGAGCTGAAGGATGCGCTGGCGGATGCCATGCCCGAGGCGCCGTGGCACTTCCCCGAGGATCAGGTGTCCGACGCGTCCGAGCGGGCCTTGGCGGCTGAGGTGACCCGCGAGCAGCTCTACCTCCAGCTCCATGCCGAACTCCCCTACGCCAGCGTCGTGGAAACCGAGAAATTTGCCGATCGCGGCGACGGCTCGACCGAGATCCACCAGCAGATTCTGGTCGAACGCCCGACCCAGCGCGCGATCGTCCTCGGCAAGGGCGGCGCCCGCATCCGCGAGATCGGTGCGCGGGCACGTGCGGAGCTGGCGGTGCTGCTCGCCCGCCCCGTCCACCTCTACCTCCACGTCAAGGTGAAGCCCGGCTGGGACGAGGACCGCGGCGTCTATCGCGACATCGGCCTAGACTGGGTGGAGTGAGCCTGCGCCCGTCGCCCCGGGTCATGACGAAGAAGTTAGTTCCGTCCGATCGTAACAAGCAACAGATCGTTACGCAGCCGCGTTGAGCGCGCGTCATGACCCTCGCCGCGCGGCTCCGCGCTTTCCTCTCCGAAGAGACGTGGGATTTCGCGCCCCATGAGCGCCCGGCCATGCCCGGCTCTCCGGGATCGCCGGATCACCCCGTGCGCCGCCGCATCGCCTATGGCGCAGTGGCGACGCTCCTGGGGCTGACCGGGGGGCTGGGCAACGCGCTGGTGTCGGCGAACACCACGACGCTGGCCGGATCGCTCGGGCTCGACCCGGCGGAGATCGCGTGGCTGCCGACCGTCTATGTGATGACGAACGTCAGCATCAACCTGCTGCTCATCAAGTTCCGCCAGCAATTCGGACTGCGCCCCTTCGCGGTCATCTTCATCGCGCTGTACGCGGTGCTGACGCTGGCGCATCTGTTCGTCCACGACTTCGCCTCCGCCATCCTGGTGCGCGCGGCGAGCGGGATGGCGGGGGCGGCGCTCAGCACCTTCTCGCTCTATTACTTCATGCAGGCCTTCCCCGCGCCGTGGCGGCTGCGCGCGATCGTGGTCGGGATCGGCGTGCCGCAATGCGCGACGCCGCTGGCGCGCCTGTTCTCCCCCGAATTGCTGGCGATGAGCCAGTGGCGCACGCTGTACCTCTTCGAACTGGGGCTGGCGCTGATGAGCCTGGGCGCCGTCCTCGCCTTCCGCCTGCCGCCGACGACGCGGCAGAAGGCATTCGAGCCGCTCGATTTCGTGACCTTCGTCCTTTTCGCGACCTCTGCCGCGCTGTTCGCCGCGGTGCTGGGACTGGGGCGGATCGTGTGGTGGACGCAGGCGTCGTGGATCGGATGGGCATTGGTCGCCGCGATCCCGCTCCTTGCCGCGGCGCTCGTCATCGAACACCATCGCGCCAATCCGCTGCTGAACACCCGCTGGCTGGCAAGCGCCGACATCGTCCGCTTCACCGTCGTCACCATCATGGCGCGCATCGTCCTATCGGAGCAGAGTTATGGCGCCGTCGGGCTGCTGACGGTGCTGGGGCAGAACAACGACCAGCTGGTGCCCTTCTTCACGATCATCCTGGTCGCCAGCATCGCCGGGGTCGTGGCGAGCGCGATGACGCTCGACGTCAACCGGCTGGCGCATCCGGTCATGCTCGCGATCGGGCTCGTCGCGGTCGCGGCCTGGGCGGATTCGCACGCCACCAGCCTGACGCGTGCGCCACAATTGTACCTGACGCAGGCGACGATCGCCTTTTGCGCCACCTTCTTCCTCGGCCCGTCGCTGCTGTTCGGAATGACGCGCGCGCTCCAGCAGGGCACCGGCCACGTCATCAGCTTCATCGCATTGTTCGGGATGATAAACTCGCTGGGCGGTCTCGCCGGCACCGCGATGCTCGGCACCTACCAGGTGGTGCGCGAGAAGGCGAACAGCGCCGCGCTCGTGCAGCAGATCGATCCGACCGACCCGATCGTCCAGGCGCGGCTGCAGGCCGGTGCCGGCGGCGTGGCGCGCGTGATCGGCGATCCGGGCTTGCGCAGTGCGGAGGGTGGCGCGCTGCTGTCGCAGACCGCGACGCGCGAGGCGAACGTCCTGGCCTATGACGACGTCTTCCGCCTGATCGCGGTGCTGGCCGCGCTGACCTTCCTTTACCTTCTCTTCCTCCTTGCGCGCCGGCATTGGCGCGAACGCCGGGCGATTGCCGCATGACCGACACCTCCGTTCCCTCCACCCCCGTCACCGAGGAGCGCGTCGCCGAGGCCAGCCCCGCCCCGCCGGCCGGGTCGGGATGGCGACCGCCGGTGCTGTCGGCGCGCAGCCTGTTGCTGGTGGCCGCGCTGGTCTTGGCCGGTATCGCCGCGGTGCTGGCGGCGTGGCGGATCTGGCCGTTCGACAGCGCGGTGCAGTCGACCGACAACGCCTATGTCCGCGGGCGCACGACGGTCATCGCGCCGCAGGTGTCGGGTTATGTCACCCGCGTGCTGGTCCGCGATTTCGATCAGGTCGCCGCCGGCCAGCCGCTGGTGGAGATCGACCAGCGCATCTACGCCCAGCGCGTCGGTCAGGCGCAGGCGCAGGTAGAGGCCGCCGCCGCGACGCTCGCCAACAGCCGCCAGTCCGCGGCCAGTCGCAACGCCAGCTTCGGCGCGCAGCAGGCCGCGGTCGCCAATGCACAAGCGCAATTGATGCGCGCACAGGCCGACATGGACCGCGTCAACGACCTCGTCACCGACGGATCGGTGAGCCTGCGCGAACGCGACCAGACGCTGGCCGCGCTGCGTCAGGCGCAGGCGCAGGTGAAGCAGGCGACCGCAGCGCGCGAGATCGCGCGGCAGGACATCCGCACGGTCGAGGTCGGGCGCGGCGGCCAGCAGGCGGGCGTATCGGGGGCACAAGCCGCACTGCGGCTGGCCCGGATCGACCTGTCCAACACCGTCATCCGGGCGCCGGAGGCGGGGCGGCTTTCCGAGGTGGGCGTGCGCGTCGGGCAATATGTCACGGCGGGCTCGCAGCTGATGTTCCTGGTGCCACCCGAAACCTGGGTCATCGCCAATTTCAAGGAGGCGCAGACCGCACGCATCGCGGTGGGGCAGCCGGCCTCCTTTACCGTCGACGGGCTGGCCAATGCACGGCTGACGGGGCGGGTCGAGCGCATCTCGCCGGCCGCAGGCAGCGAATTCGCGGTGCTGAAGTCGGACAATGCGACCGGCAATTTCACGAAGGTGCCGCAACGGATCGCGGTGCGGATCCGGATCGACCCCGGCCAGCCGCTCGCCGCACGACTGCGCCCCGGCATGTCGGTGCAGGCGCATGTCGACACCAGCGGCACGGTGGCGCCGTGATGCGGCGATGGCTGCTGGTGGCGCCCGCGATGCTGGCGGGATGCACCCTCCCCGGCCCCCGCGCCGCCGCGCCGCCGGCCTCCGCGGTCGTCCCGCCGCCGTCATGGCGAACCGCGCTGCCGGGCGATGCCGCGATCGCGAGCGATTGGTGGCAGGGGTTCGGCGACGCGCAGCTGACCGCGCTGGTCGAACGCGCGCTGGCCAACAACGTCGATATCGAGGTCGCGGTGGCGCGGGTGGAGGAAGCGCGCGCTGCGGAGGCGCTGGCGCGGGCGCAGCTGCTGCCGACGATCGGCGGCACGGTGCCGGAGACGCAGGGGCAGACGCTCAGCCCGTTCGGCCGCCCGTCGCAGTCGATCGCCGCCCAGCCGGGTATCACCGCCAGCTTCGACCTCGACCTGTTCGGCCGATTGCGGCAGGCGACGCGGGCGGCGCGCGCGCAGTTGCTGGCGACCGAGGCGGCGCGCGACACGGTGCGGCTCGCCACCGCCGCCGCCGCCGCATCGGGCTATGTCACGCTGCGCGCGCTCGACCAGCGGTTGGCGATCGCACGGCAGACGCTGGCGGCGCGCGCCGACTCGCTCAGGATCGCACGGCGGCGGTTCGAGACCGGCTATACCTCGCGGCTGGAATATCGGCAGGCGCAGGGCGAATATGCCGCGACCGCGCAGCTCGTTCCTGCCGCGGAGCTGGCGATCACCCGGGCCGAGAATGCGCTGGCCGTGCTGACCGGCGATACGCCGCGGGCGATCGCACGGGGCCGCGCGCTGGACGCGATCGCGACACCGCCGATCCCCGGCGGGCTGCCCGCCGACCTACTGCGCCGCCGTCCCGACATCTATCAGGCGGAGCAGACGCTGGTCGCCGCCGATCGCACGCTGGACAGCCAGCGTGCGGCGATGCTGCCCAATATCGCGCTGACCGGATCGGCGGGCGTCGTCCTGTCGACCGCGTTGTCGCAGCCGGTCGGGCTATTCTCGCTGGGGGCCAGTATCCTGGCGCCGATCTTCGACGGCGGTCGGCTGCGGGCACAGGAGCGCGCAGCGACCGCGCGGCGCGATCAGGCCGCGTTCGCCTATCGCCGCACCGCGCTGACCGCGTTCCGGGAGGTCGACGATGCGCTGGCCGGCGTCCGGCGCACCGGGGAGCAGGCCAGCGCGCTGGGCGATCAGGCGGCGGCGGCGCGGGGCGCGTTGCAGAACGCGTCGAACCGCTACCGCGCCGGCTATTCGGGCTATATCGAACAGCTGGACGCACAGCGGAACCTGCTGACGGCGGAGCTGTCGCTGGTGCAGGCGCAGGCCGACCGGCTGACCAGCTACATCGCGCTGTACCAAGCGATGGGCGGCGGCTGGGCGCGATCGGACGTGGCGGCGGTGGCGCGGCCCTAAGTCGATCGCTTGCCTTGGCGGCATCGGTACGCGACACTCCTGCCGAGGGAGAGGATCGCCGATGATCGACCTGTATTTCGCGGCCACGCCCAACGGGTGGAAGGCGACGATCATGCTGGAGGAATGCGGCCTGCCGTACCGCGTGATCCCGGTGAACATCGGCGCGGGCGAGCAGTTCGCACCCGATTTCCTGGCGATCAGCCCCAACAACCGCATTCCGGCGATCGTGGATACCGCACCCGGCGACGGCGGCGCGCCGATCAGCGTGTTCGAGAGCGGTGCGATCCTGTCGTACCTGGCCGAGAAGGCCAGCCGCTTCCTGCCCGACGATCGCCGCGGGCGCATCGCCGCGACCGAATGGCTGATGTGGCAGGTAGGCGGGCTGGGGCCGATGCTGGGGCAGAACGGGCATTTCCGGCTCTACGCCCCCGACCGCATCGCCTATGCGGTTGATCGCTACGCCCGGGAGGCCGATCGCCTCTATGGCGTACTGGACCGGCAGCTGGAGCGGACCGGCGCCTATGTCGCGGGGGCGGACTATACGATCGCTGACATCGCCTGCTTTCCGTGGATCATCACGCACAAGGCGCAGGGGATCGACATGACGCGCTTCCCAAATGTCGCGCGCTGGTTTGCCGAGATCCGCGAGCGGCCGGCGGTGAAGGCGGGGACCGCGGTGGGGCGGATGGCACGGCCCGAAGAGATCAGCGCGGACGCCAAGCGCACCTTGATGGGGATCGACCGATGATCGAGTTCTTCTTCGACTGTTCGTCGCCGTGGACCTGGCTGGGGTTCGAAAGCATCCAGCCGCTGGCCGAGGAACTGGGGGTGGAGATCAAATGGCGGCCGATCCTGGTCGGTGGCGTGTTCAACGCGGTCAACGGATCGGTCTATGCGCAGCGCGCCAATCCGGTGCCGGCGAAGGCCCGCTACATGGTGAAGGATCTGCGCGACTGGGCGCGGCTCCAGGGGCTGGAGATCCGCTTTCCGCCAAGCGTCTTTCCGGTCAACAGCGTGAAGGCGATGCGCGCCTGCTGCTGGCTGGGGCAGGAATGCGTGCCGTTCGCGCGCGCCGCTTTCCGGGCGTATTGGACCGACGATCGTGACATCGCGCAGGACGCGGTACTGCGCGATGTCGCGGCGGAAGCGAGCGTGGACGCCGACGAAATGTTCGCGGCGATCGGCGAGGATGCGATCAAGGCGCAGCTGCGCGCTAACACCGACGCGCTTATCGCACGGGGCGGGTTCGGCTCGCCAACGATCTTCGTGGGCGACGACGACATGTATTTCGGCAACGACCGGATGCCGCTGGTGCGCGCTGCGCTGGAGCGGGCGATTCGCGGCGGAAGTTGACGAAGTTGACGCCACGTCCCGGTCGGAATCGCTTCCCCGCGGGGGTGGCAGCGGCTGCCGGGGCGATGATGGGGGAGAGACGCTGAGAAGGAACGGCGTCGTTATGGCATATGTCGGGCGTGTAGGACAGGGCAGCGGGGGTTGCCACGTGAGGGTCGGAGCGCCAGATTGCGCGCATGACCATTTCCGACCGTATCGTGATCGACCCGGAGGTATGTGGCGGGCGCCCCATCGTTACGGGAACGCGCATACGGGTCGTCGACATCCTGGAAATGCTTGCCGGCGGGGCAAGCGAAACGGAGGTGCTTGCGGATTTTCCGGCACTTGCCCGCGAGGACATTCGCGCAAGTCTGGCCTATGCTGCGCGCGCCATTGACCACAAAGTGGTTCTCGCCGCCTGATGCTCTTTCTGGTCGATGCGCAGCTGCCGCCGGCGCTGTTTCATTGGCTTGAAGCAAAGGGGCATGACGCCTTTCACGTGGGAACCTAACTGCCGGGTGCGACGCCGGATCGTGCCGTCGCCGCCTTCGCGATCGAAAACGCCTGCGTCCTGCTGACGAAGGACGAAGACTTTCTGACCCGCCATCCACCGGACGATTACGTTCTCGTATGGCTGCGTGTCGGCAATGCGACCAATCGCGCGTTGCTGTCGTGGCTGGAGCCGAGATGGTCTGCGATCATGGCCGCGCTGGATGCTGGCGAGCGTTTGATCGAAGTTCGTTGACGCGCCCCGGCAGCGGAACCATGGCCCGCTATGCCCGCCTCTTCGGGTTGAAGTGCCTTGCACGGGCGACCGGCCGGCGGCGCGCCGGAAACGCCTGTTGCGCGCCAGCCGCCAGACCTGCGCATATGGATCCCCGCCTTCGCGGGGATGACGACGTAAGACGGCCGTCGCCCCGCCGCCACCGGCGGCGGGGCAGGCGGCTCAATACACCCGCTTCTTCGGCTTGATAGACTCGGCGTCGTCGGTCAGCGTGTAGTCGTGGACCGGGCGGTAGTCGATCGCGACCGCGCCGCCCTTGCCGCCCCAGCCGTCGAACGTGCTGGTGGTATGCTTCATCCAGTTGGCGTCGTCGCGCTCCGGGAAATCCTCGTGCATGTGCGCGCCGCGGCTTTCCTTGCGGTTGTCGGCGCTCTTCATCGTCACGACCGCCTGCCCGATCAGATTGTCCAGCTCCAGCGTCTCGACCAGATCGGTGTTCCAGATCAGCGAGCGGTCGGTGATGCCGATGTCCTGCATGCCGCGGTTGATCGTCTCGATCTTCTGCACGCCCTCCGCCAGCAGCGCGCTGTCGCGGAACACGGCGCAGTGGCGCTGCATCGTCTTCTGCATCTCGGCGCGGAGTTGCGCGGTCGGGGTCGAACCCTTGGCGTTGCGGAAGTGGTCGAGCCGGCCGAGCGCCATCTCCTCCGAGCCCTTGGGCAGCGGATTATGCGACGTACCCGGCTTCAGCGTCTCCTTGAGGCGCAGGCCCGTGGCGCGGCCGAAGACGACGAGGTCGATCAGCGAGTTGGAGCCGAGACGGTTGGCGCCGTGGACCGAGACGCACGCCGCCTCGCCCACCGCGAACAGCCCCGGCACGACCGCGTCCGGGTTGCCGTCGCGCGGATTCACGACCTCGCCGTGATAGTTACAGGGGATGCCGCCCATGTTGTAGTGGACGGTCGGCGTGACGGGGAGCGGCTGGCGCGTCAGGTCGACGCCCGCGAAGATCTTCCCCGTCTCGGTGATGCCCGGCAGCCGCTCGTGCAGCACCTTGGGGTCGATATGGTCGAGGTGGAGGAAGATGTGGTCCTTGTCCTTGCCGACGCCGCGGCCCTCGCGCATCTCCATCGCCATCGAGCGCGCGACGACGTCGCGGCTGGCGAGGTCCTTCGCCGACGGGGCATAGCGCTCCATGAAGCGCTCGCCCTCGGAATTGGTGAGGTAGCCGCCCTCGCCGCGCGCGCCCTCGGTGATGAGGACGCCCGCGCCGTAGATGCCGGTCGGGTGAAACTGGACGAATTCCATGTCCTGGAGCGGCAGGCCGGCGCGCAGCGCCATGCCGTTGCCGTCGCCGGTGCAGGTGTGCGCCGAGGTCGCCGACTGGTACACGCGCCCGCCGCCGCCGGTGGCGAGAACCACGGCGTGCGAACGGAAGCGGTGGATCGAGCCGTCCTCCATGCACAGCGCAATCACGCCGCGGCACGCGCCATTCTCCATGATGAGGTCGAGCGCGAAATATTCGACGTAGAAGTCGGCGTCGTACTTCAGCGACTGCTGGTACAGCGCGTGGAGCATGGCGTGGCCGGTGCGGTCGGCGGCGGCGCAGGTGCGCTGCACGGGAGGCCCCTCGCCCATGTTCTGCATGTGCCCGCCGAACGGGCGCTGGTAGATCGTGCCGTTGTCGTTGCGGCTGAACGGCACGCCCGCGTGCTCCAGCTCGTACACCGCGGCCGGTGCCTCGCGCACCATGTACTCGATCGCGTCCTGGTCGCCGAGCCAGTCGGAGCCCTTGACGGTATCGAACATGTGCCACGACCAGTGATCGGGCGAATTGTTGCCGAGCGACGCGGCGATGCCGCCCTGCGCGGCGACGGTGTGCGAGCGGGTCGGGAACACCTTGGTGATGCAGGCGGTCTTCAGCCCGCTCTCCGCGATGCCCATCGTGGCGCGCAGCCCCGATCCGCCCGCGCCGACCACCACCGCGTCATAGGTATGGTCGATGATCTTGTACGCGTCAGACATCAGGCGGCGGCTCCGAAGGCGACCTTGAGGATCGAGAAGATGGCGGTGGCGGCGGTGGCGACGACGAAGACGTTCAGCAGGATCATCATCACGAAGCGATTCTCCTTGTGCGAATAATCCTCGATCACGACCTGAAGGCCGAGGCGGAAGTGATAGAAGACCGACGCGATCAGCAGCACCATCGGCACCGCCGCCCACATCGAATGCAGCCACAGCCGCACGGTGACATAGTCATAGGCGGGCAATGACGCGATCGACGCCAGCAGCCAGACCATGAGCAACAGGTTGGTGCCCGCCGTCAGCTTCTGATGCCACCAGTGGTGCGCCCCGGCGTGCGCGCTGCCCAGCCCGCGGACGCGGCCGATCTCCGTGCTCATCACTTGATCCCCAGATAGAGCCAGAAGGCGACCGTCAGCAACGCCGACGCCACGAACGTCAGCGTCGCGAACGTGCGATTGGCCT
Organism: uncultured Sphingomonas sp.; assembly: GCA_913774925.1. GTDB lineage: Bacteria > Pseudomonadota > Alphaproteobacteria > Sphingomonadales > Sphingomonadaceae > Sphingomonas. Next base: position 2,958 of record CAJYKB010000084.1, on the reverse strand, counting down.
TCAGCTCGAACGCGGCGCCGGTGTCCATCACCAGATGGCGGATACCGCTCATCATATGCTGGAACAGCGACCAGGTGAGCCCGACGCCGACGATCCAGCCCAGCACGTTGAGCTTCCCGGTCGAGGTCGTGAACACGTCGAGGAAGGTGGCATAGGCCTCCGCCCCCGCCGCGATCGCCGCCAGCCACCAGACCAGCAGGATCGTGCCCACCGTGGCCATGCCGTCGCCGGTCACGCGGTGCAGGATCGACGCGGTCATCGCCGGGCTCCAGCGATAATGGATCGCGAGCGGGCCGCTGAACAGATGCGGGCTGCGCGGGCGGGCGGGTCTGGTGGCCAAGCGCTGGTTCCTTGAAGAGCTACGGGTCGATTTGACGGTTTGGCGCGGTCTATGCGGCGTGGCGCGCACGGATGCAAGCGCCCGGCTTAGGGGCCAGACCCTGGCCCGGCGTGCCCCGGGAGGACCGTCGCCCCTAACGGCTTGTTTACTACTGACCCGGTAGGTCGGTGCGTCGAACTTTGTCGTGCTGGAGAAATCGCTTGAGCGCTCGGGTCATGCCGCCGCCCACCACCGTCGCCCGTAGCGTCGATCTGACGTCGCGCATCCGTGCCTTCGACGGCGACGGCACGCTGGTGACCCGTGCGGCCGAGCTGTGGTCGATCATCGCACCGCGCGCCGCCGAAGTGTCCGAGGCCTATTGGAATCACTGGCGCGAGACGCATCCCGGCGAGGCCGAATGGTCCCAGCTGCAGAACCAGCAGCGGATCGCCGCGGGGGTCAACTATCTGCGCAACCGGTTCAACCACCTCGACGGCTATGGCTGGGTCGAGTCGCTGGAGCGCTCGGTGGCGGCTGCGGTCACGTCGAACGTCTCCACGATGACGCTTCTGGCGATGTCGTGCGCGGCGGACCGCGCCGCGATGAAGGTGCTGACCGAGGCGCTGGACCGCGACGATGCGCGACATCCGGGAATGATCGACACGCTGATGTGCCTGTTCGGGATGGAAACCGAGCTGACGGTCGAGCTGTTCGCCGGCTACGACCGCATCTTCGCCCAGGCCAAGCGCGACCGCCTGTCGGACGAGTTCCGCGACACGATCACCGCCGGCGTGGCGGACACCAACGGCGAGAGCGACACGCTGCGGGCGCAGGCGTCAAGCACGTCGTCGTCGGTGCGGGGCATGCTGGGCAAGACCAGCGAGGTCGCCGCCGCCGCGGAACAGTCCGCGGTCGCGATGCGCGACGCCGCGGCGACCGCCGCCGGGCTGATCCGCGCGATCGAGGATGCGCGCGCCGAGGTGGAGATCGCCGCCGACGTCGCCACCCGCGCCGCCGCGCAGGCGGGCGACGCGGTCGCGGTATCGGGGGCGCTGAGCGATCACGCCAAGTCGATCGAATCGATCCTGGGGCTGATCCGCGACATCGCGGGGCAGACCAACCTGCTGGCGCTGAACGCCACGATCGAGGCGGCGCGAGCTGGCGATGCCGGGCGCGGCTTCGCGGTGGTGGCGCAGGAGGTGAAGAGCCTGGCCAGCCAGACCGCGCGCGCGACCGACGACATCGCCGCCAAGATCGCCGCGATCCAGGCCGCCACCCGCGTCACCGTCGATACCAGCGCCTCGATCCGCGACACCGTCGCCGAGGTACAGGGGTCCGCGACGCGCATCCGCACCGCGATGGAGGCGCAGGCGCAGACCGTCACCGCGATCACCGCCGCGGTGGACGAAACCGCGCTGGCCGCCGATTCGATGTCGCACACGATCGGCGCGATCCGCCTGGATACCGAAGCGGTCGCGACCGAGATCGACCAGCTGGGTCGCGGCTTCGACTCGCTCGCCGGACGGCTGGGGGCGCTGGATACCCGCGCGCTCGACTTCGCGACCAAGGTAGCGGCCTGACGCCCGTCGATCGAGAGCGGAGAGACCGATGACCCAGCTCGCCCATGCGTCCGACTGGGACGGAGCGATCACCCCGTCGTGCGCCCAGATCGTCGCCATCGTCGATGCCGCGGACGAGGGCTGGACCGGCGCCTCCACCGCCTTCTGGAACCGGTTCCTGTCGCTCGCCGAGGTGCCGCCTGTCGCGCGGCCGGACGACGCCGCGGAGATGAAGCGGCACATCGCGCGCGGCCGCCGCTATGGCCGCCTGCGCTATGCCGCACCGCTCAGCGATGCGTGGCGCACCGCGCTGATCCGCTACGTCGAGCAGACGCAGAACGTCGGCGTGCCGCTGGGTGCGTTCCTGAAGGCGATGGCGGCCAGCAACGCCCATGTGCTGGAACTGCTGGAGCGCGGCGTCGCGGGCGACACGACACGGCTGCGCCTCATGGCCGACACGATGCAGCGCATCGCGCTGGTCGAGGCCGAACTGATGGCGGACCATCTGACGCACATGGCGGACGAGCGCGCGCGCACCGACCGGCAGGCGCGCGGCGAGGCGTTCCGCACCAGCATCGCCGACGGGATCGAGGAGATCGACGGCGAAGGCGCGGAGATCCGCCAGCAGGCCGCCGGCAGCGCCGCCGCCACGCGGCGGATGCTGGGCAAGACCAGCGAGGTCGCCGCCGCCGCGGAGCAATCCGCGCTGGCGATGCGCGACGCCGCCTCCACCGCGGCCGGGTTGATCCGCGCGATCGACGAGGTGCAGAGCCAGATGCGCAAATGCTTCGTCGCGCTGGAGGCGGCATCGGGCCGCGCCAGCGGTGCGGTCGCGGTATCGGGGGCGCTGAGCGATCACGCCAAGTCGATCGAATCGATCCTGGGGCTGATCCGCGACATCGCGGGGCAGACCAACCTGCTGGCGCTGAACGCCACGATCGAGGCGGCGCGCGCGGGCGATGCCGGGCGCGGCTTCGCGGTGGTGGCGCAGGAGGTGAAGAGCCTGGCCAGCCAGACCGCGCGCGCGACCGACGACATCGCCGCCAAGATCGCCGCGATCCAGGCCGCCACCCGCGTCAC
>CAJYKB010000083.1 GCA_913774925.1 uncultured Sphingomonas sp. | reverse complement strand
CCGTGCCGCGAGGGCACCGGCTGGATGTGGCGCGTGATGGAGCGGCTGCGCACCGGCGACGCCGACATCAACGAGATCGACATGCTCCAGCAGGTGACCAAGCAGGTCGAGGGCCACTCGATCTGCGCGCTGGGCGACGCGGCAGCCTGGCCGATCCAGGGGCTCATCCGCCACTTCCGCCCGGAGCTGGAGCGCCGCATCAAGGAACGCGGGGGAGACCTTTCCCCCATGCAGGAAGCTGCCGAATAATGCCCAAGGTCAAGGTCGACGGTATCGAGGTCGAGGTGCCAGCGGGCGCCACGGTGCTTCAGGCATGCGAGGCCGCGGGCAAGGAAATCCCGCGCTTCTGCTATCACGAGCGGCTGTCCATCGCGGGCAATTGCCGCATGTGCCTAGTCGAGGTTAAGCCCGGACCGCCCAAGCCGCAGGCTTCCTGCGCGCTGCCCGCGGCGGACAATCAGGAGATCTTCACCACCACGCCCATGGTGAAGCATGCCCGCGAGGGCATCATGGAATTCCTGCTCATCAACCACCCGCTCGACTGCCCGATCTGCGACCAGGGCGGCGAGTGCGATCTGCAGGACCAGTCGATCGCCTATGGCCGCGGTCACAGCCGGTTCGACGAGAACAAGCGCGCGGTGACCGAGAAATATATGGGTCCGATCGTCAAGACGGTCATGACCCGCTGCATCCAGTGCACGCGCTGCATCCGCTTCGCGGAGGAAGTCGCGGGCGTGGAGGAGATCGGCGCGATCTATCGCGGCGAGAACATGCAGATTACCTCCTATCTGGAGGAAGCGGTCACGTCCGAACTGTCGGGCAACGTCGTCGATTTGTGCCCGGTCGGCGCGCTGACCAGCAAGCCCTATGCGTTCGAGGCGCGGCCGTGGGAGCTGAAGAAGACGCTGACCATCGACGTGATGGACGCGGTCGGCACCAATATCCGCCTCGACAGCCGTGGGCGGCAGGTGCTGCGTTGCGTCCCGCGCGTCAACGACGACGTGAACGAGGAGTGGGCGACCGACAAGACGCGCCACGCGGTCGACGGTCTGGTGCGCCAGCGGCTCGATCGTCCGTACGTGCGCCACGACGGCAAGCTGATGCCCGCGACCTGGAACGAGGCGTTCGCGGCGATCGCGGCGGTGGATCACGGCGGCAGCATCGCGGCGGTCGCGGGCGACCTGGTCGACTGCGAGACGATGTTCGCGGCGAAGGCGCTGCTCAAGGAATTCGGCTCGTCGCTGCTTGAAGGGCGGCAGACGGGGATGGACTATGATACGTCCAGCCTCGCGGCGGTGAATTTCAACACCACGATCGCGGGCGCCGAGCGGGCGGACGCGATCCTGCTGGTCGGCACCAACCTGCGCTGGGAAGCGCCGCTGGTGAACACGCGCATCCGCAAGGCGATCAAGCGCGGTGCGAAGGTGTTCGCGATCGGGCCTGAGACGGACCTGACCTACAAGGTCGAGTGGCTGGGCGCGGACCTATCGGTGCTGGGCAACCTGCCGCAGTCGCTGACCGACGTGTTCGGCGAGGCCGAGCGCCCGATGGTGATCGTCGGCGGCGGCGCGCTAAAGGGCGCGCATGGCGCGGCGCTCGGTCTGGTCGAAACGCTGGGGCTGGTGAAGGACGGGTGGAACGGCTTCAACGTCGTCCACATGGCCGCCAGCCGGATGGGCGGGCTGATGCTCGGCTATGCGCAGAAGGCGGGCATTTCGGCACTGTACGATGCGAAGCTCGCGTTCTTCCTCGGTGCTGACGAGTGCGCTTTCGCCAACTTCAACGGCTTCAAGGTGTACGTCGGCCACCATGGCGACAAGGGCGCGCACCATGCCGATGTCGTCCTGCCGGGCGCGAGCTATGCCGAGAAGAGCGGCACCTTCGTCAACATCGAGGGTCGGGTGCAGCGCGGCGAGCGCGCCGTGTTCCCGCCGGGCGATGCGCGCGAGGACTGGACGATCTTCCGTGCGCTCTCCGAGCGGATGGGGAAGACGCTGCCGTTCGACACGCTGGGCGAGCTGCGCGCGGCGATGGCGCTCGACTGCCCGGACCTGGCGGAACCGGGTCTCAAGACCTTCGCCTGGAACCCGCCGTCGCTGGCGGCGACCGCAGAGGGCGTGATGGAAGGCTATCCGATCAAGGATTTCTACCTGACCAACGCGATCTGCCGCGCGTCGCCGACGATGCAGCGCTGCTCGTCCGAACTCGTCCACGGTGAGACCTTCGCGGAGGCGGCGGAATGACCGGCTTCTTCGCTTCCTACATGCCGTACGGCGCCGCGTGGACGCTGGCGACGATCATCGGCATCCTGCTGATCGCGCTGCCGCTGATGCTGGCGGTGGCGATGATCATCTACGCCGACCGCAAGATCTGGGCGGCGATGGCGCTGCGCCGCGGCCCCAATGTGGTCGGTCCGTTCGGCCTGCTCCAGTCGTTCGCGGACGGGCTGAAGGTCTTCCTGCAGGAGACGATCGTCCCCGCGGCGTCGAACAAGGTGCTGTTTCTGCTCGCGCCGATCATTACCTTCACGGTCGCGCTGATCGTCTGGGCGGTGGTGCCGTTCCAGGTCGGCGTGGTGCTGGCGGACATCAACGTCGGGCTGCTCTATGTCCTCGCCGCCTCGTCGCTGGGCGTCTACGGGATCATCCTGGCGGGCTGGGCGTCGAACTCCAAATACCCGTTCTTCTCCGCGATCCGCGCCGCGGCGCAGATGGTCAGCTACGAGGTCGCGATCGGCTTCGTCATCATCTCGGTGGTGATGTGGGCGGGGTCGTTCAACCTGACCGCGATCGTCGAGGCGCAGAAGGGATTGTACGGCTTCGTCAACGGCTTCGGGTTCAATCCGCTGCTGTTCCCGATGGCGGTCGTGTTCCTGATCTCGGCGTTGGCGGAGACGCAGCGCGCGCCGTTCGACCTGACCGAGGCGGAGAGCGAGCTGGTCGCGGGCTATCAGACCGAATATTCGTCGATGGCGTTCGCGCTCTACTGGCTGGGCGAGTATGCCAATGTCCTGCTGATGTGCGCGCTCAACGCGACGCTGTTCTGGGGCGGCTACCTGCCGCCGTTCGACTGGGCGCCGCTGTATGTCGTGCCGGGCATCATCTGGCTGTTCGCGAAGATCCTGTTCTTCTTCTTCGTGTTCTCGTGGATCAAGGCGACGGTGCCGCGCTACCGCTACGACCAGCTGATGCGGCTGGGGTGGAAGGTGTTCCTGCCGCTGTCGCTGTTCTGGGTCTTCCTGGTGTCGGGCGTGCTCATGTTGATGCGCGTGGGAGTGTAAGATGGGTATCGCATCCACGATCAAGGCGTTCACGCTCTGGGAGTTCGTGAAGGCGCACGCGCTGACGCTGAAGTATTTCTTCAAGCCCAAGGCGACGATTAACTATCCGTTCGAGAAGAACCCGCTGTCCCCGCGCTTCCGCGGCGAGCATGCGCTGCGCCGCTATCCCAATGGCGAGGAGCGCTGCATCGCGTGCAAGCTGTGCGAGGCGGTGTGTCCGGCGCTGGCGATCACGATCGAGGCGGAGCCGCGCGACGACGGCAGCCGCCGCACCACGCGCTACGACATCGACATGACGAAGTGCATCTATTGCGGGCTGTGCCAGGAGGCATGCCCGGTGGATGCGATCGTCGAGGGGCCGAACCTGGATTTCGCGACCGAGACGCGCGAGGAGCTGATCTACGACAAGGCCAAGCTGCTCGACAACGGCGACCGCTGGGAGCGCGCGATCGCGGCGAACCTTGCCGCCGATGCGCCGTACCGGTAACCGGCGCGTGACCTCGGGGGCCGACATGATTCTGACGTTCGTCATCCCGGCTGCGGCCGGGGTATCGCGCCCCGCGGGTGCGCGCACATTGCTTGACGCCGCGGCGGTGCCCGCGGCGAGCGGAGGTATGCGGTGATCCAGGCCATCGCCTTTTACATCTTCTCCGCCGTGGTGCTGGTGTCGGGTGCGATGACGATCGCGTCGCGCAACCCGGTACACTCGGTGCTGTGGCTGATCCTGGCGTTCTTCAATGCCGCAGGGCTGATGGTGCTGGTGGGCGCGGAGTTCATCGCGATGCTGCTCGTCATCGTCTATGTCGGCGCGGTCGCCGTGCTGTTCCTGTTCGTGGTCATGATGCTCGACATCGACTTCGCGGAGCTGCGCGCCGGGTTCGTCCGCTACTTCGGGATCGGGCTGGTGCTGGCGGTTGCGCTGGTGGCGGAAATTCTGATCGGTGTCTTCGCATGGAGCGCGGGCGGGATCGAACTGGCGCGGCGCGCGGCGCCGGCGGATGCGACGGTCCCCAACATCGTCCAGATCGGCAACCTGCTCTATTCGCGCTACCTCTTCATCTTCGAAGGCGCGGGGCTGGTGCTGCTGGTCGCGATGATCGGCGCGATCGTGCTGACCCACCGCGAGCGGTCGGGCGCGCGCTACCAGAATATTGCGCGCCAGATCGCGCGGCGTCCGCAGGATGCGACGCGCAACATGAAGCCCGACGTGGGGCAGGGGGTGCAGCTGTGAGTGGTGGCGTGGGCCTGCTCCACTATCTCGTCGTGGCGGCACTGCTGTTCACGATGGGGGTGCTGGGCATCTTCCTGAACCGCAAGAACATCATCGTCATCCTGATGGCGATCGAGCTGATCCTGCTTGCGGTGAACATCAACCTCGTCGCCTTCTCGGCGGCGTTGCAGGACTTGGTGGGGCAGGTGTTCGCGATGTTCGTGCTGACGGTCGCCGCGGGCGAGTCCGCGATCGGTCTCGCCATCATCGTCATCTTCTTCCGCGGCCGCGGCTCCATCTCGGTCGACGATCCCAGCCGGATGAAGGGGTAAGATCTCCGTGCACCCGATCCTCTTCATCGTCTTCCTGCCGCTGGTCGCGGCGGTCGTCGCGGGCTTCGCCAACAAGTCGTTCGGCGCGACGCTGCCCAAGGCGATCACCACGGGCGCGCTGTTCGTCTCGTGCGCTTTGTCGTGGCCGGTGTTCATCGGCTATCTGATGGAGACCAGCACCGCGACCGTCGTGCCGGTGCTCCACTTCATCACCTCGGGCACGTTCGACGTGTCCTGGGCGTTGCGGGTCGATGCGCTGACCGCGGTCATGCTGGTGGTCATCACCAGCGTCTCGGCGCTCGTCCACCTCTATAGCTGGGGCTATATGAGCGAGGACCCGGACCAGCCGCGCTTCTTCGCCTATCTGTCGCTGTTCACCTTCGCGATGCTGATGCTGGTGACCGCGGACAATCTGATCCAGATGTTCTTCGGCTGGGAAGGCGTCGGCCTCGCCAGCTACCTGCTGATCGGGTTCTGGTTCCGCAAGCCCAGCGCCAATGCCGCCGCGATCAAGGCGTTCGTCGTCAACCGCGTCGGCGACCTGGGCTTCATGCTCGGCATCTTCGCGACGTATCTGGTCTTCGACACCGTCTCGATCCCCGCGATCCTGGCCGCGGCGCCGTCGATGGCCGGCTCGACGATCGGGTTCCTGTGGTTCCGTGCCGACACGATGACGGTCATCTGCCTGCTGCTGTTCGTCGGCGCGATGGGCAAGTCGGCGCAGCTGGGCCTCCACACCTGGCTTCCCGACGCGATGGAGGGGCCCACCCCGGTGTCGGCGCTGATCCACGCCGCTACGATGGTGACCGCGGGCGTCTTCATGGTGTGCCGCCTGTCGCCGATGTTCCAGACGTCGCCGACCGCGATGGGGTTCATCACCTTCATCGGCGCCGCGACCTGCCTGTTCGCCGCGACCGTCGGCACGACGCAAACCGACATCAAACGCGTGATCGCCTATTCGACCTGTTCGCAGCTGGGCTACATGTTCTTCGCGGCGGGTGTCGGTGCGTATGGCGCGGCGATGTTCCACCTGTTTACGCACGCCTTCTTCAAGGCGCTGCTGTTCCTGGGCGCGGGCTCGGTGATCCACGCGATGCACCACGAGCAGGACATGCGCTTCTACGGCGGCCTGCGGAAGGCGATCCCGGTCACCTTCTGGGCGATGCTGCTGGGGACGCTCGCGATCACCGGCGTCGGCATCTACGGCATCGGCGGGTTCGCGGGCTATCACTCGAAGGACGCGATCATCGAGGTGGCCTGGGCCGCCGGATCGCCGGTCGCGTCGATGGTGGGCGTGTTCGCCGCGCTGCTGACCAGCTTTTATTCGTGGCGTCTGATGTTCCTTACCTTCTGGGGCACGCCGCGCTGGGCCGCGTCGGAGCATATCCAGCACGCGCTTCACGATGCCCATGGCCATGACCATGCGCATCACGACGATCACGCGCACGACCATGCGGCCGAGGCGCATCATGGCGAGGCCGCCGAGGAAGACGCGGGCCATACGCCGCACGTCGAGACGCGCGGCTTCAACGAAATCCCGACCGGGACCGGCGGCTATCACCCGCACGAGAGCCCGTTGCCGATGCTGATCCCGCTGATTGTGCTGTCGATCGGCGCGGTCGCCGCGGGCTTCGTCTTCCACGGCTGGTTCATCGAGCCGGAGACGGCGGGCGAGTTCTGGAAGGGTGCGCTATTCTTCAACGGGCATCTGATGCATGAAATGCATGGCGTACCGCTGCTGGTGAAGCTGGCCGCGACGATCGTGATGCTGACCGGGCTGCTGATCGCCTGGGCCGCGTACCTCAAGTCGCCGTCCTTCCCGGCGAAGTTCGTCGATACCTTCCAGCCGATCTACCAGTTCCTGCTGCGGAAATGGTATTTCGACGAACTGTATCACTTCCTGTTCGTCCGCCCCGCCTTCGCGATCGGCCGCCTGTTGTGGCATCGTGGTGACGAGGGGACGATCGACCGCTTCGGGCCGAACGGATCGGCCTGGGTGGTGCAGATGGGCAGCCGCGTCACCGCGCGCCTGCAAACCGGATATGTATATACCTATGCCTTCGTCATGCTGATCGGGCTTACCGCCGCGATCACCTGGGCGATCGCGGGCTGAGGGGGTCAGTAACGTGTCGTTCCCGATCCTGTCGCTGATGCTCGCGATCCCGGCCGTGGCCGCGGTCGTCTGCCTCTTCCTCTCTCCCCAGGCCGCGCGCATGACCGCGCTCGCCGCGACGCTGGCCGATCTGGCGCTCGGCGTCGTGCTGTGGCTGTCGTTCGACGTCGGCGGCGCGCAGTGGCAGTTTGTCGAATATGCCCCGGTCTTCGGCCGCTTCGCCTGGGCGTTGGGCATCGACGGCTATGCTTTGCTGCTGATCGCGCTCAGCGTGTTCCTGATGCCGATCTGCATCGGCGCCAGCTGGCAGGCGATCGAGAAGCGCGTGCCGGAATATATGGCAGCGTTCCTGCTTACCGAGGTGCTGATGATCGGCACCTTCGCGGCGCAGGACCTGTTCCTGTTCTACATCTTCTTCGAAGCCGGCCTGATCCCGATGTTCCTCATCATCGGTATCTGGGGGGGCGCGAACCGCATCTATGCGTCGTACAAGTTCTTCCTGTACACGCTGCTCGGCTCGTTGCTGATGTTCGTTGCGATGCTCTACATGAGCATCACCGCGGGGACGACCAGCATCCCGGTGCTGCTGAACTACGATTTCCCGCCGCAGGTGCAGACGTGGCTGTGGCTCGCCTTCTTCGCGTCGTTCGCGGTGAAGATGCCGATGTGGCCGGTACACACCTGGCTGCCGGACGCGCACGTGCAGGCGCCGACCGCGGGGTCGGTGATCCTGGCGGGCGTGCTGCTGAAGCTCGGCGGCTACGGCTTCCTGCGGTTCAGCCTGCCGATGTTCCCGGAAGCGTCGGCGAGCCTCGTGTGGCTGGTCTTCGGTCTGTCGGCGGTGGCGGTGATCTACACCAGCCTCGTCGCGCTGGTGCAGTCGGACATGAAGAAGCTGATCGCTTATTCCTCGGTCGCGCACATGGCGATCGTGACGATCGGCCTGTTCGCGTTCAATGCGCAGGGGATCGAGGGTGCGATGATGGTGATGCTGGGCCACGGCCTGGTATCGGGCGCGCTGTTCCTGTGCGTCGGCGTCATCTACGACCGGCTCCACACCCGTGAGATCAGCCGTTATGGCGGCCTTGCGATCAACATGCCGCGCTATGCGCTGCTGTTCCTGCTGTTCACCATGGCCTCGATCGGGCTGCCGGGCACCAGCAACTTCGTCGGCGAGATCCTGAGCCTGATGGGGACGTACCAGGTCTCGACCACGATCGCGCTGCTGTGCACGACGGGCATCATCCTGGGCGCGGCGTACATGCTGTACCTCTATCGCCGCGTCGTCTTCGGCGAGATCACGTCGGACGAGGTGCGCTCGATGCCGGACCTCAGCTCGCGCGAGCTATGGCTGCTGGCGCCGATCGCGGCGGCGGTGCTGTGGATGGGCGTGTATCCGGAGAGCTTCCTGGCGCCGATGCGCAAGGATACGCAGATCCTGCTGGCGCGCATCGACCGCGCCAAGCCTGCCGGTGACTCCAGGCCGACGAAGGGCACGGGCGTCATCTCCACCGCCGATGCCGAAACGCCTGCGCATGGGAGCGCACACTGATGAGCTACGCCGCCAATCTTGCGATGACGCTGCCCGAGCTGGTGCTGGGGCTGGGCGCGATCGCGCTGATGCTGGTGTCCGCCTGGGGCGGCCCGGCCGCGACGCGTGCGGTGTCCTGGGCCGCGGTCGCGGTGCTGGCGGGGGCGTGCGTCGCGCTGATCGGGCCGGCGTCGTCGGGCGGCGCGGCGTTCGACGGGCTATACCGCGCGGATGCCTTCGCCGCCTTTGCCAAGGTGCTGATCTACATTGCCGCCGCGGTCGCGGTGGTGATGGCGCCCGACTTCTTCCGGCGTACCGCGGGCGACAATCTGCGCCCCGAATATCCGGTGCTGATCCTGCTGTCCGCGTGCGGCATGGGGATCATGGTGTCCGCGGCCGACCTGCTGACGCTGTACGTCGGGCTCGAGCTGCAGAGCCTCGCCGCCTACGTGCTGGCCAGCTTCATGCGGCAGGACACGCGCTCGGCGGAGGCCGGCCTCAAGTATTTCGTTCTCGGCGCGCTGGCCTCGGGCATCCTGCTCTACGGCATCAGCCTGGTCTACGGCTTCACCGGCTCGACGCTGTTCGACGAGATCGCGGGCGCCTATGCCGCGGCACCGCTGACTGGCAACGGCAAGTCGATCGGGCTGCTGTTCGGGCTGGTGTTCGTCTTCGCGGGGCTGGCGTTCAAGATGTCGGCGGTGCCGTTCCACATGTGGACGCCCGATGTGTACGAAGGCGCGCCGACCCCGGTCACGGCGTTCTTCGCCTCCGCGCCCAAGGTCGCCGCCATGGCGCTGGGTGTGCGCGTCGCGGTCGAGGCGATGGGGCCGGCGGAGGCGCAGTGGCGCCAGATCGTCATCTTCGCCGCGCTCGCCTCAATCCTGCTGGGTGCGGTCGCCGCGATCGGGCAGCAGAACATCAAGCGGCTGCTCGCCTATTCGTCGATCAACAACATCGGCTTCGCGCTGATCGGCCTCGCCGCGGGGACCGAGGCGGGCGTTGCGTCGGTGATGACCTATCTGACGATCTATATCGCGATGACGCTGGGCAGCTTCCTGGTCGTGCTCCAGATGCGCGACGCCGAGGGCCAGCCGGTCGAGACGATCGCGAGCCTCGCTGGCTTGTCGCGCACGCGGCCCGGGCTGGCCGCGGCGATGGCGATGTTCATGTTCTCGCTCGCCGGCATCCCGCCGCTGTTCGGCTTCTACGCCAAGTTCGCGGTCTTCTACGCCGCGGTCGAGGCGGGGCTGTTCCCGCTGGCGGTGGTCGGCATCGCGATGAGCGTGATCGGCGCCTATTATTATCTGCGCGTCGTCAAGACGATGTACTTCGACGAGCCGGCTGCGGCCTATGGCGAGGGCGATGCGCTGGAGGGGGGGCTGATCGCGGTCGCGGCGGTGATCGTCTCGCCGCTCGGCTATCTGGCGATCCCGCTGCTGTCGGGCTGGACGCTGGCCGCCGCGCGCAGCCTGTTCTGAGGGACGCGCGCTGACCCGCATCGTCACGGTCGAGGCCACAGGCTCGACCAACGCCGATCTGGTGACGCTGGCCCGCGACGGCGCGGGCGAGGACGGGCTGTGGCTGCGGGCGCGGCGGCAGACCGCGGGTCGCGGGCGGCAGGGCAGGGCGTGGGACTCGCCCGAGGGCAATCTGTTCGCCAGCACGCTGGTGCGACTGGCGCCCTCCGATCCTCCGCCCCCCACGCTGGCGCTGGTCGCCGCGGTGGCGCTGGACGAGGCGGTGCGCCTCGCCGTCCCCGCGGATCGCGCGCGCCGGCTCGCGCTCAAATGGCCCAACGACCTGCTGATGGCAGGCGCCAAGCTGTCCGGCATCCTGCTCGAGCGCAGCGGCGAATGGGTTGTTATCGGCATCGGCGTCAACATCGCCCATCATCCCGACCTCGCCGACCGCGCCACCACCAGCCTCCATGCGGAAGGCGCGACGCTGGACGCGGCGGCCTTCCTCGACTCGTTGGCTGCGCAGTTCGGCGCCTGGCTGACTTTGTGGCGCACGCAGGGGCTCGCCCCCGTCACCCAGCGCTGGCGCGAGCGCGCCCATGCGCCCGGCACGCCGCTGGTGGCGCGCCTGCCCGATGGCGAGGAGGTGCCCGGCACGTTCGAGACGCTGGACGCGGACGGCGCGCTGGTGCTCCGCTTGGCGGACGGCGCGGCGCGTGTCATTCACGCCGGCGACGTGTTTCTGGTCGGATGAGAGGATAGGCCATGCTGCTTGCGGTGGATGCCGGCAACACCAACCTGGTCTTCGCGCTGGTCGAGGCCGGGACGCGCGAGATCAAGGCGCGCTGGCGCATCGCCACCGACCCGCGCCGCACCGCTGACGAATATGCGGTGTGGCTCAGCCAGCTGCTCGCGCTGGAGGGCTTCAGCCGCGACGATGTCGAGGCGGTGATCGTCTCCACCGTGGTGCCGCGTGCGCTCCACAATCTGGAGGTGCTGGCGTCCAAATATTTCAGGACCGACGCGCTGGTCGCGGGACGCAAGCCGGTCGAATGGGGGCTGGCGCTCGACGTCGACGAACCGCAGAATCTGGGCGCTGACCGCGCGGTCAACACGATCGCGGCGCACGCGCTCCATCCCGGCGACCTGATCGTCATCGACTTCGGCACCGCGACCACGGTCGATCACTCCGACTTCAAGGGCGCGTACAAGGGCGGGATCATCGCGCCGGGCATCAACCTGTCGCTCGACGCGCTGGTCAATGCCGCCGCCAAGCTGCCCCGCATCGCGATCGAGGCGCCGCGCGGCAACATGAGCGTGATCGGGCGGAACACCGTCGATCAGATGAATATCGGCGTCTATTGGGGCTATATCGCGATGATCGAGGGCCTGGTCGCGCGCATGAAGCGCGAGATCGGCCGCCCGGTGAAGGTCGTCGCGACAGGCGGTCTCGCGACCCTGTTCGAGCAGCATACCGACGTGTTCGACGCGATCGAGCCCGACCTGACGATCCAGGGGCTGGCGATCATGTGGGAACGCGCCCATATAGCATCATGAATTTGCGCCGCCCGGCGCCTTTTTCCGGGCAATTCACCACATGACGTCTCGCGGCTGGAGATTTCACGATCTCGCGGCGACGACGGACGAAGGACGTAAATGACCACTCCACAAAAGAACGAACTCCTTTTCTGCGCGCTCGGCGGGTCGGGCGAAATCGGCATGAATGTCACCTTGTACGGCCATGCCGGCAAGTGGCTGATGATCGACTGCGGCGTCACCTTCGCCGATGGCCATTATCCCGGGATCGACGTGATCCTGCCCGATTTGCGCTTCATCGAGGAGCGTCTGGGCGATCTGGTCGGCATCGTGCTGACCCACGGGCACGAGGATCATATCGGCGCGCTGCCATATCTGGCCGAAGACTTGGGCGTGCCGATCTATGCCACGCCCTTCACCGCCGGGCTGGTACGCGGCAAGCTGGAGGAGGAGCGGATCGAGGATCGCGTCAAGATCCGGCTGGTCCATGCGCGCAAGTCGTTCGACGTCGGCCCGTTCAAGGTCGAGGTCGTGCCGCTGTCGCACTCCATCCCCGAAGCTAATGCGCTGCTGATCGAAACGAAGGCCGGCAAGGTCTTCCACACCGGCGACTGGAAGCTCGATCCCACGCCGGTGATCGGCAAGCCCGCCTCGCCCGCGGAATTGACCGCGATCGGCGACCAGGGCGTCGACGTGCTGGTGTGCGATTCCACCAACGTGTTCAACAACGACGCCTCGCCCAGCGAGGCGAGCGTGCGCGACGGGTTGATGGAGAGCGTGGGGCGTGCGCGCGGGCGCGTGGTCGTCACCACCTTCGCATCCAACGCGGCACGGCTGTCCACGCTCGGTAAGGTGGCGCAGGAGACCGGGCGCAAGTTGTGCGTCACCGGCCGCTCGCTCGACCGGATCATCAAGGTGGCGCGCCAGACGGGGTATCTGAAGGATTTCCCCGACACGATCGACATGGACTCCGCGATGCGGATGCCGCGCAACAAGGTGCTGGTGGTCGCGACCGGCGGACAGGGTGAGGAGCGCGCCGCGCTGGCGCGGATCGCCGCCGGCTCGCACCCGATCAAGCTCGACATGGGCGACATGGTGATCTTCTCGTCGAAGCAGATCCCCGGCAACGAGGTCGCGATCGGCCGCATCCAGAATCAGCTCGCCGCCAAGGGCGTGGAAATGGTGACCGAGAAGCAGGCGCACGTCCACGTCTCCGGCCATCCGGGTCGCCCCGAACTGGCGAAGATGTACGGCTGGCTGCGACCGCGCGTGCTGCTGCCGGTGCACGGCGAGATGCGCCACCTGATGGAACACGCACGCTACGGTCAGACGCAGGGCATCCGCGACGCCTTCGTCCAGACCAACGGCGATATCGTGCGGCTGGCACCGGGAAAGCCCGAGAAGATCGGCAACGCGCCGGTCGGGCGGCTGGTGCTGGACGGCGACGTGATCCTGCCGTCCGACGGCGGCACGATCAACGACCGCCGCCGCATCGCGGTCAACGGCCAGATCTCGGTCGGGATCGCGGTCGACCGCAACGGTCGCGCCGGCGGCGTGCCCGAGATCCGCTTCCAGGGCATCCCGGTCGAGGAGGAGCGCGAGCCGTTCCTGGAGGATGCGGTCGAGGCCGCCAAGGACGCGATGCAGGGCCGTCCGCGCGACCGCGAGCGGCTGCGCGAGGACGTGCGCCTCGCGGTGCGCAAGGTGGCGACGCGCTGGACCGGCAAGAAGCCGATCATCGACGTCGTGATCGTACAGGTCTGACGCGATGCGCTGGACGTCGATGCTGGCGATCTACGTCCTGTTCTGGGCGTTTTCGGTCTTCCTCGTCCTGCCATGGGGCGTGCGCACCTCCGCGGAGGCGGGGGTGGAGCACATCCCCGGCACCGCGGAAAGCGCGCCGCACGAATTCTCGCTGAAGAAGGTCGTGATCCGCACCACGATCGTCGCAACGACCCTGTTCGCTCTGTTCATCGCCAATTACGAGTTCGGCTGGATCGACCCGGGCATGGTCGTCGGGCCGGTGGAGCCCTGAGCGGGAACGTGCCCCCTCCCGTGTCGATGTAAGACACCGCGCCGTTTCCACCGGCGGAACAAATGCTTGGCGCAGATGGTTCGGGGTCCGCAACGATATGTAACGGGAGAGTAACATGGCGGACTATCGGACCACGGACGAGCGGGTTGCCGTGCGCCGCGGCGGCGCGGGGCGTACGATCGCCATCATCGTGGGCATCGCGCTCCTGATCGCTGTCATCCTGTTCGCCACCGGCTTCTGGAGCGCCGACGTCAAGGAAGGCTCGCTACCGAAGGTCGACGTATCCGCCAAGGGCGGTGAGTTGCCCAAGGTCGATCTGGACAGCAAGGAAGTCGTCGTCGGCACCAAGAAGACCGAGGTCGACGTGCCGACCGTCGGCGTGAAGGACAATGGCGAGAAGTAATCGTCACATCCTCGATTGACGCGACGTGGGGGCGGACTGGCGACGGTCCGCCCCTTCGTGTTGTAGCGGAGGTGCATCCGGCTGCGACAGCGCGTAAGGGGCGGGCATGTCGCAACCGCTCTCGATCCTGCATCTTCATTCCACCTTCGACCTGGGCGGGAAGGAGGCACGCGCGGTCCGGCTGATGAATGCTTTCGGCGATCGCGCGCGGCACACGATCGTCTCCGCAATGCCCGATCGGCTCGGCGCGCGGGTGCGCATCGACAAGCGCGTCCGCTACGAGATCGCGCAGGATGCGCCGCCGCTGACCGGCAAGCCCTCGGTCGGACGCTACGAGGCGATCGCGCGCTACATGCGGCGCTTCGACCTCGTGCTTACCTATAACTGGGGCGCGATCGACGGCGTGATGGCGAAACGCGTCTTCGCGCGCGGCACGCCCCCGGTCGTCCACCACGAGGACGGCTTCAACGAGGACGAGGCCGGCGGGCTGAAGCGCGAGCGCAACCTCTACCGCCGGCTGGCGCTGGGCGCCGCGGCGGCGCTGGTGGTGCCCAGCAAGGCGCTGGAGCAGATCGCGCTGGAGACGTGGAAGCAGCCCCGCGCGCGCGTCCATCGCATCGGCAACGGTATCGCGACCGCGCTCTATGCCGAGCGGCCCGATCCGAGGGCGATCCCCGGCTTCGTCCGCAACGAGCGCGAACTGGTGATCGGCAGCGTCGCGGGGCTGCGCGCGGTCAAGGATCTCCCGGCGCTGGTGCGCGCGGCGGGGGGGCTGTCGGGGCGGTTCCGGCTGGTGATCGTGGGGGAGGGGCCGGAGCGGGCTGCCATCGAACAGGCCGCGATGGCGATGGGGATCGACGACCGCGTCGTGCTGCCCGGCTTCGTCGACCGGCCGTACCGCTACATGGGGCTGTTCGACGTGCTGGCACTGTCGTCGCGATCGGAGCAGGCGCCGATCAGCGTACTGGAGGGCATGGCGGCGGGGCTGCCGGTCGTCAGCCCGCCCGTAGGCGACGTCGCCGACATGGTGTCGGCCGCCAACCGCCCCTTCATCACCGAGCATCACGGCGAGGTGCGCCTGCGCGACATGATCCAGGCGCTGGCCGACAATCCGGACGGGCGCCGCGCGATCGGGGCCGCCAATCAGGCGAAGGCGCGTGCCGAGCATGACGAGGGCGTGATGATCGAACGCTATGCCGCGCTCTACGCCGACGTACTCGGCCGTCCCGGTTGCCTGAGCCCCCGCTGACGCCGGTCGCTATTTTGTCGCGTCCCGGCCGGTTTGGTTTATACGGGCGCTTCGTCATTCGTCAGCAAACGGGAAAGCGCGTGTTCAAGGGGCTGAAGCCGATCGTCTATGCGGGCCGCGAAGTCTGGCCGCTGGTGGAAGGTGGCAAGGGTGTCGCTGCCACCAATCATGCGTCGGCGGGGGCATGGGCGGCGGCCGGCGGGATCGGGACCGTCTCGGCCGTCAACGCCGACAGCTACGATCCCGAGGGGCGGATCATTCCGCAGGTGTACCGCGCGCTGACCCGGCGCGAGCGGCACGAGGAACTCATCGCCTATGCCATCGACGGCGCGGTCCAGCAGGTGCAGCGCGCCTGGGACATCGCCGGCGGCAAGGGGGCGATCAACATCAACGTGCTGTGGGAGATGGGCGGCGCGCAGCGCGTGCTGGAGGGCGTGCTGGAGCGGACCCGCGGGCTGGTCGCGGGCGTCACCTGCGGCGCGGGCATGCCCTACAAGCTGTCCGAGATCGCCGCTGCGCACAACGTCAACTATCTGCCGATCGTCAGCTCCGGCCGCGCGTTCCGTGCGTTGTGGAAACGCGCCTATTCGAAGGTCGCGGATCTGCTGGGCGCGGTCGTCTATGAGGACCCGTGGCTGGCCGGCGGGCACAACGGCCTGTCGAACGCGGAAGACCCGCTGAAGCCGGAGGATCCCTATCCCCGCGTCAAGGTGCTGCGCGAGACGATGCGCGACGGCGGCATCCCCGACAGCACGCCGATCATCATGGCGGGCGGCGTCTGGTATCTGCGCGACTGGAACGACTGGATCGACAATCCCGAGCTGGGGCAGATCGCGTTCCAGTATGGCACGCGCCCGCTGCTGACGAAGGAAAGCCCGATTCCCGACGGGTGGAAGGCGAAGCTGACGGAGATCGAGGAGGGGGAGGTGTCGCTCCACCGCTTCTCGCCGACCGGCTTCTATTCCTCGGCGGTGCGCAATCCCTTCCTGCGCCAGCTGGAGGCGCGCTCCGACCGGCAGATCGCCTTTTCCACGCAGGAGGCCGGGGACCATGTCTTCCAGCTCGACGTGGGGGTGAAGGGCAAGAACTTCTGGGTGACGCGCAACGACCTGCTGCGCGCGCGCCAGTGGTTCGGCGAGGGCTTTACCGACGCGCTGAAGACTCCGGACAACACGCTCGTCTTCGTGTCGCCGGGCGAGAAGGCGGAAATCCGCAAGGATCAGGCGGACTGCATGGGCTGCCTCAGCCAGTGCCTGTTCTCCAGCTGGGCCGATACCGAGACGAACTCGACCGGGCGCCTGGCCGATCCGCGCAGCTTCTGCATCCAGAAGACGCTGCAGGATATCGCGCACGGCGGGGATACCGACCGCAACCTGATGTTCGCCGGCCATGCCGCGTACAATTTCAAGCGCGATCCGTTCTATTCCAACGGCTTCGTGCCCAGCGTGAAGCAGCTGGTCGATCGCATCCTGACCGGCGACTGATGCTGGACGATGCGCTGCGCGCCGTCGCGGTTGCGATGGCGTCGGCGCGCGATCCGTGGTGGATCATCGGCAGCGCGGCGGTGCGGCTGTATGGCGTGGAGACGCCGGTGGCCGATGTCGATGTGCTGACCAGCGCCGCGGACGGGGCGGCGGTGGTCGCGGCGTGGCACGGCGAAGTGGTCATCGGCGCGCCCGACGCTCGCTTTCGCTCGACTCCGTTCGCACGGCTGGGCGGAGCCGCGCTGCCGATCGAGATCATGGCGGGGCTGCACATCCGAGCCGACGATGGATGGCGTCCGCTCCTACCGCGGACACGCGTTGTTCGGGATGGCTCGCCCGTACCCGATCGCGCCGAACTGATCGCGATCCTGCGGCTGTTCGGGCGGCCAAAGGATATGCAAAGGGCCGCGCTGCTGGGTGCAACGCGGCCCTTCGCAAACGGCTGAGGCGGCCTCAGTCGACGACGGTGCCGACCACCGCACCGCCGACGCCGCCGACTGCCGCGCCCTTCTCGATGCTGCCGCCGGTCGCCGCCGCGACGCCGGCGCCGCCCGCCCCGCCGATCGCCGCCCCTCGCAGCGTGGAACAGGCCGACATCGATACCGCGGAAGCGACGAGCAGGGCGGACAAGGCGATCTTCTTCATGGGACGGTTCCTCTATTGGATGGCTGCATGGTGAATGCAGCGCAACATGACGGGTTCCGGCGGGACATGTTTCGTCACGCTATATCCGTCATTTGCGCGCGGTTCCGGCGCGTCGCCCGCGCATGGTGCCGTGACAAACGTGTCGATGCTGCAACGCGCGCGACATCGATCCGTGCGGCGCGGCCGTCATCCGGAGGGTGTCCATCAGGAGGCCTTTGCGATGCTGCACGACCACGAAGCCGACTATCACGCCCGGCGCGCGCGCGAGGAAGCGGTGCGCGCGATCCGCGCCCGCGGCGAAGCGGCGGCGATCCATCAGGATCTGTGCCTGCGTTACAGCGGGCGGATGATCGCGGCGCTGATCCTGTCTGCGGCGGATCGCGTCAGGGGACGCGCGCGCGGCGCGTGACGCTTCAGGCCCAGCCTTCCAGCACCTGATCGGGCGGGCGGTGCCCGTCGGCCCACATCCGGATGTTGGCGATGACCCGCTCGCCCGACGCGACCCGGCCCTCGTACGTGGCGGAGCCCATGTGCGGGGTCATCACGACATTGGGCAGCGCCAGCAGGCGGGGATCGATCTCCGGCTCGTGCCGCCATACGTCCAGCCCGGCGCCGGCGAGCCGCCCCTGTTCCAGCGCGGTCACCAGCGCATCCTCGTCCAGGATGCCGCCGCGGCTGGCGTTGATGACGAAGACGTGATCGCGCAGCAGCGCGATGCGCCGCGCGTCGAGCAGGTCGCGGCTGTCGGCATTGAGCGGGGTGTGGATCGTCAGGATGTCGATCGCGGCCAGCATCTCGTCCAGGTTCGGGTGCCATTGCGCGCCGAACTCCGCCTCCACGACCTTGGGCAGCCGGTGACGGTTGTGATAATGGATCGACAGCCCGAACGCGCGCGCGCGCCGCGCCACCGCTTGGCCGATGCGCCCCATGCCGACGATGCCCAGCGCCTTGCCGCCGATGCGGTAACCCAGCATCCCGCCGGGGCTCCACCCCTTCCACTCGCCCGAGCGGACCAGCTTCTCGCCCTCCGCCAGCCGGCGCGGCACCGACAGGATCAGCGCCATCGTCATGTCGGCGGTATCCTCGGTCAGGACGCCGGGGGTGTTGGTGACGATGATGCCGCGCGCGCGCGCCGCCTTCAGGTCGATATGGTTCACGCCCGCGCCGAAATTGGCGATCAGCCGAAGCCGCTGGCCCGCGCCGTCGATCAGCCCCGCATCGATCGTGTCGGTGACGGCGGGGATCAGCACATCGCAATCGGCCATGGCGGCGGCCAGCTCGTCGCGGGTCATCGCGCGGTCGTCGTGGCGCGCTTGCGTATCGAACAATTCCTCCAGCCGCCGCATCACGACGTCCGGAAGCTCGCGCGTCACGATCACCTTGGGGCGGGCGGAGCGTCGCGTATCGGCCATGCCCAGCGGATTGGCGCAGGGGAGGGGGCGCGTCAACGGTTGATGCCGTGGCGATCCCGACGCTACAGGACGATCCTGATACCGGGAGGACGAAGGCGATGCGGCGGGTGGCGGTCTGGGCGATGATGGCGGCGGTGGTCGCGCCGCTGCCCGCGGAGGCCGCGCCGGAGGAGCGCAAGCCGCCCTATTACGCCTCGCTGGCGCCGGCGCGCGCGCGCATGCGCACCGGCCCCGGGCGCACCTTCCCCGCCAGCTGGCTCTACGTTCGCGCCGGGCTGCCGGTGCGGGTGGTCGACACGTTCAAGGAGTGGCGCAAGATCGAGGATCCCAGCGGGACACAGGGGTGGATGCTGGGCAATATGGTCAGCAACACCCGCACCGCGATCATCCAGGGGACCGAGCCGGCGGACATGCGCGATCGCCCGGGCGGCCCGCGGATCGCCTTTCGCGCGCAGCCGGGCGTCGTGGGCAAGGTGAGCCAATGCGCCAACGGCTGGTGCCATTTCGATGTGCGCGGGCAGGCGGGCTTCGTCCAGACCGACCGCCTGTGGGGCGTCGACGCGGAGGAGATGCTGCCATGACGTTCCGGCTCGACGGGTTCGATCTCGACGCCTTCGTCGCGGCGACGCTGGCGGAGGATCTGGGGGAGGGTGGCGACGTCACCTCCGCCGCGGTCATCCCGGCGACCGCGCGTTTCACCGCGGTGATGGACAGCCGCGACGCGATCACGGTGTGCGGGCTGGAGATCGCCGCCGCTTTCTTCCGCGCGCTCGATCCCGATGCGTTGATCGAGCCGATCGCGGCGGACGGCGACCGCGTCGCGCCGGGCAGCGACCTGATGCGCGTCACCGGCAATGCGCGCGCGCTGCTGACCGCTGAGCGATCCGCGCTCAACACGGTTCAGCATCTGTCGGGGATCGCGACGCTGACGCGCACCTATGTCGACCGGATCGACGGCACCGGGGCGACGTTGCTCGACACGCGGAAGACGATCCCGGGGCTGCGGCGGCTGGAGAAATATGCCACGCGCACCGGCGGCGCGCGGAATCACCGCATGGGGCTGTGGGATGCCGCGATGATAAAGGACAATCACGTCGCGGTCGCGGGCGGGGTCGGCCCCGCGGCGGCGTTGGCGAAGGCGGCGGGGATCCGCGACATCATCGTCGAGGTCGACCGCATCGACCAGATCGCGCCCGCGATCGACGCCGGCGCGACGCACCTGCTGCTCGACAACATGCCCCCCGCGGTCCTGCGCGAGGCGGTGGCGCTGATCGCCGGACGGGTGCCCAGCGAGGCGTCGGGCGGGGTGACGCTGGAGACGATCCGCGCCATCGCGGAGACGGGCGTGACCTATGTCAGCGTCGGGCGGATCACCCAATCGGCGCCGGCCGCCGACATCGGGCTGGATTTCGCCGCGGCTTGATCCCGGTGCTTGCGTCAACGCGACCGCACGCGCAGGAAGGGCAAGTGACCAACGACGAAAGCCCGGCCGTGACCGCTGTCCGATCGATCCTGCATTATGCCGTTCCCGCGATGATGGGGGTGGCGATATTGCCGGGGGCGGCCGTGGCGCAGGCGCTGTCGTGCGAGATCCCCGCGCAGGTACCGCGTCCGCGCGCCGACCTCCCGAACGCCAGTCAGCCCGTCCGCCGGCTGCCGATCGCCAGCTACACGCTCGCGATCAGCTGGAGCCCGGAATTCTGCCGCACGCGCGCCGGCAAGCCGGGCGCGCAGATTCAGTGCGGGGGCGGCAATCGCTTCGGCTTCGTGCTCCACGGCCTGTGGCCCGACGGTCCGGGAAAGGACTGGCCGCAATATTGCCGCGCCACGCCGATCCTGTCGCGCAAGGTGATCCGCGAGCACCTGTGCGCGACCCCCTCGCCGCAGCTGTTGCAGCATGAATGGGCCAAGCACGGCACCTGCATGGCGGGCTACACGCCGCAGCGCTATTTCGCGAAGTCGAACGCGCTGTTCGCCGCGTTGCGCTTCCCCGACATGGAGCGACTGTCGCGCACCCCGCAAACCGCCGGCGCCTTGGCGCAGGCGATGGCGCGCAGCAATTCCGGACTGGGCGCCGACATGATGCGGATCACGACGACGCGGCAGGGGTGGCTGGACGAGATCTGGCTGTGCCTCGACAAGAGCTTCCGCTACGCGCGCTGCCCCGCGCATCAGGGCGGCGTGACGCCCGCGACGACGGTGCGGATTTGGCGCGGACGCGCGATGGCGATGGCGCGGTAAGGGGCGATCACGATCCCCACGCCCTCCTGGGCTGGAACCTTCGCGAACATCATCTCTTCGTTCCCCGGCGGAGGCCGGGGTCCAGCTGGGAAACGTTCGCAATGGTCCGCAAGGCCATCCCAACTGGACCCCGGCCTTCGCCGGGGAACAGTAAGATCCGGCGAACCACTCGCCCCGCCGTCAACGCTTCCGCGTCAGCTCGCGCATCGCATCGTCCAGCCCGGCCAGCGTCAGCGGGTACATGCGGTCGGTCATCAGCTCGCGGATGATCTTCACCGACTGCGAATAGCCCCATTGCGCCTTCGCGACGGGGTTCAGCCACACGGCGGCGGGATAGGTATTGGTCAGCCGATGCATCCACACCGCGCCCGACTCCTCGTTGAAATGCTCGACCGAGCCGCCGGGATGCGTGATCTCGTACGGGCTCATCGACGCATCGCCGACGAAGATCAGCTTATAGTCGTGACCGTATTTGTGCAGCACGTCCCACAGCGGGGTGCGCTCCTGGAAGCGGCGCTTGTTGTCCTTCCACACGCCTTCATAGGGACAATTGTGGAAGTAGAAGAATTCCAGGTTCTTGAACTCGGTCGTCGCTGCCGAAAACAATTCCTCGCACAGCTTGATGAACGGATCCATTGACCCGCCGACGTCCAGGAACAGCAACAGCTTGACCGCATTGCGGCGCTCCGCGCGCATATGCACGTCGAGCCAGCCCTGCCGCGCGGTGCCGTCGATTGTTGCGTCGATGTCCAGTTCGTCCGCCGCCCCCTCGCGCGCGAACTTGCGCAGCCGGCGCAGCGCGATCTTGATGTTGCGCGTGCCCAGCTCGCGCGTGCTGTCCAGATTGCGGAACTCGCGCTGGTCCCACACCTTGATCGCGCGCTTCTCCTTGGACTCGCCGCCGATCCGCACGCCTTCTGGATTGTAGCCTGAATTGCCGTAGGGGCTGGTGCCGCCGGTGCCGACCCATTTGTTGCCGCCCTGATGGCGCTTCTGCTGTTCCTCCAGACGCTTCTTCAGCGTCTCCATGATCTCCTCCCAGGAGCCGAGCGACTTGATCGCCTCCATCTCCTCCGGCGTGAGATATTTCTCCGCGATCGCCTTCAGCCAATCCTCGGGAATCTCCGCGCCCGACTGTCCGAAGCTGGCCTCCAGCCCCTTGAACACCTTGGCGAAGACCTGATCGAACTTGTCGAGCAGCCCCTCGTCCTTCACGTACACCGCGCGGCTGAGATAATAGAAATTCTCCGGCGAGCGGTCGATCACGTCGGCTTGCAACGCCTCGAGAAGGAGGAGGTGCTCTTTCATGCTGGCCGGGATGCCGGCGGAGCGGAGCTCGTCGAGGAAAGCGAGGAACATGCACCCATGATGCCCCGCGCGGGCGGCCGTGTCGAGTTGCTATCGAAGACCCGGTTGGTTCACCGTGCCGCGGTCGCGGCCTCCGGAACATAGGCGTCGATGAGCGCACCGACGTCGTCCGGCTGGCGGCCGCTCAGCCCCGCCGCGGCATGTCCGTCGCCGTAGATGAACCCCTCGACCGGATAGATGCTGCTGCCCAGTCCGCCGCGGTCGCCGTACCATACCTTCACCTGCGACCAGTCGTTCGCGGGCGAGACGTCGTGGAGCGTGACGTCCTGCTCGGCATGGCCGCGCACGCCGTCGCGGCGCGACCAATTGGCGTGTGTCAGCATCACCACGCGGCGCTCGACGGTGCGGCTGACGACCGCGACATGGCCGAGCTTCAACTGCCCGCTGCGCGCGAACACGATCACCGCACCGACACGCGGGCGATGGCCGCGGGGATAGCGGCCCTCCGCCTGCTCCCACCACGTCCAGGCATCGCCGTAGATCTGGATCCCCGAGGCCTCGCGCGCGAAGGGGACGCATTGCCCGACATAGTCGAGCAGCGATGGCGCGGGGGCGGCGCTCGCCGCTGCTGCGGTGCCCATGAGCGAGTAGGCAGCGAGGATGAGGAGGCGACGGACGCGCGACATGGCGACGACCGTAGTCGACGGGGGTAAAACGATGGTTAACCCATGTTGGAAAGGCCTTGGCCGCCTTCGCTGGCGGCCGTCGCCCGGATCGATGCGGGCGCACGGCCGTCCGCCGCGCGGGCGGCGCGGCGCACCTCGCTCGTCGCCCGCAGGAATGCGCTGAGGTAGCGGTGATCCTGTCGCAGGAACCGCCGCGGCGTCGTGCCCAGGAAGCGGTCGGCGTCGCGCAGGAAGTGCGAGGCGTCGAAATAGGTCGGCGCGATCGCGCTGTAATCGGCATCGTCGCCCGCGTGCATCATCCGCACCAGCGAGCGCAGGAAGCGGGTGCGGATCAGCAGCGTCTTGGGCGGGAAGCCGAAATAGCGCGTCGCCAATCGGCGCAACGCCGCCGGGGTCATCCCCACCGCGGTGGCCGCGGCGGTCAGGTCGCGGGTGGCGTCGTCGGCGATCAGCCGCTGCAACGCCACGATCGCGGCATCGTCCGGCGTGGCAGGCGCGACGATCGCGAGCAGCATGTCGTCCAGGATCGCCTTCACCTCGCTGCCCTGATCGCTGTCGCGCAGCCGTTGGAGCGTGCGCGCCACCCATGCGGGGGGCAGCACCGTCTCCAACGGCACGATGCGGTCGCGGTAGAGATCCGCGCGCCGGTTCATCAGCCGCGCCCAGCCGAGCGGGGTGAGGTCGACCCCGACGGTGACCCCGCCGTGCGTGGTCATCTGCATCGCCCTGCTGGCGGTGCCGTACAACGCGGCCTCGGGAATGGGATCGTAGCGTCGCGCCCCGACGGTCAGCGTGATCGGGTCCGGGGCCAGGATGAAGCGCAGCGCGGGCCATGACGGCAGCAGCCATTGCTGCCGGCCGTCATGATGCTCGCGCTGCGAATCCATGATGTGATAATTGCTGACGAGATCGCGGAGCGCCGGGGCCGGCATTTCGACCCGCAGCGCGGTGTGCTCGGGCACGTCGAAGCGTTCGACACGCGTACCCGGGGTCAACGAACCGCTTTCGATCATACGCCACCCTCACGCCGCACGAACCCGTGTAGCGTGGTGAACGTCGGATGAACAATGTTGTTCGTTGCCGGTTTGGGTGGGCTCAGTTCTTGTTGGCCTGCCGCTTCGCCATGAACGCCAGCCGCTCGAACAGCATCACGTCCTGCTCGTTCTTCAGCAGCGCACCGTGAAGCGGCGGGATCGCCTTCGTCGGATCGCGGTTCTGCAACACTTCCAATGGCATATCCTCGTGCAGCAGGAGCTTGAGCCAGTCGAGCAGCTCGCTTGTCGAGGGCTTCTTCTTGAGACCGGGCACCTCGCGCACGTCGTAGAAGATGTCCATCGCCTTCGACACCAGCATCTTCTGGATGCCGGGGAAATGGACGTCGACGATCGACTGCATCGTCTCGCGGTCCGGGAATTTGATATAATGGAAGAAGCAGCGGCGCAGAAAGGCGTCGGGCAGCTCCTTTTCGTTGTTGGAGGTGATGACGACGATCGGGCGCTCGGTCGCGCGCACGGTTTCCTTCGTCTCGTAGACGTGGAATTCCATCCGATCGAGTTCCTGCAACAGGTCGTTGGGAAACTCGATGTCGGCCTTGTCGATCTCGTCGATCAGCAGGACGGCGGGCTTCTCCCGCTGGAACGCCTCCCACAACTTGCCCTTGCGGATGTAGTTGGCGATGTCGTGGACGCGCTCGTCGCCCAGCTGACCATCGCGCAGGCGCGCGACGGCGTCATATTCGTACAGCCCCTGCTGCGCCTTGGTCGTCGACTTGATGTTCCATTCGATCAGGTCGGTGCCGACCGCCTTGGCGATCTCATAGGCGAGCACCGTCTTGCCGGTGCCCGGCTCCCCCTTGACCAGCAGCGGGCGGCGCAGCGTCACCGCGGCATTGACCGCGACCTTCAGGTCATCGGTCGCGACATAATCCTGCGTGCCCTCGAACCGCTGCATAGCCTCTTCCCGTCGTCGTCTCGAATAACGGGTATGGTGTAGCGGGAAGCGTCGCCGCTGTGCAAGCGCGGTTAGAGCTGTGCGCGGGCGGCGGCGCGGGCGGCGAGCAGGTGCCACAGACCGCGGTGCTGCGCGAGCATCTGCTGCGCGCCGAACGCCATCGCGCGTTCGACGGGCGGGGTGGCATCGATCCCCTCGACGAAGGCGTGCGCGGCGATCGTCGTCGCGGCGAAATCGGCGGCGGCGGGCAGGCCGACGCGATCGGCGCAGCTGTCGAGCACGCGGCGGACCGCGGCCCAGTCGAGCACGAAGGCGAGCGCCGTGCCGGTCGCGCAGCCGTTGCGGTCGGATTGCGCCAGCATCTCCAGCGTGTGGCGCTGCCCCAGGATCGCGGCCTGCGACGCCGCCTGATTGGGGGTGGAGGGCAGGGGGCCGACCGCGGAGGCCAGCCGGACGAGCATCGATCGCTCCGCGGTCATCGCGGCGCCCGCCGCGATCAGCCAGTCGCGTGCCGCATCGTCGGTGGTACGGGCCATGGCGTGATCGACGATGCCGGGGAAGGCGCCGTGGACGACCGCGAGCGCGTGTACCGCATCGGTGAGGTCGCGCAGCGTCGCGGTCGCGCTTTCCAGCGTCGCGGCGTGGGGCGAGGCCGCCGTGCCGTCCGATGCGACCAGCGTCAGGATGGTATGGGCGGCGCCCGTGGGTTTGAGCCCGACGTTACCGAGTATCGTCGCCATCATCGCGCCTCCCGAACGCCAGCCTGCGAGAACCGGAAGGCGACCGCCGCATTCCGTAGAGCCGGACTAGCAGCGCGACGTAAATGGGAGGTTTATGTCGGAATTTTTTACAATCGGAGGTAGCGGCTCTCGTGAAACGTTCGCCAGCGCCTCCTCTGGCGCCCCGGAAGATCCGTCACCCCGGAGATGTTCGAACCTCTGCAAAAGTCTCCATCGTCATGCCGGACCCTTCGACGAAGCTCAGGAGAGCCCTGTTCCGGCATCCACCGCTCCGCCCATCGAATGCGTGTGAGTGAGCGGCACGGTGGATGCCGGAACACGTCCGGCATGACGAGGTGGGTCGGTATCCGGTTCGCCTCGGCCGGACAGCGGAATGGCTCAAGCCGTCCCGCGTCCCATCCTACTGATCCAGGAACGAGCGCATCTTGCGGCTGCGGCTGGGGTGTTTCAGCTTGCGCAGCGCCTTCGCCTCGATCTGGCGGATGCGCTCGCGCGTCACGCTGAACTGCTGGCCGACCTCCTCCAGCGTGTGGTCGGTGTTCATCCCGATGCCGAAGCGCATGCGCAGCACGCGCTCCTCGCGCGGGGTGAGCGAGGCGAGGACGCGGGTGACCGTCTCCTTCAGGTTCGCCTGGATCGCGGCATCGACCGGGATGATCGCATTCTTGTCCTCGATGAAATCGCCCAGGTGCGAATCCTCCTCGTCGCCGATCGGCGTTTCGAGGGAGATCGGCTCCTTGGCGATCTTCATGACCTTGCGCACCTTCTCCAGCGGCATGGAGAGGCGCTCCGCCATCTCCTCCGGGGTCGGCTCGCGGCCCTGCTCGTGCAGGAACTGGCGGCTGGTGCGCACCAGCTTGTTGATCGTCTCGATCATATGCACCGGGATGCGGATCGTGCGCGCCTGGTCCGCGATCGACCGCGTGATCGCCTGGCGGATCCACCAGGTGGCATAGGTGGAGAACTTATAGCCGCGGCGATACTCGAACTTGTCGACCGCCTTCATCAGGCCGATGTTGCCCTCCTGGATCAGATCCAGGAACTGCAAACCACGGTTGGTGTATTTCTTCGCGATCGAGATGACGAGGCGCAGGTTGGCCTCCACCATCTCCTTCTTGGCGATGCGCGCCTCGCGCTCCGCCTTCTGCACCATGTTCACGATGCGGCGGAACTCGCTCAGCGCCATGCCGGTCTGCTGGCTGATCTCGCTGATCTCGGTGCGGATACGGTCGACCGCCGCGACCTCGTTGGTCGCGAACGCCGCCCATTTCTTGTCGAGCCCCGCGACCGAGGGGATGAAGCCCTCGTCCAGCTCATGGCCCATGTACCGCTCGAGGAAGTCCTTGCGGTTGACCTTGTGCCGCTCCGCTAGCCGCAGCATCTGCCCGCCCAGCGCCGTCAGGCGCCGGTTGTAGCTGTACAGTTGGTCGACGAGATATTCGATCTTGCTCTGGTGGAACTGGACGCTCTCGACCTCGGCGGTCAGCTCCTCGCGCAGCTTCTGATACTTGCGCTCCTCCGCCGACGACAGCCCGTCGCCGGACGTCATCGCGAACAGCCGGCTCTCCTGCATCTTGGAGAACTTCTTGTAGATCGCGGTGATGTTGGCGAACTTCTCCAGCGCGACCGGCTTGAGCGTCTCCTCCATCTGCGCGAGGCTGAGGGTATTGTCCTCCTCCTCGTCGTCCGACGGGCGCGGCGCACGACGCTCGGTCATGTCGTCGTCGTCGTCGGCGGGTGCCTCCTCGGGCTCTTCCTCTTCCTTGAACTGCGGGCCGGCGTTGGACGCGCTGATCTCGCCGTTGTCGTCTTCGGCGCCCTCGACCTGCTCGGCCGACGGGCCCTTGGACAGCATCGCGTCGAGATCGACGATCTCGCGCAGCTGCATCGTGCCTTCGTTGAGCGCGGTGGACCAGTCGATGATGGCGTTGAAGGTGATCGGGCTCTCGCACAGCCCCAGGATCATCGTGTCGCGCCCGGCCTCGATCCGCTTGGCGATCGCGATCTCGCCCTCGCGCGAGAGCAGCTCCACCGCCCCCATCTCGCGCAGGTACATGCGGACGGGATCGTCGGTGCGATCGACCGTCTCCTTCTTCTTCTCGACGACCGGCGCGGAACCGTCCGCCTCGACCTCGGTCGCCTCGCCGTCCTCGTCGTCCGGGCGCTCCTCGGTTTCGCCGTCCTCGCCCGCTTCCTCGTTCTCGACGATGTTGACGCCCATCTCGTTCAGCGCGGACATGATGTCCTCCAGCTGATCGGAGGACATCTGGTCCTGCGGCAGGGCTTCGTTGAGCTGGTCGTAGGTGAT
Organism: uncultured Sphingomonas sp.; assembly: GCA_913774925.1. Lineage (GTDB taxonomy): Bacteria > Pseudomonadota > Alphaproteobacteria > Sphingomonadales > Sphingomonadaceae > Sphingomonas. Next base: position 40,524 of record CAJYKB010000083.1, on the reverse strand, counting down.
GTAGCCGCGCTTCTTCGCGCGCGCGATCAGCTTCTTGACGTTCGCGTCGTTCAGATCGATCAGCGGGGCATCCGTCGTCTCTGCACCATCTTCCGCCACGCCAGCGTTCATCTTCGCCATCAATCGTCCTCAGGTCCAAGCGCGCGGGCGTCTTCGTTCGCCTGCACGAGATTTGCAAGGCGCTGGTCCAGCGCCCGCTGTTCGTTCACCAATGCCACCTGCCGTTCGAACGCCTCGTCGGTGAAGCGCGCCTGCATCGCGGAGGTGGCCTCCGCCAATGCCGCATCCACCTCAGGCCGGGTGACCAGTATCGCGATCGCCTCGTCGAGATCCTCACGTGCCTGCTTCGTGTCGCCATCGGCGCGCGTGAAGGAATAGGGCATCGTATCGGCTCTCAGGAGATCGTGCGCGACCGTATCGAAACCGGACCGTGCCAATATGGTGACGAGGCGTCCGCTATCAAGCGTGCCGTCGCGCCGGTCCTCCAGCGCCACATCCACCACCGCCTCGAACAGCCGCCCCAGCGCGCCGTCGGCGAGTTTCAGGCTGCCCAGGACCTCCATATGCCGCGCGATCTCGGCCGGATGGCGGATCAGCCCGGCAAGCACCGCCTTGGCCAGCACGCGGTCGATCCCGCCGGCGGCGCGCAGCTTCTTCGCATCCTCGGTCACGGGCGGGGGAGGGGGCGTCCACTTCTGCCCCGGGCGGCGCTGCGCCATCGGGTAGAAAGGCTGGCGCTGCTGGAAGCCGGTGCTGCGGTTGCGCGCGAACTGTTCGTCGAAGCGGTGGCGGAACTCCGCCTGATATTCGCCCTTTACCGCAGGATCGGCGATCGATTGCGCCAGCTCCGACAGGCGGCGCTTCAGCCCCGCGCGCTGCTCCGGCGTGCCCAGCGGTTCCGCCGCCAGTTCGTGCTTCCACAGCCGGTCGACCAGCGGTTCGGCCTCGCGCACCAGCGCCTCGAACGCCGCTGCGCCCTTCGCGCGCATCAGGTCGTCGGGGTCCTGGCCGTCGGGCAAGGTGACGAAGGCGAGGCTGCGCCCCGGCGCCAGCATCGGCAGCGCGCGGTGCGCGGCGCGGATCGCGGCCTTCTGCCCCGCGGCATCGCCGTCGAGGCACACCACCGGCACGTCGACCACGCGCCACAGCCGCTCCAGCTGCGCCTCGGTCAGCGCGGTGCCGAGCGGGGCGACCGCCTCGCCGACGCCGCCCTGCGCCAGCGCGATCGCGTCCATATAACCCTCGACCACGAACAGCCGGTCGGCCTTGCGCGCGGCGGGCGCGGCGCGATCGAGATTGTAGAGCGTGCGCCCCTTGTCGAAGAGCGGGGTGTCGGGGGAATTGAGATACTTGGGCTCGCCCTCTCCGATGATCCGCCCGCCGAATGCGATGACGCGCCCGCGCGGATCGCGGATCGGGATCATCAGGCGGCCGCGGAACCGGTCGTACGGCTCCTTCCCCTCGACCTGGATCAGCAGCCCCGCCTCGACGAGCATGGCGTCGCCGAAGTCCTTGAGCGCGCTGCGTAGCCGGGTACGCGAATCGGGCGCATAGCCGATGCCGAACGCCTTCGCGCTGGCAGGCGTGACGCCGCGCCGGTCGAGCAGCGCGCGCGCTTCCGCGCCGTCGATCGCGCCGAGTTGCTGGACGAAGAAATCGGCCGCGGCCTGCATCACGTCGTGGAGCGACTTCGCCTTCTCGGCGCGCTGCGCGGCGTGGCGGTCCTGCGCGGGCACCTCCATTCCGGCGGCGGCGGCGAGTTCCTTCACCGCCTCCATGAAGGGCAGCCCCTGATGGTCGGTCAGCCAGCGGATCGCATCGCCGTGCGCCGAGCAGCCGAAGCAGTGATAGAAGCCCTTGTCGTCGTTGACGTAGAAGCTGGGCGTCTTTTCATTGTGGAAGGGGCAGCAGCCCTTCATCTCGCGCCCGGCGCGGGTCAGCTTCACCGTCTTGCCGAGCAGCGCGGACAGCGATGTCCGCGCGCGCAATTCGTCGAGGAAGGCGGGAGTGAGGCTCACGCGCGATTGTAACGTGGCATTACCGCGGGGGTGGCGAAATTGCAATGATCCTGTTCGCACGAAGCCGCGAAGCCGCGAAGATTACGGGGGTTTACGCGGAGACGCGGAGGGGGTGCGTTTGGGGTCATGCTGCGCGTCAGCGCAATCGCTCATCAGTCTGCCACATGTTGAACGGCTGGCGTGGCTCGGAGCGTCACCGCCGACGCCAATCTCCGCGCCTCCGCGTGAACCAGCCTTCTTCGCGTCTTCGCGCCTTCGCCCGAACCAACCACCCGTCATCCCCGCGAAGGCGGGGATCCATACACGCCGACGTTCCGGCTCTATCGCGAAGTTCAGCGTATGAAGTTCAGCGTATATGGATTCCCGTCTCCGCGGGATGACGGAGGTTCGCGGGAATGCCGGGGTAGGGGGTGGGTAGGGGGTTACGCCAGCGCCGCCTTCACCAGCCCCGACGCCTTGCTCATGTCCAGCGTCGACGCATGGCGCGCCTTCAGCTCCGCCATCACGCGGCCCATGTCCTTCATGCCGCTCGCCCCCAGGTCCGCCTTGATCGCTTCGATCGCGTTCTTCGTTTCGTCCTCGCTCATCTGCGCCGGCAGGAAGCGCTCGATCACGGCGACCTCTGCGGCCTCCGCGGCGGCCAGTTCGGCGCGGCCGCCCTGCTCGTACATCGCGATCGATTCGCGGCGCTGCTTCACCATCTTTTGCAGAACCTCGATCACCAGCGCGTCGTCGTCCGCGGGCGCGCCGCCGGTGCGCGCCTCGATATCGCGGTTCTTCACCGCTGCCTGGATCAGGCCGATCGCGGCGCGGGTTTCCTTGTCGCCGGCCTTCATGGCGGCGATCTGGGCTTGCTTGATGTCGTCTCGAATCATGCCCGCTGCGATAGCGCCCCCGTCGCCGTCAGGCGAGTGGCCGGTTGACGTTGCGGGGCCGGGGGACTAGCGGGCGGCACTTAGCGACATTGCTGCAAACCAACCTGAGGAGTGCTTGCCGATCATGGCCGAGCCCGACATTTCGCGCGTCCCGCAACCGGAAGGGGCCACCGGCGTCCTCGTCCTGGCGAATGGCGAGGTGGCATGGGGCCGTGGCTTCGGCGCGGAGGGCGCGGCGGTGGGCGAGGTGTGCTTCCACACCGCGATGACCGGCTATCAGGAGATCATGACGGACCCGTCCTTCGCGGGTCAGATCATCACCTTCACCTTCCCGCATATCGGCAATGTCGGCGCCAACCCGGACGACGTGGAGGCGGATAACCCCCATGCGCTGGGCATGATCGTGCGCGAGGATCCGACCGCGCCTTCCAACTTCCGCGCGATGGAGAACCTCGACGGCTGGATGAAGCGCCACACCCGCATCGGCCTCGCCGGGATCGACACGCGCGCGCTGACGCGGCGCATCCGCTCCAGCGGCGCGCCCAACGGCGTGGTCGCTCATTCGCCGGCGGGCCAGTTCGACCTGCCGGCGCTGCTCGCGATGGCGCGCGGCTGGCCGGGGCTGGAGGGGATGGACCTTGCCAAGGACGTGACGCGCGAGACGCACGGCACGTGGGACGGCGGCATCTGGCGGCTCGGCTTCGGCTATGGCGCGGCAGACGCGGGCGAGCGTCCGCATGTTGTCGCGATCGACTATGGCAGCAAGTTCAATATCTTCCGCAACCTGGTTCAGGCCGGGGCGAAGGTGTCGGTCGTGCCCGCACAGGCGACGTTCGACGAGATCATGGCGCTGAGCCCGGACGGCATCTTTCTCTCCAACGGTCCCGGCGATCCCGCCGCGACCGGCGAATATGCGGTCCCGGTGATCCGGCAACTGCTCGATACGGGAAAGCCGCTGTTCGGCATCTGCCTGGGCCACCAACTGCTCGGCCTCGCGGTGGGGGCAAAGACCACCAAGATGTTCCAGGGCCACCGCGGCGCCAACCACCCGGTCCAGCGATTGAGCGACGGCGCGGTCGAAATCACCAGCATGAACCACGGCTTCGCGGTCGAACGTGAGACGCTGCCGCATAATGCCCGCGAGACGCACGTGTCGCTGTTCGACGGCAGCAACGCGGGGCTGGAGCTGACCGATCGCCCGGCGTTCTCGGTCCAGTATCACCCGGAGGCAAGCCCGGGGCCGCAGGACAGCTTCTATCTGTTCGAGCGGTTCGTCGACGCGTTGCGATGACGCCGTCCCTTCGCTGCCCCGGATATAGAAAGACGCGCACGGGCGTCGCTCGAACTTTGCAGGACTGACATGCCCAAACGCACCGACATCTCCTCCATCCTCGTCATCGGCGCGGGTCCGATCATCATCGGGCAGGCGTGCGAGTTCGATTATTCGGGCACGCAGGCGATCAAGGCGCTCAAGGACGAGGGCTATCGCATCGTCCTGGTCAATTCGAACCCGGCGACGATCATGACCGATCCCGAGCTGGCCGACGCGACCTATGTCGAGCCGATCACGCCCGAGGTCGTCGCGAAGATCATCGAGAAGGAGCGGCCCGACGCCGTCCTGCCGACGATGGGCGGGCAGACCGCGCTCAACACCGCGCTGGCGCTGTTCCGAGACGGCACGCTGGAGAAGTTCGGCGTCCAGATGATCGGTGCCGACGCGGAGGCGATCGACAAGGCCGAGGATCGCCTGAAGTTCCGCAACGCGATGGACAAGATCGGGCTGGAATCCGCCCGCAGCCACATCGCGCACAGCGAGAAGGAGGCGCTGGAAGGGCTTGAGAAGGTTGGGCTTCCTGCCATCATCCGCCCCAGCTTTACGATGGGCGGGACCGGCGGCGGCATCGCCTACAACCGTGAGGAGTTCGTCGAAATCGTCCGCCGCGGTCTGGACCTGTCGCCCACCACCGAGGTGCTGATCGAGGAATCGCTGCTCGGGTGGAAGGAATATGAGATGGAGGTGGTCCGCGACCGCGCGGACAATTGCATCATCATCTGCTCGATCGAGAATGTCGATCCGATGGGCGTCCACACGGGCGATTCCATCACCGTCGCGCCGGCGTTGACGCTGACCGACAAGGACTATCAGATCATGCGCAACGCCAGCATTGCGGTGCTGCGCGAAATCGGTGTCGAAACAGGCGGTTCCAACGTCCAGTTCGCGGTCAATCCAAAGGATGGCCGCCTGATCGTGATCGAGATGAACCCGCGCGTGTCGCGCTCGTCCGCGCTGGCGTCCAAGGCGACCGGCTTCCCGATCGCCAAGGTCGCGGCGAAGCTGGCGGTCGGCTATACGCTGGACGAGATCACCAACGACATCACGGGCGCGACCCCGGCGTCGTTCGAACCGACGATCGACTATGTCGTCACGAAGATCCCGCGCTTCGCGTTCGAGAAGTTCAAGGGCGCCGAGCCGGTGCTGGGCACCGCGATGAAATCGGTCGGCGAGGTGATGGCGATCGGCCGCAACATTCAGGAATCGATGCAGAAGGCGCTGCGCGGGCTGGAAACCGGCCTGTCCGGCTTCAACCAGGTCGACCGGCTGGTCGGCGCGCCGCGCGCGGAGATCGAGGCGGCGCTCGCCTCGCCCACGCCCGACCGGCTGCTGGTCGCGGCCCAGGCGCTGCGGGAAGGCTTCACCGTCGCCGAGGTGAATGCGATCGCGAAGTTCGATCCCTGGTTCATCGAGCGCATCGCGGAGATCGTCGCGGCCGAGGCCGAGGTGATGAAGGACGGCCTGCCGATCGAGGCGGCGGGGATGCGCCGATTGAAGGCGATGGGGTTCAGCGACAAGCGGCTGGCCTGGCTGGCGCTGCAATCCGCGAACCTGCGCGGCATGGAGCGCGGGATCGCGCGCGGCTCGGGGCTGATCCACGAGGCGGTCAAGGCGATGACCGGCGGTGTGACCGAGGAGGAGGTGCGCGAGCATCGCGTGAAGCTGGGCGTGCGTCCCGTGTTCAAGCGGATCGACACCTGCGCCGCGGAGTTCGACGCGAAGACGCCGTATATGTATTCGACCTACGAGGCGCCCAGCTTCGGCGAGCCGGAGAACGAGGCGCAGCCGTCCGACCGGCGCAAGGTCGTGATCCTGGGCGGCGGACCGAACCGGATCGGGCAGGGGATCGAGTTCGACTATTGCTGCTGCCACGCGTGCTTCGCGCTGGCGGATGCCGGGTTCGAGACGATTATGGTCAATTGCAACCCGGAGACGGTGAGTACCGATTACGACACCTCCGACCGCCTCTATTTCGAGCCGCTGACCGCGGAGGACGTGCTGGAGATCCTGCATGTCGAGCAGCAGGCGGGCGAGCTGGTCGGGGTGATCGTCCAGTTCGGCGGGCAGACCCCGCTCAACCTGGCGCGCGCGCTGGAGAAGGCCGGGATCCCGATCCTGGGCACCAGCCCGGACGCGATCGATCTGGCGGAGGACCGCGAGCGGTTCGCCGCGCTGGTCAACCGGCTGAAGCTGTTGCAGCCGGCGAACGGCATCGCGCGCAGCCGCGACGAGGCGCTGAACGTCGCCAACCGCATCGGCTATCCTGTGCTGATGCGCCCCAGCTACGTGCTGGGAGGGCGCGCGATGGAGATCGTCGACAGCGACCAGCAGCTCGATAACTACATCCAGACCGCGGTGCAGGTGTCGGGCGACGCGCCGGTGCTGATCGACCAGTATCTGCGCGACGCGACCGAGGTGGACGTCGACGCGATCTGCGACGGCGACGATGTGGTCGTCGCGGGCGTGCTCCAGCATATCGAGGAGGCGGGCGTCCATTCGGGCGACAGCGCCTGCTCGATCCCGCCCTATTCGCTGCCGCCTGAGGTGATCGCCGAGATCGAGCGCCAGACCGAGGCGCTGGCGCGCGGGCTGGACGTCAAGGGGCTGATGAACATCCAGTTCGCGGTGAAGGACGGTCGGGTCTATCTGATCGAGGTGAACCCGCGCGCGTCGCGCACCGTGCCCTTCGTCGCCAAGGCGATCGGCGCGCCGATCGCGAAGATCGCCAGCCGCGTGATGGCGGGGGAGAAGTTGCGCGACCTGCCGCCGATCGACCGCCACATCGATTATTATGCGGTGAAGGAGGCGGTGTTCCCCTTCACCCGCTTCCCCGGGATCGATCCAGTGCTGTCGCCGGAAATGAAGAGCACCGGCGAAGTGATGGGGATCGATCGCGATTTCACCACCGCCTTCGCCAAGTCGCAGCTGGGGGCAGGCACCGTCCTGCCGACCGGGGGGGCGGTGTTCGTCAGCGTGAAGGACGGCGACAAGGACGCGATCGTCCCCGCCGTCAGCGCGCTGGTGGAGGCCGGCTTCGCGATCGTCGCCACCGGGGGAACCGCGGATCATTTGTCGCGCGCCGGGCTGCCGGTGGAGAAGATCAACAAGGTGGCGCAGGGTCGCCCGCATGTCGTCGACCGGATCAAGGACGGCGGGATCGCGCTGATCTTCAACACGACCGAGGGGTGGCAGAGCCTGCAGGATTCTCAGCCGATCCGGGCCTCCGCGCTGAACGGCAAGGTGCCCTATTTCACCACCGCCTCCGCGGCCGTGCAAGCCGCGGCGGCGATCCGCGCGGGCGCGAATGCCGCGGGTGCGCGCAATCTTGAAGTACGCCCGCTACAGGCCTATTATTCGCAGCCGCACAACTGATCCCCACAGTTTCGGACCGTGTGGGCGACCCTCCCCATGGTGGGTCGCCCGCTCGCTGGTTTTTGGGGGCTACGAATATTGAAGGACTAGCGATGGCGACCGTCGACAAGATGCCGATGCTGCAGGAAGGCTATGAGAAGCTGACCGCGGACCTGAAGCGCCTGAAGACCGAACGCCCGCTGATCGTCGACGCGATCGAGGAAGCGCGCGCCCACGGCGACCTGTCGGAAAATGCCGAATATCATGCCGCCAAGGAGCGGCAGGGCCAGGTCGAGGCGACGATCGCCGATATCGAGGACAAGCTGAGCCGCGCGCAGATCATCGATCCGCGCGACCTGTCGGGCGACAAGATCGTGTTCGGCGCGACCGTGACGCTGCTCGACGACGACGACAAGCCGGTGAAGTACCAGATCGTCGGCCAGACCGAGGCGGACGCGAAGACCGGGCGCATCAGCTACAATTCCCCGCTGGGCCGTGCGCTGATCGGGCGCAGCGTCGATGACGAGGTCGAGGTGTCGGTGCCCGCGGGCGACCGCTATTACGTGGTGTCGAAGATCGAGTTCATCTGACGTGCGCTGGCCGGAGGCGATCGCCGCGCATGTCGGCGATCGCCGCCCGGTCGCGGTCACCGATGGCCAGTCGGGAGCCGGGATCGTCCGCCTGTATGGCGATGCGGGCGACCTCTTTCTGAAGACGGGGCGCGGGCATGTCCGTCAGCTCGTGCTGGACGAGGCCAAGCGCCTTCGTTGGTCGAACGGACGTATCCCCGCGCCGCGCGTCGTCGCGGCGGTGGAGGAGGCGGATGCCGCCTGGCTGCTGACCACGCCGCTGCCGGGTGTCTCCGCCGGCGATTTCATCAAGGCGGATCGCGCACGCGCCGTCGCGGTCGCGGAGGCGATGGCGGCGTTCCTGCTCCAGCTACACGCCGTGCCGGTCGCGGATTGCCCCTTCGATTCCGGCGTCGCCGCGTGGCTGCCGGTGGTGCGCCGGCTGGTCGTGGACGGGCTGGTCGATACCGACGATTTCGACGACGAGCATGGCGGTTGGAGCGCGGAACGCGTGCTCGCCAAGGTCGAGGAGATGGCGTGGGCGGAGCGGGGGCGTGTCGTCGTCCATGGCGACTTCTCGCTCGGCAACATCATCATCGGCGACGACGGCGCGATCGTCGGGTGCATCGATGTCGGGCGGCTGGGCGTGGGTGACCCCTATCGCGACATCTTCATCGGCTGGCGCGATCTGGGCGGATTCGGCGCAGCGGCGCAGGCCGCGTTCCTTGCCGCGCTGGGGATCGACACGCTCGATCCCCAGCGGCGCGAACTGCACCGCGCGCTCGACGAACTCTTTTGAGCCCACGACGGCGGGACGCGGCGGAGGCGCCTTCCAGCCCTTGCCTCCTACCGTCGCCGGAAACGTTGAGAGTGTCAGACCGGCCGATGTGACGCCTTACCTGAGGTGATCGATCACCACAATTGTGCTCCTGCGCAGGCAGGAGCCCGGGGTGACGGAATGCAACGGGCGGCCCGGCCTGTGTCGGGATATGGCTGATCCTGCTCGCGCCGCCCGGCGCCACGTGTCGGCCCGCGAAACCCGACAGGCCACGCGCCACACGCGCCCCGGCATGTTGATTGAGGCCGGGCGTGCTCGCGCTTACGCCTCGGGCTTCGCCAGCAGGTCCGGCTCAAGCAGACGGTGGAGGTGGACAACCACGTACTTCATCTCGGCATCGTCAACCGTGCGCTGCGCGGCGGCGCGCCATGCCTTTTCGGCGCTGGCATAATCGGGGAAGATGCCGACGACTTCGATCGACCGGAGATCGTCGAAGTCGAGCGTGCGGGGATCGGCGACGCGGCCGCCGAAGACGAGGTGCAGCTTGCTCATGCGCGGGCTCCTTGGGGAAGAGACGGGCGGATTGTCGCCGCCAGAGGTGCCGATATGGTAAAGCCGGCGCGCATCATACGCACCGGCTCTCCCGCTTCGGCCCGTGGCGGGCGCTTTCCTTGCCCCGTGCTTAGCGCCGGGAGCGACGTTTTTGAAGGGGGGCGTCAGGCGGCGGTAGTGCCGTCGCCCTTGACCTTTTCCTTGCCCGCCTGCGCGGCAGCGGCGCCGGCGGTGGTCGCGGCCTTCACCACGCCTTGGAACAACGAGCGCGCCTGATCCTTTGCGGCACCCTTGTTGAGCCCCAGATTGTCGAGCTCGGCGCGCCCTGCGTCCTTGGCCGCCGCGATCGCGGCGACGGTGGCGGCGCTGACGCGCTGGCCGACGGGGGCCAGCAGATCTTTTTCGCGCTGGCTGCGCGGGATGACGGCGGCGACCAGCGCGCCCAGCGCCAGCCCGCCGACGACGATGCCGAGCGGGTTGGTCTCGATCGCATCGGCGGCGGCGTGCGCAGCGTCGCTCGCCTTCTCGCGCGTCGTTTCATAGGCGGATGCGGCAGTTTCTTTCGCGGTGTCGACGCCGTCGCGGATGCGGCCGCTGATGTCGGTGGTGGTGTCGTGGTCGGTCATGATCCATTCCTTTCGGGCGGACGGACGAAGGTGGGTTCGGGCGCCATGTGTCAGGGTTTGCCGCGCAACCGGCGCAGCAGGCCTGCGATACGTTTACGGTTGAGGACGGCGAGCGCGACCGCACCGGCGCCGGCGACCGCAGCGGGATTGCGCCGCGCAGCGTCGATCGAAGCCTGCGCCGCGCGCGCGCCGCCGTCGCTGACTTCCGCCAGTGCGACACGTGCCAGCTTTTCCGGCGCAAGCTCGCTTTGCAGCGCCTCGACCGTGCCGGTCAGCCGCGCGCGGGCGGCGAGGGCGCGTGCCTCCGCTGTGGCGACGTCGCTCATCGTGCCAGCCTCGACTTGCCGGCGAAGGCGAGCGCGCACGCGATCGCGAGCGTCACGCCGATCACGATCAGCGTGGCAAGGCCGGGACCGACGAGCGTCGCCAGCGACAGGATCAGCCCCACCAGCAGCGCGACCAGCGCCGCCAGCGCCAGCACACCCGCCACCGCAAAATACACCGCGGCGGTGCGATAGCGCGTCATCGCAGCCCCCGCCTTCGCCTTGGCTAGGGCGATTTCGGCGCGCGCGACCTCGCGCGCGTCGCCGGTCAGGCGGGAGACGAGATGGGGGATGCTGCGATCTTCCAGCACCTGCTCACGCAGATCCATCGATCAGAGGTCGCTCTGTCCGGGACGCTGATCGAGGCCGGACGACAGCACGCGTGCGATCACGAAGCCCAGCCCGGCGGCGACGCCCACGGCCACCCCGGGGCTCTTCTTCACCAGTTCGCGGACATCCTCCAGCAGATCGTCGATGCTCTTGGCATCGACCGCGCTGGAGAAGCCCTGCACCTTGTCCGCGGCCTGACGCGCATATTGGCCATATTGCTCGCCCAGCTTCTCGTCGACCTGCGACGCGGCGTCGGTCAGCATCGACGACAGCTGTCCCAGCGCGCTGGTCGCCTTGGCCTTGCCGTCCTCCGCCAGCAGCCGAGCCTTGTCGCCGGCCTGCTCGCGACCCTTGGCGACGTTGTCGAGAAGCGCCTGCTTCGCGCCCGCGATCGTGCCCTTCTCCTCGCCCTCGGGGGTAAAGGATGCGCCTTCGCCAAGCGACGGCTCGGGCTGGAAGGTGGTGCCGGTGGGCGGCGGGGCGACGTAACCCTCGGTCGTCGTGTCGCGATCCTGTTGGTCGGCCATCTGAATCCCTTTCATCTTCGAGGCGAAACAACCCCAGGGTACGGCCGCGGTTCCGCTGGCTGATCCCGGTGAACGCGTCGCCCGCCTGCGCGCCTGCATATTTGCCGCGGCGCAACCTGATCGCTAAGGCGAGCGCGTCCTGCCGCCATCGGCACCAAAGATAGGGGGAACGTTACGTGACCGCAATCATCGACCTGCACGGCCGCCGCATCATCGACAGCCGAGGCAACCCGACCGTCGAGGTCGACGTGCTGCTGGAAGACGGCAGCTTCGGCCGCGCCGCGGTCCCCTCGGGCGCCTCCACCGGCGCGCACGAAGCGGTCGAGAAGCGCGACGGGGACAAGTCGAAATGGGGCGGGAAGGGCGTCGACGGCGCGGTCGATGCGGTCAACGACGAGATCATCGACGTCGTGATGGGCATGGACGCCGAGGATCAGATCGACATCGACCATGCGATGATCGCGCTGGACGGCACCGAGAACAAGAGCCGTCTGGGCGCCAACGCGATCCTTGGCGTCAGCCTGGCGGTGGCGAAGGCGGCGGCGGATGCGCGCGGGCTGCCGCTGTATCGCTATGTCGGCGGCGTGTCGGCGCATGTCCTGCCGGTGCCGATGATGAACATCATCAACGGCGGCGAACATGCCGACAATCCGATTGATTTCCAGGAATTCATGATCATGCCGGTGGGCGCGCCGACGCTGGCCGATGCGGTGCGCTGCGGCTCGGAAATCTTCCACACGCTCAAGAAGGGCCTGCACGACAAGGGTCTGGCGACCGCGGTCAGCGACGAAGGCGGGTTCGCGCCCAATCTGGCGAGCACCACCGATGCGCTCGACTTCATCATGAAGAGCATCGAGGCGGCGGGCTATACCCCCGGCGACGACGTGATGCTGGCGCTCGACTGCGCGGCGACCGAATTCTTCAAGGACGGCAAGTACGTCATTTCCGGCGAGAATCTGACGCTGGAGCCGGGCGCGATGGCGGAATATCTCGCCGATCTGGTCGCGCGCTACCCGATCCTGTCGATCGAAGACGGCATGGCCGAGGACGATTTCGAGGGCTGGAAGGCGCTGACCGACGCGGTCGGCAGCAAGGTGCAGCTGGTCGGCGACGATCTGTTCGTCACCAACCCGAAGCGTCTGCGCGACGGCATTTCGCGCGGCCTCGCCAATTCGCTGCTGGTAAAGGTCAACCAGATCGGCACGCTGACCGAGACGCTGGAGGCGATCCGCATCGCCGAGCGCGCCGGCTATACCGCGGTGATGTCGCACCGTTCGGGCGAGACCGAGGATGCGACGATCGCCGATCTGGCGGTCGCGACCAACTGCGGGCAGATCAAAACGGGTAGCCTCGCGCGTTCGGACCGGCTTGCAAAATACAACCAACTGATTCGAATCGAGGAGGAATTGGGCGATATCGCGCGCTACGCGGGTCGCGACGTGCTGCGCACGCGGTAAATTCTCGTTAAATATGCTTGCCAAGCGGCGGATGGGACGCGAGAATCGCGTCCATCATGCCGCGCAAGCCCCATCCGCTCAAGGCCACGTTACGCCGCGCGATCGCGCCGGCGTTGTTCGTCGCCGTGCTGACGTTCTTCGGCGCCTATGCGTTCCTGGGGCCGAACGGCGTGCTGGCGCTGGGCGACTACAAGCGGCAGATCGTCCAGCGTGAGCGTGCCTATGCCGCGCTGGACCAGCGGCGTACGATGCTGAAGAACCGCGTCGCGCTGCTCGACCCGCGCCACGCGAATCCGGACATGGTCGACGAGCTGGTGCGCAAGGAACTGAACGTCGCGCATCCGGACGAGGTGATCGTTCCGCTGCAGTGACGGGCGGGGGAGGCGCCCCACCTCCGTCATCCCCGCGTAGGCGGGGATCCAGAAACGCTGACGTCGGTGATGGAGACGCGCCACCTGCGCGTCCGGATTCCCGCCTCCGCGGGAATGACGGCAAGGGCGAGGGGACGCGTTCTCCTTCATCGCCCCGCGAATGACGCGGGGCGCTTCTCCAGGAACGACCGCATCCCTTCCTGAAAATCCTGCGACCGGAACAGCGGCAGCAGCTGGAGATAGACGTGCTGGACATGCGTCTCGAACGTCTCGTCCAGCCCCATGCGCATCATCCGCTTCGACGCCTGCACCGCGAGCGGCGCGTTGGCGGCGATCTCCTGCGCCAGCGCGCGCGCGGTCGCCGCGACATCGGCCGTCGGCACGACATGGTTGGCGAGGCCGAGGTCCAGCGCCTCCGCCGCGGTCAGCGTGCGCCCGGTGAAGACCAGTTCCGCCGCCTTCGCCCAGCCGATCATTCGCGGCAGCAGCCAGGTGCCGCCCGACTCCGGCACCACTCCGCGCTTGACGAACGCCGCGGCCAGCTTCGCATCCTCCGCCATGACGCGGATGTCGCACCCGATCGCGATGTCCATGCCGTACCCTGCAGCGGAGCCGTTGAGCGCGGCGATCACCGGCTTGTCCATCGCGAACAGGACGGTCGGCGGCGCGGTGCGCAGGTCGATCGTCGCGGGTTGCGCCGCCCCCGACGAGCCGATGCCTTCGCCCTTGGTCGCGCTGTTGAGGTCGAGCCCGGCGCAGAAGGCGCGGCCCGTGCCGGTCAGGATGACGACGCGCACCTCCGGATCGGCGTTGGCGCGCACCAGCAGCGCGCCCATCAGGTCCAGCATCGGGCCGGAGATGGTGTTCATCCGCTCCGGGCGGTCCAGCGTCAGCGTCGCGATATGGTCGCCGACCTCGTAGCGGATGTCGTCGTGCATGTGCCTCTCCTTCGGCGGGAGGGTGGCACGGGGGACGGGCGAGGGGAAGCTGACACCTTGGTCATTCTCACCCTTCCGCGACTTCGTCGCTCCCTCCCTCTCCCGCCGGGAGAGGGAAGGGGCCCGCCCGGCAAAGCCGGGTGGGAAGGGTGAGGGCGATTAGGCCACCGCGCCCATCAGCTTCGGGAAGAATTCTTCATGCGCCGCGCGCAGGTCCGCCAGCGGCACGCAGAAATCGCCGTCGCGCAGCTCGAAGATCAGCCGCGTACCGATCGTCCGCCCCAGCGGATCGGCGTCCACGCCCGCATCCAGCGCGGCCTGGAGGAAGTCGAGCAGCGCATGGTCGTGCACCGTCACGATATACACGCCCTGATCCTCCGCGAAGAGCGAGGCGGCGGTGTCGAACGGCAGCGCGCGGTCGACCATCGCGCCGATATCGCCCGCCAGCGCCATCTCCGCGATCGTGACCGCGATGCCGCCATCGGACACGTCGTGGACCGCGCCCAGATGTCCGGCCGCGATCTGCGCGCGGATGAAGTCGCCGGTGCGCCGCTCCGCGTCCAGGTCGACGCGCGGCGGCGGGCCTTCCTCGCGCCCGTGCAGTTCGCGCAGCCATAGCGACTGGCCCAGGTCGCCGCGCCGCGTGCCGACCGCGACGATGATGTCGCCGGCCTGCTTGAACGCGATCGTCATGTTCTTCTGCCAGTCCGCCAGCAGCCCGATCGCCCCGATCGCGGGCGTCGGCAGGATCGCGGAGCCACCGCCGGTCGCCTTCGATTCGTTGTAGAGCGACACGTTGCCCGACACGATCGGGAAGTCGAGCGCGCGGCAGGCGTCGCTCATTCCTTCCAGACAGCCAACGATCTGGCCCATGATCTCGGGACGCTGCGGGTTGGCGAAGTTGAGGCAGTTGGTCACCGCCAGCGGGTTGGCGCCGACCGCGGTCAGGTTGCGCCACGCCTCCGCGATCGCCTGCTTGCCGCCCTCTACGGGATCGGCGAAGCAATAGCGCGGCGTGCAGTCGGTGGTGATCGCCAGCGCCTTGTCGGTGCCGTGGACGCGCACCACCGCGGCGTCGCCACCGGGGCGCTGGACCGTGTCGGCGCCGACCATGTGGTCGTATTGCTCCCAGATCCACCGCCGCGACGCGATGTCGGGCGAACCCATCAGCGCCAGCAGGTCGGCGGCGGGATCCTTGCTCTCCGGCACGTTCACCAGCGCCTTCGCGGGCGGGGTGGGGACATGCGGACGGTCGTAGAGCGGCGCATCGTCGGCCAGCGGGGCGAGCGGAATGTCGCACACGACCTCGCCCTTCCACTTCAGCACCATGCGTCCGGTATCGGTGACGTGGCCGATGACCGCGAAGTCCAGCTCCCACTTCTCGAAGATGGCCTGCGCGAATGCCTCGCGCCCGGGCTTGAGCACCATCAGCATGCGCTCCTGCGATTCGGAGAGCATCATCTCATAGGGCGTCATGCCCTGCTCGCGCTGCGGCACGTCGTCCATCACCAGCTCGATGCCGACACCGCCCTTCGACGCCATTTCGACCGAGGAGGAGGTGAGCCCCGCCGCGCCCATGTCCTGTATCGCGACGATGGCATCCGACGCCATCAGCTCCAGGCAGGCCTCGATCAGCAGCTTTTCGGTAAAGGGATCGCCGACCTGTACCGTGGGGCGCTTGGCATCGGCATCCTCGCCGAAATCGGCCGAGGCCATGGTTGCGCCATGGATGCCGTCGCGCCCGGTCTTCGACCCGACATAGACGATCGGATTGCCGACGCCTGATGCGGCCGAATAGAAGATCTTGTCGGTCTGCGCGACGCCCACGGTCATCGCATTGACCAGGATGTTGCCGTCATAGGCGGGGTGGAAGTCCACCTCGCCCCCGACCGTCGGCACGCCGACGCAATTGCCATAGCCGCCGATGCCGTGAACCACGCCGCTGATGAGGTGCCGCATCTTCGGGTGGTCGGGCCGCCCGAAGCGCAGCGCGTTCATGTTCGCGATCGGGCGCGCACCCATCGTGAACACGTCGCGCAGGATCCCGCCCACGCCCGTCGCCGCGCCCTGATAGGGCTCGATATAGGACGGGTGGTTGTGGCTCTCCATCTTGAAGATCGCGGCCTGCCCGTCGCCGATATCGACCACGCCGGCGTTCTCGCCGGGGCCGCAGATCACCTGCGGGCCGGTGGTGGGCAGCTTTTTCAGGTGGATGCGGCTGGATTTGTAGCTGCAATGCTCGGACCACATGACCGAGAAGATGCCGAGCTCGACCAGATTGGGCTCGCGGCCCAGCGCGTGGAGCACGCGGTCATATTCCTCGGGGGACAGGCCGTGGTCGGCGACGATCTCGGGCGTGATCTGGCTCATGCGCGGGCGCATAGCGGGATGGGGGCTGGGATGCCAGCGGGGAGCGCGCTCTCCTTCCCCAATCCGTCATTCCCGCGAAGGCGGGACCTCTGCAAAAGTCTCCATCGTCATGCCGGACTTGTTCCGGCATCCACCGTGGCGCAAACTCACAAGCTCGTGATTTCGCGGAACGGTAGATCCGGAACAAGTCCGGGGTGACGGGGCTAATGGAGCCTGCGAAAAGACTTTATTGGAGGTCTGGCCTTCGCGGGAATGACGGCGAGCGGTAACTTACCGCCGCCGCCGGAACCGCCGCAGCAACCCGGGCCGCTTCGAAAACGCCTCGAACATCTCCGCCGGCCCCTCGGGATCCAGCACCTCGTTGTCCGCCAGCCACGCCTCGACCTCGTTCAGGTCCTTGTGCTCGTACGGGGTCAGCGTCCGGCCTTCGCCGCGCAGCCGGTCGATCGTCGCGATCAGCCCGTCGCGCGCCGCGCCCTCCGCCACCGCGGCGACATCGACGCCCAGATGCTCCGCGATCAGGTCGTCGCGCAGCCGCAGGATCGTTGCCGGCTCCTGCATGATCGTCACGTCGCATTCGGTGTCGAGCCGCAGCGAACGATTGTTGAAGTTGGACGAGCCGACGCGGATCGCGACATCGTCCACCACCAGCACCTTGGCGTGGCAATAGATCGGCTCTCCGCCCTGCGTGACCGGGTGATAGAGGCGGAAGCGGTCGCGGTGGTCGCGGTGCTCGATCTCCGCCACCAGCCGCGAGCGCGCGGTGTCCATCGCCAGCGGCTCCAGCCAGCCCTGCGCGGTGGTGGGGTTGACGATGACGATCTCGGGCGGATCGTCCTCCATCACGCGCTTCGCGATCGCCTCCGCGATGCGGCGCGATGCGAAATACTGGCTCTCGGCGTAGATGCACCGCTTCGCCCCCGCGATCAGTGCCAGATACAGCTCCTCGATCTCGCGGATCGCAGGGAGCCCGCCATGCTCCGGCTGCGACCGCGACAGCGCGACGTCGACGTCGGTGAAGTCCGGCGCCAGGCTCGCGGGCCAGCACGTCCCCAGCCGCGGCGGCGGCGGACGGACCGGATCGCCGCCGGCGATCTCCCACCGGGTGCGGCACAACTCGCCCAGCGCCACCGCCGCCGGCCCCTCCAGCGCGGTCGTCGCATCGTGCCACGGCTTGTACGGCGTGCCCGACGGCGAGGTGCGGCGGGGATCGTCGTCGCGATGCTCGCGCGTGTCCCAGCGCTCGTCGGTCATGTCGATCCCGCCGCAGAAGGCGAGGTCGTCGTCGATCACGACGATCTTCTGATGGTGGGAGGCGGCGACCGGATGATGACCGTCGAGCAGCAGGTGGATGCGCTTCTGGAAGAACCGCCACTTGAAGAGCGTCCACAGCGTCTTGCCGCGCACCAGCGTCTTCAGCGCGCCCTTGTCCCAGCGCAGGATGTAGACCTGCAACCCCGGCGTGCGCTTCACCAGCCAGCCGATGAACTCGCCCACCGTCGTCGGCGCCTCGGGATGGTCGTCGTCGAACGCCAGCGTGATGCGCGCGTCGAAGTCCCAGCCGACCAGCAATATCTGGTGCCGGGCGTTCAGCATCGCCTCGCGCGCGCGGCGGAAATACGCATCGGCATCGACGATGACGCTGGCGCGGGTGGCGCGCGCGATCCGCCAATAGGCACGTTCGGAGAGCGTCACAGGAGGTCGCGCACCAGCTCGGGCGGGCGGGCGAGGCGGACGCCCTTCTCGGTTTCCACCAGCGGACGCTCGATCGTCGCGGGATCGCGGGCCATCAGGTCGAGCGCGTCGTCGTCGCTTGCGACCTTCGGCGCATCCTTGCGCAGGCCGTCGCGCGGCGAGATTCCCGCCTTGGCATAGAGCCGGGCAAGTTCGTCGCGGGTCGGTGGCATCTTAAGATATTCGACGATGGTGACGTCCGCTCCGCCGTCGCGCAACAAATCGAGTGCCTGCCGCGACTTGGAGCAGCGCGAATTGTGCCAGATGGTCGCCTTCATACAGGCTGTCCTACAGCATGGACGGAGCGGGTCCAGCCCGGAGGGGCACGAAAGCCGCTGTCCTACACGCCGTGAACCTGTCATTCTTCCGACGCTCCTTCTCAGCGTCGACAGCCCGACTTGGCCCGGCGACCGATGTCGCTCCCGGCGGCGGGGCGATTACAGCCCCGACGTGGCGTCAACTTTGTAAACTTCCGCGCTGGATGACAGGTCACCCTCGGACGGCCCCGTCATCCCCGCGACAGCCCCCGTCATCCCCGCGAAGGCGGGGATCCAGATACGCTGACATCGCGATGGAGGCGACGCATCAGCGCCTCTCGATTCCCGCCTTCGCGGGGATGACAATAGTCTGGGAGGCAGGGCTCACCCCTGCTTCGCCAGCCACTCCTCCAGCCACTTGATCGTGTACTGGCCCTCGCGGAACTCCGGATCGTCCAGCAGCGCCTGGTGGAGCGGGATGGTGGTCTTCATCCCCTCGATCACGAATTCCTCCAGCGCACGGCGCAGGCGGCGCAATGCGCCTTCGCGGGTGGTGCCGTAAACGATCAGCTTGGCGATCATGCTGTCGTAATAGGGTGGCACCTTGTAGCCGGCATACAGCCCGCTATCGACGCGCACGTGCATCCCGCCCGGCGCGTGATATTGCTTCACCAGGCCCGGCGAGGGGGCGAAGGTGCGCGGATCCTCGGCGTTGATGCGGCATTCGATCGCATGGCCGCGGAAGATCACGTCCTCCTGCCGCAGCGTCAGCGGATGGCCCTCCGCGACGCGGATCTGCTCGCGCACCAGGTCCAGCCCGGTGATCGCCTCGGTCACCGGATGCTCCACCTGCAGGCGGGTGTTCATCTCGATGAAGTAGAACTCGCCGTCTTCCCACAGGAATTCGATCGTCCCCGCGCCGCGATAGCCCATGTCGGCCATCGCCTTGGCGACGACTCCGCCCATCCGCTCGCGCTCGGCGGCGGAGATGACGGGGGAGGGGGCCTCCTCCAGTACCTTCTGGTGGCGGCGCTGGAGCGAGCAGTCGCGCTCGCCCAGGTGGATGGCGTTGCCGTTGCCGTCGCCGAACACCTGGAACTCGATATGCCGCGGGTTGCCGAGGTACTTTTCCATATAGACGGTGGCGTCGCCGAACGCCGCCTTCGCCTCGGTCCCTGCCTGCTGCATCAGCGTTTCCAGCTGGTCCGCGGACTCGCAGACCTTCATGCCGCGCCCGCCGCCGCCGCTCGCGGCCTTGATGATGACGGGATAGCCGATCCGTTCGGCGAGCGCCTTGGCCTCGTCCACGTCGCTGATCGCGCCGTCGGAGCCGGGGACGAGCGGCAGGCCGAGCGCGCCCGCGGTGCGCTTCGCCTCCACCTTGTCGCCCATCGTCCGGATATGCTCCGGCTTCGGCCCGACGAAGATGAGATTGTGGAGCTCCACGATCTCTGCGAACTTCGCATTCTCGCTCAGGAAGCCGTAGCCGGGATGGATCGCGTCCGCCCCGCTGATCTCCGCGGCGGAGATGATGTTGGGGATGTTGAGGTAGCTGTCGGTCGCCGCCGGCGGCCCGATGCAGATCGCCTCGTCGGCGAGGCGTACGTGCATCGCGTCCGCGTCCGCGGTGGAATGCACCGCAACGGTCTTGATCCCCATCTCGCGGCAGGCGCGGTGGATGCGCAGCGCGATCTCGCCGCGGTTGGCGATCAGCAGCTTCTTGATCTGCGCCATGTTACTCGACGACCACCAGCGGCTGGTCGAACTCGACCGGCTGGCCGTTCTCGACCAGAACCGCCTTCACCACGCCAGCGCTGGGCGCGGTGATCGGGTTCATGACCTTCATCGCCTCGACGATTACCAGCGTATCGCCCGCGGCGACGCTCTGGCCCACCGTGGCGAACGGCTTTGCGCCCGGCTCGGCGGCGAGATAGACGGTGCCGACCATCGGCGAGCGCACAGCATTGGCGTTCGACGGCGCGGACGGACCGGCGGTATCGACCTGCGGCGCGGCGGCGGCGGCGGGCGCTGCGGCCGGTGCCGGTGCGTAATGCGTGACCGGCGCGGCGTTGACCGCGGCGGCCTTGCGCGCCACCCGGATCTTGCGATCGCCGTCCTCGACCTCGATCTCGGTCAGCTGCGTTGCGTCCAGCAGCTGTGCCAGCTGGCGCACCAGTTCCACGTCGACCTGCATCGCGCCGTTCTTATCGTTGTTATCGGTCATGCGACCCCATTTCCCTGATTAGGGCGCGCCTCCTGTCAGAAGCGCGCCGCCGCTTCAAGCGCGAGCATATAGGACATTGCGCCGAACCCGGCGATAGTCCCCTTCGCCGCCTGTCCGACGAAGGAGATGTGGCGGAAGTCCTCGCGTCGGTGCGGGTTGGACAGATGCACCTCGATCACCGGCGTCCTGATCGACTTGATCGCGTCGTGCACCGCAACCGAGGTGTGGGTGAACGCGCCGGCGTTCAGGATGACGGCGCGCGCATCGTGCGCCTGCGCCTCGTGCAGCCAGTCGACCAGATGCCCCTCGTGGTTGGACTGGCGCATGTCGATCGAGAGACCCAGCTCGCGAGCGCGATCCTCCAGGTTTCCGGCAATGTCGTCGAGCGTCTCGTGGCCGTAGATCTCCGGCTCGCGGGTGCCGAGCAGGTTCAGGTTCGGGCCGTTCAGGACGTAGATGATATCTGGCACGGTGTCGGTCATCCCCGCCTCATCGCACCGGCGGCGGCGCGGTGCAACGTTGCCCCTGCGGGCGGCGCCCCTTAGATGGCGCGCATGGCACATACCGACGGCACCATCACCATCACCGTGAACGGCGAGCACAAGCGCGTCTCCGCGGGCCTTTCCATCGCGCAGCTGGCGGAGCAGCTGGGGCTGGTGCCCGAGAAGGTGGCGGTGGAGCGCAACCTGGAAGTGGTGCCGCGCTCGACGCTGGCGCAGGTGACGGTGGAGGATGGCGACGAGCTGGAGATCGTCCATTTCGTCGGGGGCGGCGACCATGACGCCGATACGTGGACCGTGGCGGGGCGCACCTTTCGCTCGCGTCTGATCGTCGGCACCGGCAAGTACAAGGACTTCGCGCAGAACGCCGCCGCGGTGGAGGCGTCGGGTGCGGAGATCGTGACGGTGGCAGTGCGCCGCGTGAACGTCAGCGACCCCAAGGCGCCGATGCTGACCGACTTCATCGATCCGAAGAAGATCACGTACCTTCCCAACACCGCAGGCTGCGTCACCGCCGACGACGCGATCCGCACGCTGCGGCTGGCCCGAGAGGCCGGCGGCTGGGACTTGGTCAAGCTGGAGGTGCTGGGCGAGGCCCGCACGCTCTACCCGGACATGCGCGAAACGCTGAAGGCGACCGAGGTGCTGGTGCGCGAGGGGTTCAAGCCGATGGTCTATTGCGTCGACGATCCGATCGCGGCGAAGCAGCTGGAGGAGGCCGGTGCGGTCGCGATCATGCCGCTGGGCGCGCCGATCGGCAGCGGGCTGGGCATCCAGAATCGCGTCACGGTGCGGCTGATCGTAGAGGGCGCGGGCGTGCCGGTGCTGGTCGATGCGGGCGTCGGGTGCGCGTCGGATGCGGCGGTGGCGATGGAGCTGGGCTGCGACGGCGTACTGATGAACACCGCGATCGCCGAGGCGAAGGACCCCGTCCTGATGGCGGCGGCGATGAAGAGCGCGGTCGAGGCGGGGCGAATGAGCTACCGCGCCGGGCGAATGGGGCAGCGCCGCTACGCCGATCCGTCGAGCCCGCTCGCCGGTCTGATCTGAATAAAGAAAAGCGGAACCTCTGCGAAGTCTCCACGTTCATTACGTACCGGGAACGCGGCCGTTATCCGGCCCACCGCAAAGGAGATTTTTCATGGGCGAGCTGGTCGACAAGATCAAGGGCAACGTCAACGAAATGGTCGGCAAGGCGAAGGAAGCGCTGGGCGATCACAACAATGACGAGAAGATGAAGGCCGAGGGTCAGGCGCAGCAGGCGCAGGGCAAGGGCGAGCAGTTCAAGGGCAAGGTGAAGGGCGCGCTGGGCGACGATATCTGATTATCCTCACGCGCACTTTACAGTCAGAAGATGAGGTCGCCCCGGTTTTCCGGGGTGGCCTTTTCTTTTGCCGTCAGTGCTGAATCGCCTCGAGCAAGCGTTCAGAGAAAACTGTAGGGGTCGACGTCGACTGCTACGCGTACCTTGGCGGGCCAGTCGAGCGCGCCTAGCCAGTCGCGGATCACATCCTGTACGTCGAGCGCGCGGCGGGCGTGGACGAGCAGGCGGTAGCGGTGACGCCCACGCAGTATCGCAAGCGGGGCGGGGGCCGGGCCATAGACCTCCATACCGTCGACCCGCGGCGCGGCGCGACCGATCAGCCGTGCGGTTTCCAGCGCGCTCGGCTGATCCTCCGACGAGACGATGATCGCGGCATAACGACCGAAGGGCGGGGCGCCCGCATCCTGCCGCGCTTCCGTCTCGGCGGCGTAGAAGGCCTCGGCATCGCCGGTGACGAGCGCCTGCATCACCTGTGCCTTGGGGCTATGGGTCTGGATGAAGACGTGGCCCGGCTTCTCGCCACGACCCGCACGACCGGAGACCTGCCGGATCTGCTGGAAGGTGCGCTCCGCCGCGCGAAGGTCGCCGCCGTCCAGTCCAAGATCGGCATCGACGACCCCGACCAGCGTGAGGTTGGGGAAGTGATAGCCCTTCGTCACCAGCTGCGTGCCCACGACGATGTCGATCGCGCCCGCCTCCATGCGGGCGACGAATTCCGCCGCCTTGGCGGGCGACCAGATCGTGTCGGAGGTGACGACCGCGGTGCGCGCCGTCGGGAAGAGCGCGGCGACCTCGTCGGCGATGCGTTCCACACCCGGGCCGCAGGCGACCAGCGTATCCTCGTTCTGGCACTCCGGGCACAGCCGCGGCACCGGCTCGACATGCCCGCAATGATGGCAGGCGAGGCGGCGGGTCAGGCGATGCTCGACCATCCACGCGGTGCAGTTCGGGCATTGGAAGCGGTGGCCGCAGGTGCGGCACAAGGTCAGCGGTGCATAACCGCGACGATTGAGGAACAGCAACGACTGCTCGCCGCGCTCCAGCGTCTCGCCCAGCGCAGCGACGAGGCGCGGGCTGAGCCAGCGGCCGCGCTCGGGCGGCTCGGCGATCAGGTCGATCGCCTCGATCGTCGGCAGTTCCGCCGCGCCGAACCGGCCGGGCAGTCGCACCTCCGCGTAATTGCCGAGCGCGACCTGGTGCCGGGTCTCGATCGCGGGGGTGGCGGAGGCCAGGATCGTCGGGCAGCCCTCGAACAGTCCGCGCATCACCGCGACGTCGCGCGCGTGGTAATGGACGCCGTCCTCCTGCTTGAAGCTGGTTTCATGCGCCTCGTCGACGACGATCAGCCCCAGGTTCGCGTAGGGAAGGAACAGCGCCGAACGCGCGCCGACGGTGACGCGCGCCTCTCCGCTGGCGATGGCGCGCCACGCGCGGCGGCGCTGCGCCGCGCGCAGGCCGGAGTGCCACGCCACCGGCTCGCAGCCGAAGCGGTCGTGGAAGCGCTTCAGGAACGGCTCGGTCAGCGCGATCTCGGGCAGCAGCACCAGCACCTGTCGACCGCTGCGAATCGCCGCCGCCACCGCCTCGAAATAGACCTCGGTCTTGCCCGATCCGGTGACGCCGTCGAGCAGGATGGTGCGGAAGCTGGTCGCCTCCACCGCATCGCAGAGCGTGGTGGCGGCGGCGCGCTGGTCGTCGGACAGGGCGGGGGGCGCGTGGTCGGGGTCGGGAACGGCGTAGGGGGTGTCGATCGCGACCTCCACCGCTTCCATCGCGCCCGCCTTCACCAGCCCGCGGATGACGCCGTCGCTGACATCGGCCAGCGTCGCCAGTTCGCGGATCAGCCCCTGCCGGTCGCCGATCCGCTCCAGCGCCTGCGCGCGCTGCGGGGTCAGGCGATCGGGGACATGGCCGGTGGCGCGATATTCGATCGCGGTGCGCGACCCCTCCAGCGCGGCGCTGGACGACAGCGCCATGCGCACCACCGCGGCGGGCGGGGCGAGATAATAATCGGCGGTCCACTCGACCAGCCGGCGCAGCGGCGCGCGCAGCGGCGGTGCGTCGGCGACGGCGAGCAGGTTGCGCAGGCGGTTGTCGCCGACCTCCGCATCGGACGGCATCCGCTCGGCTTCCCAGACGACGCCGGTCAGCTGGCGCGGGCCGAGCGGCGCGACGACGATCGACCCCGGCTCGACCGTCATGCCGTGCGGCACCCGGTAGTCGAGCGGGCCGAGCGCGGAATTGAGGACGAGGACGCGGGCGCGGGAGGACATCGCCGCCCATATGGGGGCAAGCCGAGACGGCGGGAAGTCGGAAGGTGTTCCGCGATCAAGCGGCGCGGCGCGCCGGATGGCGCCCGATGCGCGACCGCTTCGTCGCATACAGCATCGTATCCGCCCGCCGCGCGAATTCGCGCAGCGAACCGCAACCGGCGTCGAACGACGCGATCCCGATCGACCCGCCGCTTGCCATCGCGATGCCGCCGGATTCGACCGTCACGCGCAGCGCGGCCTCGATCCGGGCGCGAAGCCCCTCGACGTCGGCGGCGAACGCGGCATCCTCTATCACCAGCGCGAACTCGTCACCGCCGATGCGCGCGGCGAAGACGCCGTTCAGCCAGGGCTCCGCCAGGGCAGCACCGGTGAGGCGCAGCACCTCGTCACCGGCGTCATGGCCCAGGGTGTCGTTGATCGCCTTGAACCCGTCGAGGTCGACGAGCGCCAGCAGGAGCGGGCCGCCGTCCTGTCGCGCGCGCGCCATCGCCGCCTCCAGCGTGCGGTCGAACGCGGCACGGTTGGCCAGTCCGGTCAGCACGTCGGTATCGGCGGAGCGGCGCAGTTGCTGCTCCAGCGCGTATCGTTCGGTCATGTCCATGAACACGCCCACCAGCGCCACGACGCGGCCATCGACGATTTCCGGCTCGCCGATCGAGCGGACGCGGCGCAGGCTGCCGTCGGCGGCGTGGAAGTCGCTTTCGAAATCGAAGGGTTGCCGGCGGCGGATCGACTCGTCCAGCATCCGGCTGATCCGCGGGCGCATCGCGGCGGGATAGAAATCGATCGCTCTGTCGAGCGGCGGCTGCTCGCCATGCGGCAGGCCATAGATTCGGAAGACATTGTCCGACCACGTCAGCGTATGCTCCAGCACCGACAGCCGCCACGATCCGATCATCGCGATCCGCTCCGTCTGGCGGAAGATGCTGTCGCGGCGCGCCACCTCGGCCCGCAGTTCCTCCGTCCGGGTGGCGATGGCGACCGCGCGCACCGCCGCGCTGCGCGAGGCGAGCAGCGTTTCCGCGAGCGTCGCGAGATGGAGCAGCGCCTCGCGCCCCGCGGCGTCCAGCGTGCGCGGCGTCTGATCGATGACGCAGATCGTGCCGACGGCATGCCGCAAGCCGTCGTCGCCCTCCACATGAAGCGGTGCGCCGGCGTAGAAGCGCATCCCGCCCTCCGTCACCAGCGGGTTGGCGGCATATTCGGCGTCGAGCGTCAGGTCGTCGATGACCACGGTGGCATCGGTCCGGATCGTCCGATCGCAGAAGGCGACGTCGCGGCGAAGCTCGCGCGGGCCGGGCACGTCACCGGCGGTGATCCAGACCCGGTCGCGATCCACCATGTTGATGAGGGCGGTCGGGCAGCCGATCAGGCGCGACGCCAGCGCGGTCAGCGCGGTGAATTCCTGCTGCGGTTCGGCATCCATCAGCGCCAGCACGCGCAATGCGGCGAGCCGGGCGGCCTCGTCATCAAGGCGATCGGTGAGGGCAGGCTGGTGCATGTCGTCGACGTAGCGGGAGGTGCTTAATATTGCTTTGCTGGCGCGGCGAATTGATTGAAAAGACGGGATGGAACCCGCCGAACCGCTCCCGATCGCCGTGCAATGGTCGGTGCATCTGGCGCGCGACCGGCGGCGTTCGGAACATACCGTTCGCGCCTATCGCGCCACCGCAGAGCGTCTGGTCGTGTTTCTGACGATGCATTGGGGGACAGCGGTGGACCGGCCGGCGCTGGCGTCGGTGGAGGCGGCGGACCTGCGTGCCTATCTGGCGCAGCGGCGGGGCGGGGGGCTGACCAATGCCTCGGCGGCGCGGGAATTGTCAGCAGTGCGCGGCTTCCTCGACTGGGCCAACGGAGAGGGCGCCACCCCGCGATTGAAGGGGCCGCGAGTGAAGAAGGGCGTGCCGCGCCCCGTCTCCCCCGACGAGGCGGTGGCGCTGGCGGGCGCGGTGGCGGAGGAAAGCGACGAGCCCTGGGTCGCGGCGCGCGACTGGGCGATCCTGCTGCTGCTGTACGGCGCGGGGCTGCGCATCGGTGAGGCGCTGGGACTGACCGGCGCGGTCCTGCCGCTGGGCGAGACGATCAGCGTTCGCGGCAAGCGCGACAAGACGCGCGTCGTGCCCCTGCTTCCCGCGGTACGCGCGGCGGTGGAGGACTATGTGCGGCTCGCCCCCTGGCCGGCGGTACGTGACGGGATCCTGTTCCGCGGGGTGAAGGGGGGCGCGCTGTCTCCCGGCGTGGTGCGGGTGAAGGTACGCGCGGCGCGCATGCGACTGGGCCTGTCGGAGCGGACGACGCCGCACGCGTTGCGCCACAGTTTCGCGACGCATCTGCTGGGACGCGGCGCCGACCTGCGCGCGTTGCAGGAGCTGCTGGGGCACGCCAGCCTGAGTTCGACCCAGGTCTATACCGCGGTGGATGCGGCGCACCTGCTCGACGTCTATCGCGCCGCGCATCCGCGGGGCTGAGGGGTCAGCCGCGCGGTTTCCAGGTGACGACGCGGTGGAGGTAATAACCTAGCGCCAGCACGGTCAGCGCGATTCCTGCCGGGCCGACGTATTTGTCGAGATCGGCATAGCGGCTGCCGAGGTAGAAGCCGGCGCCTGCCAGCACGCCGTTCCAGATGACGCTGCCGAGGAACGTCGTTAGCAGGAACCGCCACACCGGCATCCGCGCCATTCCCGCGGGCAGCGAAATGAGCGTGCGGAACGTCGGCATGAACCGGAAGACGAAGATCACCCAGCCGCCATGGCGATGGAAGAAGGTGCGCAACCGCTCGACATCCTCCCACTCCATCGTCAGCCAGCGGCCGTGTCGCTCCACGAACGGGCGAAACCGCGCATAGCCCAGCCGCCGTCCGATCTCGTACCAGAAGACATTGCCTGCGGTGGTGCCGGCGGTGCCCCACAGCAGCAGCGGGATCATCTCCATCTGCCCCCGCGCGACCGCGATCCCGCCCAGGCCCATGATGACCTCCGACGGGATGGGGGGCACGACATTCTCCAGCGCCATCAGCATGAAGATGCCGAAATAGCCGCCCCAGACGATCCAGTTGACGATGAAGTCGGTCATCGGGCCCGCTGCCGTTCGTGCCGAGGAGGCATCGAGCCAAGTCGAGTTATCGGGTGAACATGCCCCCGGCATGTCCAGGATCGTCCGGGGGACGATCCGACCCGCTCACCCTTCTCGAAGCACAGCCGTCGCGCGTGCCCTTCGAGACGAGGCCTCGACAAGCTCGGCCCCTCCTCAGGGCAAACGGAGGCGGGGGAAGGTGCGAGGCGCGTCATGTCACGCCCCCAACCCGCCCGTCAGCCCGCGCGTTCCGCAAGCCTGCGGTCGATCGCGTCCCAGATCAGCCCGGCGACATCCGTGCCGTCGAATTTCTCGATCGCGACGATGCCGGTGGGGGAGGTGACGTTGATTTCGGTCAGCCACTCGCCGCCGATCACGTCGATCCCGACGAAGATCAGCCCGCGGCGCTTCAGTTCCGGGCCCAGCTCCGCGCAGATCTGGCGCTCGCGCTCGGTCAGCTCGGTCTTCTGCGCGGAGCCGCCGACCGCCAGGTTGCTGCGAATCTCGCCTTCGCCCGGCAGGCGGTTGATCGCGCCCGCCACCTCGCCGTCGACCAGTACGATACGCTTGTCGCCCTTCGCGACGCCGGGCAAGAAGGCCTGCACCATGTGCGGCTCGCGCCAGGTCTGGTTGAACACCTCGATCAGCGCCGACAGGTTCTCGCCCTCAGCGCCGACGCGGAAGATCGCCTTGCCGCCGTTGCCGTGGAGCGGCTTCACCACGATCGCGCCGTGCTGCTTCAGGAAGGCGCGCGTCTCCTCCAGCGACCGCGTGACGAGCGTCGGCGGCATGTAACGCGCGTAGTCGAGGACAAAGACCTTCTCCGGCGCGTTGCGGACGCTGGCGGGATCGTTCACCACCAACGTGCGGTCGGCGATGCGCTCCAGCAGGTACGTGGCGGTGATATAGCCCAGGTCGAACGGCGGATCCTGCCGCATCAGCACCACGTCGGCGTCCGCGCCCAGATCGAGGCTGACGGGCTCGCCGAAGCGGAAATGGTCGCCGGCGACGCGCTGGACGGTCACCGGATGTGCCTTCGTCCACAGCCGGCCGTCGGACCAGTTGAGATCCTCGGGCGCGTAATGGAACAGCCGGTGGCCGCGCGCCTGCGCCGAGAGCATCAGCGCGAAGGTGCTGTCGCCCGCGATATTGATCGAAGCGAGCGGGTCCATCTGCACGGCGACGGTGATTTGCTGGGTCATGTGCCGCGATGTAGGCGGGAGGCGCGTGCGTGTCAGTAGCCGATCCACGCATTCTCGATATGGCGCGGGCGGGTGCCCGGCGCCAGCAGCAGCACGTCGACACGGATGTCCTCTCCTTTCGTGGCGTAGCGCGGCATCAGCACCTCCGCCGCCGCCGCGACGCGGGCGAGGCGGCGCTGGTCGATCGCATGGTCCAGCTCCGCCGCGGTACGTCGCGCCTTTACCTCGACGAAGGCGATCAGCGCGCCGCGCTGCGCCACCAGGTCGACCTCGCCCGCGGGGGTGCGCACGCGGCGGTCGAGGATGCGCCAGCCCTTCAGCCGCAGCCACCACGCCGCGATCCGCTCGCCCCGACGCCCCGCGGCCTCGGCAGCAATCCGGGTCGCGGTAGGGCGTGGGACAGGGCGGCGCATCGCGGCACGATGGCGGGCGGGCGCACCGCGCGCAAGCGGTGCGGTCAGGCGTCGAGGCGGAAGTGGAACACGCGGCTGGGGCCGTCCTCCGGAACGACGAAGAGGTCGCGTCCTTCGATCGTCATGCCCTCGCCGGTCAGCGGTCCACCACGCCCGAAGGGACGCACCGGCCCGACCGATCCCGCCCGCAGCGTCCGCACCACCGTCTTCGTCGACCAGTCGATCCAGTCCACCGTGCCGCTGAACAGCCCGCGGCTGCCCCCGGCGACCAGCGCGCGGCCGACGAACTTCATATCCTGATAATGCGTGTCGGACGGGTTGGGCAGCACCCGCGTGCGCGCCTGCCCGGTCAGGTCGAAGACGTACAGCAACCGGCTGTCCCAATTGCCCGCGATCAGCTGATGTCCGAGCACCGCGACGCAGCCAAGGTGGTCGGGAAAGGCGACGCGCCGCCGGATCGTCAGCGTATCGGCGTCGATTTCCACCAGCTGCGACGTGCTGTCCGGGCGGTTCTCCGCGACCGGCACCCAGATCGAATCGCCCGCGATCGAGATGCCGCCGGGGTGGTAGCGCGGTCCGTCGGTCAGCTCGACCCGGCGCAGGAAGCGTCCGCCCGCGCGGTCGAATTCGTGGATGTATCCGCGGTGCTCCCGGCGGTCGACCGAGGTGACCCAGATGCGGGTCGCGGTCATCTCCAGCCCCTGGACATGGAAGAGCTCGCCGTCGAGCCGGAGCGTATCCAGCAACTGCGCGCGTTCGATCCCGTCCGTGAGTTGGGGCGAGGCGGCGGTCGAGAATGCCGGCAGCATCGCCAGCAGGGCGATCAGGGCGCGACGAAGCGATCGGAGCAACATCATCTGGCCTTCCCGGTGGCGTCGGGGTGGCCATGGCGATGTTCTGTGTCAGCCCGGCTGAGCTTTTGTTGCCGTTTCGCGGCGGCGCACGATCAGCCCTTCATCTCCAGCGCGCGGGCATAGAGCGCCTTGCGATCGAGCCCGAGCGCCCTGGCGACCTCGCCTGCGGCCTTGGAGGCGGGAAGGCGGGTGAGGGCGTCGGCCAGCGCCGCGTCGGCGTCCGCCTCGCTCGCCGGGGCGGGAGGATCGGGCGGTGCGACGACGACGACGATCTCGCCCTTCGGTGGCGCATCGGCGTAGCGCGCGGCGAGTGAGGACAGCGTGCCGGTGACGGCTTCCTCGAACTTCTTGGTGATCTCCCGCGTGACCGCCGCCTCGCGGTCGCCGAGCCCGGTCGCGAGCGCGGCGAGGCAGACGGCGAGGCGGGGGCCGGATTCGTAGAAGACCAGGGTGGCGCGCACCGCCGCCACCTCCGCGATCGCTTCGGCGCGGGCGTGCTCCTTCGACGGCAGGAACCCCATGAAGAGGAAGCGGTCGGTCGGCAGCCCGGCGAGCGTCAGCGCGGCGACCGCGGCGCAGGGGCCGGGGATCGTGACCACCGCATGGCCCGCCGCGCGCGCCTCGCGCACCAGTTTGAAGCCGGGGTCGGAGATCAGCGGCGTTCCCGCATCGCTCACCAGCGCCACCGCCTCGCTCGCCATGCGCGCGATCAGCTGCGGCCGGACGTGCGCGGCATTGTGGTCGTGATAGGGGATCATCGGTCGTTTCGCGCCGATATGGCGTAGCAGGCCGGCGGTAACCCGGGTATCTTCCACCGCGATAACATCGGCTTGGCGCAAGATCTCGGCGGCACGCGGCGACAGGTCGCCGAGATTGCCGATCGGGGTGGCGACGATATAGAGGCCGGGGTCGAGAGAGTTCACGGGAGGTGTCATGGCAGAGGCGAACGCACGGCCGCAACGGGTCATTTCCCGGCTGGTCACGCTGGCGGGGGCATTGTTGCTGGCGGCGTGTTCGACGGTCGTGCCGCGTGGTCCGGTTCAGCAGAGCGTCGATACCGCGCCGCCGCCGCCGCGGGTGATGGCGCCCGACGTGGCGCAAGGGTTGCCGCGCGACGTCGCGCGAAACCGCGTCGCGCTGCTGGTGCCGCTGTCGGGTGGCAATGCCGGCGTCGGGCGCAGCCTGGCCAATGCGACCCAGCTGGCGCTGCTGGATA
The DNA here is from genome assembly GCA_913774925.1 of uncultured Sphingomonas sp. Classification (GTDB taxonomy): domain Bacteria; phylum Pseudomonadota; class Alphaproteobacteria; order Sphingomonadales; family Sphingomonadaceae; genus Sphingomonas. The sequence continues at coordinate 9,037 of CAJYKB010000083.1, read as the reverse complement.
CGAAGAACCAGCAGGTCCGCATCACCAATTACGACACCGCGCCCGGTGCCGCGGCGGCAGCGCGCCGCGCGCTGGCGGAGGGCGCGCAGCTGATTCTGGGGCCGCTGCTGGCCGACGACGTGCGTGCGGTGGCGCCGATCGCGCGCGCCGCGAACGTGCCCGTGCTGTCCTTTTCCAACGACGTCAGCGTGGCGGGGAACGGCGCCTATGTTCTGGGCTATGCCCCGGCGCAGGCGATCGAGCGCGTGGTCGGCTATGCCGCGGGCAAGGGAATCAGCAATTTCGGCGGGCTGGTGCCCAACGCGCTCTACGGCAGCCGTGCATCGACCGCGTTCCTGCGCGCGGTCGAGCAGGCTGGCGGGCGCGTCGTCTCGCTGCAGACCTACGACCGCGGATCGGGCGCGATCGCGGGGGCGGTGCAGCGGATGGCGAAGGACGCGCCGTTCGGTGCGGTGCTGATCGCGGACGGCGCGACGCAGGCGAATGCGGCGGTGCCGCTGCTGCGGCGCACGTCGCCCTCGGTGCAGATCCTGGGCACCGAATTGTGGAATTCCGACAACAATGTCGCGGGCGCCGCGTCGCTGAACGGCGCGTGGTTCGCCAGCGTCCCCAACACGCTCTACCGCCAATATGCGCGCAATTACCGCACGCGGTTCGGCGCCTCGCCGTACCGGCTGTCGAGCCTGGGCTACGATTCGGTGCTGCTGGTGGTGCGCATCGCGCGCGACTGGAAGCCGGGCAGCGTCTTCCCCGAAAGCAGGCTGCGCGACGGCGATGGCTTCGCGGGGATCGACGGCGCGTTCCGCTTCGGCCGCGACGGCGTGGCGGAGCGGATGCTGGAGGTGCAGGAGATCCGCGGTTCGACGACCGTGACGGTGTCGCCTGCGCCGACGGAATTCCGGCGCTAATCCAAGCCCCTCCCTTCGAAGGGAGGGGTCCCCTCCGCTCACCCCACCTTCACGACCCTCGGCAGTATCGCGTCGAGCAGGATCATCCCCGCTTCGCTGACGGACAGCCGATCGCCATCGCGTGCGATCAGGCCCGGAAGCGCCGCGATCGCCTCCGCGTCGACCAGCGTGTCGACCGGCAGCCCGGTTCTTGACGAGATGCGGGCCAGATCGACCCCCTCCGCCAGCCGCAGCCCCATCAGCAGCGCCTCCGCCGCGCGTGTTTCGGGCGCGAGCGGTTCCTCGCTCTCGATGCCGTGTGTGTTGCGGTCCACCGCCGCGAGCCAGTTTTCGGGCTTGCGGCGGCGGACGCTGGCCAGCCGGTGGCGGCGGCCGTGCGCGCCGGGGCCGATGCCGGCCTAGTCGCGGTAGCGCCAGTAGGCGAGGTTGTGCCGGCTCTCCGCCCCCGGACGCGCGTGGTTCGAAATCTCATATGCCGGTCGCCCCGCCGCCGCGGTCATCGCGCGGGTCAGGTCGAACAGGTCGGCGGCGGCATCGCCATCGGGGATGGTCAGCCGCCCCGCCGCCGCCTCGGTCGCGAAGCGCGTACCGGGCTCGATCGTGAGTTGATAGAGCGACAGATGCTCGGTGCCGAACGCGAGCGCCTGCGTCAGCTCCGCCTCCCACGCGGCCAGCGATTGGTCCGGACGCGCATAGATCAGGTCGACGCTGACGCGCGAGAATGCCGCCTGCGCGACATCCAGCGCGCCCAGTCCCTCGCGCACGTCATGCGCCCGCCCCAGGAAGGCGAGCGCCATGTCGTCCAGCGCCTGTAGCCCGAGCGAGGCGCGGTTGACCCCGGCGGCGGCGATGTCGGCGAAGCGCGCCGCCTCGACCGAGGAGGGGTTGGCCTCCAGCGTGATCTCGACATCGCCGTCGGGCGTCCACGCGGTGGTGGCGGCCTGGATGATCGCGGCGACGGTAGCCGGCGGCATGAGCGACGGGGTGCCCCCGCCGAAGAAGATCGAGCCCAGCCGCCGCCCCGGCAGCAACGCGACTTCGTGCGCCAGGTCCGCCAGCAGCGCGTCGCGCCAGCGCTGCTGATCGACCTGCTCGCGCACATGGCTGTTGAAGTCGCAATAGGGGCATTTCGACACGCAGAACGGCCAGTGGACGTAGAGCGCCAGCGGCTCGTCGCTCGCGGCGGCGGGGATATTGTCGGCGGGCATGGCCGCGCCGATATGGCGGCGATGCGCCCGAAACGCCATGCCGCCGTCGCCGCCCTGATGCTGCTGCTCGCCGGATGCTCCGCCGATGCCGGCCCGCCGCGGGTGACCGAGCCGCGCGTGGGTGCCGCCCCCGCCGCGCGCGGCGAGGCGCTGTTGCGCCGCGCGATGCTCGACGGACACAATCGCGCCCGCGCCGATGTCGGCGTCCCGCCATTGGTCTGGGACGACGCGCTTGCCGCGTCGGCAGCGGCCTATGCCCGCGAGATGGCGCAGACCGGCCGCTTCGCGCATGCCGAGCAGCCGCAGGGGCCGGGACGCCAGGGCGAAAACCTCTTCACCGGTACGCGCGGCGCCTATCGCTATGATGAAATGGTGCGGCTGTGGGTCGACGAGCAGCGCGACTTCGTCAATCGTCCGGTGCCGGGGGCGAGCCGGACCGGGCATTGGGGCGGGGTGGCGCATTACGTCCAGATCGTCTGGCGCGATACGAAGCGGTTCGGCTGTGCGGTCGCGAGCGGGCGCAGCGACGACTATCTGGTGTGCCGTTACCTGCCGGCGGGCAATGTCGTGGGGCAGGTCGCGTTCTGAGGCGGTCGCAGGTCGCGGGTCATCTCTACGCGGCGTTGCTGCCGTGCCTTGAAGGCTTCGAGGCCGACCCGACGACGCTCGCGGTAGCCGAGCGACCGCCAGAATCGCTCCGCCCCAACATTCGCCTCGATCACCGCCAGCCGAAACTCGCGTGCGCCTTTCCCGATCACATGGCGAACGAGCGCCTCGTGCAGCGCGCGACCGACGCCTTGTCCGCGTCGGCGTGGATCGAGCAGCAACAGCCCGAGATACCAGACGCCATCCTCGGGGTAGTCGCGCAACATCGCGGCAACGGCGTAAAGGCCGCTGTCGTCGCGCCAGCCGAAGATCGTCTGATCCGTTGCGGACTTGCCCGTCGGCACGTCGCGAAATAGCGCCGCGGCGTCGGACGGATCGGCTTCGACTCCATCCTGAAGGAGGAAATGGTCGCTGCAGCGAGCAAACAGCGCGGCGATGGGCCCTGCGTCCGCCAGTGTGAGCTTAATGGCGTCGAACGGCGGCGGCATGTGGCGAACGGGCACGCCTCAACACGTGGCTGGTGCCCCCGAGAGGATTCGAACCTCCGGCCTGCGGTTTAGGAAACCGTCGCTCTATCCTGCTGAGCTACGGGGGCACGCGGCGCGGGCGTAACGCCCCGGCGGGCGCGAATCAATCGTCGCGACGCGGACGGGGCGACATCGCCGCGCGTCGGCGAAACGGCGCGCGGCGAGGCGCGCACCGTCCGGCGGCCGATCCGCCGCGCCCTGTCACGGTCGCGAGGCGGATCGGCGAATCAATGTCAGGCCTTGACGTGCTGCGAGATGTACTTGTTCATCTCGAACATCGTCACCTTGTCCTTGCCGAAGACCTTCTTCAGCTTGTCGTCGGCGAGGATCTCGCGCTTGTTCTCAGGGTTCTGCAGGTTGTTGGACTTGATATATTCCCACACCTTGCTGATGACCTGGCTGCGCGGCAGCTTCTCGTTGCCGACGACTGCACCCAGTTCGGCCGAGGGCTGCACGGGGGCGTGGATGCCGCCCGTCTTGGGCGCAGCGGCCGCATCGGCCTTCGCCTTCTTGGGGGCAGCCGCGTCGGCCTTGGTCTTGGTAGCCATTGCATTCCTTCCTGTTGCGCCGACCGACGGGCCGGCTCCTCGCGGAATCACGCTTTCTTGAGCGCTTCGCGCTTGTGCGCTGCCTTTCCGCCGTTGTCACTCTCTACCAGATACTGCGGATCGTCGCTCGACGCACGAACCTTGTGCCCCTTGATGGTGGTGTCGCTGGTCAGCTTCTTCTCGACGGTCCCGTGCGCGGTGCCGCCATGCGACTTCCACGTGACCTCGTCGCCCTTCTTCAGATTGCTCGCCATGTCGTCGCTCCTTCGCGGATGATCGTGCGCGATCAAGCGGATGGAGCGACGAATGGTTGCCTCAGGCGATCAGAACTTGAACCCCGCAGCCATGCCGTAGCGGCGCGGTTCGATCGTGAAGATGTTGGTGAACAGGCCGGACGACTGATCGGTCACGTACATGCCGGTGGTCGCATTGTTGCCGGTCAGGTTCTGCACGAAGCCGCGAACGTAGAAGCGGTCGTCCGGCGCATTGAGCTGGATCTGGGCATTGACGACCTCATAGCCCTGAATGCGGTCGATCGGATCCTTGTTGAAGATCGTGCCGTAGGAGTTGCCGGTGTAGTTGATGTCGGCGCGCGGAACGACGGTCCAGCCGTTACCCCCCATGTCGATGGTGTATTGCGCACCCACCGACCATTTGAAGGTCGGCGCGTTGGGCAGCTGGTTGCCCTTGACGTTCACCTCGACACCGGAATTTAGCACCTGGATGCCGCCAAATGCCGCACCGACCGCGGTCGCCTGCGCCTGGAGTGCGGAGCAGATGCCGAACGCGCCGGTGGTGTTGGTGCCCGGGATGGCGACCGGCCCCTGCAAGCCGATCGCGGTGTTGATCGTCCGGACGAAGGTGTTGACGCCCGTGGTGTTGCCCGCCGTCGTCGGAATGACCGCACAGTTCGACGCGTTGGTGATGTCCTTGATGATGACGGCGTCGGAGCGGCCGCCCGAGGGGTCGCGCGGGTTGGACAGGAAGCGATCGTCCGCCACCTTCGTTTTCAGATAGCTGAAGTTGGCATTGACGACGAAGCGCGGGATCGGGCTGATGACGGTTTCGGCCTCGACGCCGTAGATTGTGGCGTTGACGTTGTCGTTGACCGAGGTGCGCGCGACGATGCGGCTGAGCTGCAGGTTCTTATACTTATAGTAGAAACCCGTGAGGTTCAGGCGCAGCGCGCCGCCGCCAAAGGTGTTCTTCGACCCGATTTCGAACGCGTCGACCGTTTCCGGCCCGAAGGTCGAAGGGACCGAGAAGACCGGCGAAAGCGGCGGATTGATGCCGCCCGACTTGTAGCCGCGCGAATAGGAGGCGTAGAGCAGGTTGTCGTTGGTGATCTTGTAATCGATCACGGCGCGACCCGTCAGGCGCTGGAACTTCACTTGCGCGTCGGCATATGGCTGATTGCCGGCACGTGTCGCATCGAAGTCGACCGCGCCGCTATCCAGCTGCGGATAGGCGGTCGCATTGCCGAACGGCACCGGCACGTTGGCCAGCGTCGTACGCGCGCGCACCGTCTTGTCGTCGTTGTTGTAGCGCAGGCCGATGGTGAGCTTCAGCTTGTCGTTCGCCTCGAAATAGGTTTCGCCGAAGATGCCGTAGGATTTCAGGCGGAAGCTGGGCGAGTTGCTGCGGAAGAACGGCGAGGCGAGGTAAGACGTGCCGCCGCTGGCGGCGGAACCGAGCAGGCCGGTGGCATAGTCGAGGCCGAACGCGGTCACGTAATAATCGACGTCGGTCGCCTTGCTGTCGAAATAGATACCGCCCAGCAGGAAGTTGAACGCGCCGTCGAACTTGCTGTCGATATGGGCCTCGGCCGAATATTGCCGGGTCGTTCCGACCGATCGGTCGAAGTCGAGGCTGGTGGGCGCGCATACTTTGTTTCCGCCGTACACGCCGGTGTTGCTGGGTTCGGCCAGCGACTGGCACAGGCTGGATGGGCCGTTCGGAATCAGGTATTGGCGCACGTTGTTGAACGCTGCGTAGGCCAGGCCGGGACGGGCGAGCGCGTTAAGATTCGCGAGGCCGGTGTTGTTGGCATAGGAATTTTCGACGGCAAGATTGTAGTCGGAGGTCGAGTCGACCTTGCTCTTCATGTAGCCGCCGGTGAAGTTGAAGCTGACCGGGCCAAAGTCGTGGAACAGCTTGAATGTATATTGCTGCTCCTCGGCGAAGTAGGTCGGCTCGTAATCGATGCGGACGGTGCGCACATCGGCCGGGTTCACGACGCCGGCGAAATTGTCGGAGCCATAGACGCTGCCCAAGGCGAGCGGGGCCAGTGCGGGCGAGACGGCGATGCTCAAAAATTCCCGGCTGGTGAGCGCGGTCGCCAGTGTGGCGTTGGCGTTGGTCGTCTGGAAATCCAGGCCGTCCGGCGTACAGCCGAGGATCCCTGTTGGATCGCGGCGGCAAAGCTGCTTCTGGATGCGGCTGCGGTTGTCCTTTTCGCGGAAGTAATAGCCGATCAGGTCGATGCGGGTGTCGGGTGACGGCTCCCACGACAGCGTGCCGCGTACCGAATAGAGGTCGCGCCCGTCGATCTTGTTGCCGGTGTAGGTGTTGAGCGTGTAGCCGTCGCGGTTGAGGTAGGTGCCCGCCACCCGGATGCCGAGCGTTTCGCCAAGCGGCAGGTTGATCATCGCGCGGACGCGCTTCGAATCATAGTTGCCGTACTCGAACTCGCCCGCCGCGGCGACGCGCGACAAATCGGGCTTGGCCGAGATGAAGTTGACAACGCCCGAGGTCGCGTTGCGGCCGAACAGCGTGCCCTGCGGTCCGCGCAACACCTCGACCCGCTCGAGATCGAAGAACTCGCTTTCGAACAGGCGCGTGCCGAGCAGCGGCATGTCGTTGACGTGGATGGCGGTCGCCGAATCGCAGGTGACGCCGACGCAGAGGTCGCCGACGCCGCGGATCGTGAAGCTGGACGAGGTGAAGTTCGTCTTGGTGAAGGTAATGTTGGGCAGCGTCTGCTGAAGCGCGGTCGGGTTGACGATCTGCTGCTTTTCAAGATTTTCCGCCGTGAAGGCGGTCACCGCGATCGGCACGTCCTGCAGTCGCTGCGACTGGCGCTGCGCGGTGATGACGATGTCGGGGGCGTAGCCAGAGGACTGATTGCTCGATACCTCCTGCCCCGGGCCATTGGTCGGCGCGCCGTTCTGCGCGCTGGTGGTGGCCCCGGTCTGGGCGGCGACGGGCGCGGCCGCCAGCAGACTGATGGCGGACGCGCACAGCAGGTCGAACTTCTTCATGGACATCCCCTCCGGAAGCCGCATCCGATCTGTCGTCGGTCTGTCGGCGTTTGATGATGCGGTATGGAAGGTAGCGACCGAAAATTTCGTTCGTCAAACGATTTTGCGCAGCTTTCGTGCGGTAACCGTGCCGAGTGGCACAATTGCACCGGTTTACGAATCGAACATCGGTCATGCTGCAACGCGGCAGGATCGCAAGGCGGGACAGAGATGACAGAGATGACGGGAAATTCCCCTTCCGATGGCGATCTGGTGGCGGGGGACGGCAAGGTGGCGGTGCCCGACGAGGTGGCGGATGCGGTACGCACGCTGATCCGCTGGGCCGGCGACGACCCGAGTCGCGAGGGGCTGCTCGACACGCCTAAGCGCGTGGCGCGGGCGTGGCGCGAATATTGTGCCGGATATGCCGACGACCCGTCGCATCATCTGTCGCGGGTGTTCGAGGAGGTCGGCGGCTATGACGAGATCGTGCTGCTGAAGGACATCCCGTTCCAGTCGCATTGCGAGCACCATATGGCGCCGATCATCGGCAAGGCGCATATCGCCTATCTGCCGCAGGACCATGTCGTCGGCATCTCCAAGCTGGCGCGCGTGCTTCATGCCTATGCGCGGCGGTTGCAGGTGCAGGAGCGGCTGACGGCGGAGGTGGCAGACTGCATCTGGCATGGCCTCAAGCCGCAGGGCGTCGCCGTGGTGATCGAGGCGAGCCACGCGTGCATGACCGCGCGCGGGGTGCGCACGCCGGGCGTCGGCATGGTGACCAGCCGCATGATGGGCGTGTTCCGCGACGACGAGCGCAGCCGCAAGGAAGTGCTGTCGTTGATGGGGCTGGGCAACAGGGGATAGCCGGAATGCGCGTGCTGGTGACGGGAGGCGCGAAGCGGCTGGGCGCCGCGATCGTGCGCGCGGTGGCGTCCGCCGGGCACGTGCCGGTGATCCATTGCGGCCGCTCGCGGGATGCCGCCGAGGCCCTGGCACGCGAGGTCGGCGGTGCGGTGGTGCAGGGCGACCTGGCCGATGCCGCGGCGGTGGACGCGCTGTTTGCGGCGGCCTGTGAGGGCGGGGTCGTCGACGGGCTGGTCAACAGTGCCTCGCTCTTCGAATTCGACCGGCCCGGCGCGATCGACCCGGCGCTGGCGGCGCGGCTCCACGCCGTCAACGCGGTCGCCCCGGCGTTGCTGACCGCGGCGCTGGCGGCACAGGGCGGGGAGGGGGCGGTGGTCAATTTGCTGGACCAGAAGCTGGCGAACCCCAACCCGGATTTCTTCTCCTACACGCTCAGCAAGGCGGCGCTGGCGACGGCGACGGTGCTGATGGCGCAGGCGTTCGCGCCGCGCGTGCGGGTGAATGCGGTATCGCCCGGGCTGACGCTGCCGAGCGGCGACCAGAGCGCGGAGGAATTCGCGCGGACGGGCGCGATGAACCTGCTGGAACGGCCGGTGGGCGCGGCGGCGGTGGCGCAGGCGGTCGTCTATCTGCTGGAGGCGCGCAGCGTGACCGGACAGAATCTGTTCGTCGACTGCGGGCAGCGGTTCGTGAAGAGCGACCGCGACGTGATGTTCGATGGGCGCGACGATGGCTGAATATACGATCATCCTGCGCGACCTGTCGGTGTCGATGCGGCTGGGCATCCACCCGCATGAGGCGGTGCCGCAGCGCGTGCTGGTGTCGGTGTGGATGACGGTCGACTATGCAAAGCCGCCGTCCGCCGACTCGATCGACGAAGTGCTCGATTACGATGCGATACGGGCGGGTATCCTGGCGCTGGCCGGGCGCGGGTTCGCGTTGCAGGAGACGCTGGTCGAGGCGGTTGCAGCGCTGTGCCTCGCTGATGGGCGGGTGGTGCGGGTGCGGGTGCGATCGGAAAAGCCCGATATCTTCCCCGATGCGCGGGTCGGTTGCGAAATCGTTCGAGAGCGCTGTCCTACACGCTGATGTTCTGCCTATGTTCCGTTTCAATCGATGGAGGGAACATGATCG
>CAJYKB010000082.1 GCA_913774925.1 uncultured Sphingomonas sp. | reverse complement strand
GGAAGAACGGCCGCAGCCGTTCCATCTGCTCATCAGTCAGCCAAAACAGGTCACTCATTCCGGTCTCCTTGCGGAGCCTGAATCAGATCGTGACGCTCACATCAATGGGTCCTGACCCTAGATCATCCGCTTCCCGCGATAACGAAAAGATGAAGGAATCCTCATTGCCGCGAATTTCCGCAAGCATGCGCATCTGCTGTAGGAAAGCTCGGGTAACGTCATCGCTGCTGTCCAGCTTGTCCAAGATGTCGCGGGCCAATGCCTTCGTGTAGGCGTATTCCGTCTTGTCGTTCAGGAAACGATGGTCGGTCAGCCAGATCCGATGGTTCGACAACATGCCCTGCAGGCCGGCAGCGTCGGTATAATGAAACACTTCATCCGGCACTTCGTCGCTGCGCGCGACGAGCGTCTCCTCAACCCATCGGTCGGATATCGCTTCAAACTTGGCCTCCGCCGCTGCTTCCGTGATCGCTGCCATGCCGCTGTCTCTCTTGTGCCTATGGATCGAACGTCAGCATCGGCGTACGCCGGGTCAATGCCAGGGCGGCAGCGTTTGGTCCGTTTTGGTTGCACATGCGAGCAGCGCGCGGCACGATCGCGGGCATGCGACACGGTCCGCTCAAGCTGAAGGCGCAATTGCTGTGTGGCGATGCGATCGCCATGGGGCCCGGCAAGGCGGACCTGCTGGAGGCGATCGCGCGCGAGGGCTCGATCTCCGGGGCGGGACGTGCGTTGGGGATGAGCTATCGCCGCACTTGGTTGCTGGTCGACGAGATGAACCGCTGCTGGCGCGATCGGTTGGTCGCGACCGGGCGCGGCGGGGGCGGCGGGGCGACGCTGACCGAGGCAGGGCGCGGCGTGCTGGCGGCGTACCGCGCGCTGGAGGCGGCGATCGATGCGGCGGTCGACGCGACGGATGCCTTCGCGGTACTGGGGGAGCGGCTGCGCGAGGAGCCGCTCGCACCGGCATCGGCGGCGCAATCCAGCGGCTGACGAGCCGGGGTGACGGGGCGGGTCGGGTGCCGTAACGCCGCCCGATGGAACGGTTCGATGCGATCGTGCTGGGCGCGGGGGGCGCCGGGCTGATGTGCGCCGCGGTCGCGGGGCAGCGCGGGCGGCGCGTCGTCGTGCTGGATCATGCCGACGCGCCGGGCAAGAAGATCCTGATTTCCGGCGGCGGGCGGTGCAATTTCACGAACCTGCATACCACGTCCGATCGCTATTTGTCCGCCAATCCGCATTTCGCGAAATCGGCGCTGGGGCGCTACACCGCGCAGGATTTCCTGGCGTTGGTCGAGCGGCACGGCATCGCCTGGCATGAGAAGACGCTGGGGCAGCTGTTCTGCGATCGCTCCGCACGCGAGATCGTCGAGATGCTGCTGGGCGAGGCCGCTATGGGCGGCGTGACGATCCGGCTGGGGCAGCCGCTGGGCGAGGTGCGGCATGCCGATGGCCTGTTCGTGGTCACTCACGGCACGCGCGACATCGCCGCACCGGCGCTGGTGATCGCGACCGGTGGGCCGTCGATCCCGAAGCTGGGCGCGACCGGCATCGCCTATGACCTGGCGCGCCGGTTCGGGTTGAAGGTGGTGGAGCCGCGCCCGGCGCTGGTGCCGCTGACGCTCCCGGGGGACGAGGCACTGTTCCGCGCGCTGTCGGGCGTGGCGACCCCGGTGGTGGCACGCGCGGGGAAGGCGACGTTCGCGGAGGCGGCGCTGTTCACGCACCGCGGGCTGTCGGGGCCGGCGATCCTGCAGGCGTCGAGCTATTGGCGGCACGGCGAAGCGGTCGCGATCGACTTCCGTCCCGGCGCGGCGCCCGGCTGGCTGCTGGAGGCGAAGCGGGCGAAGCCGCGGACGACCTTCGCTGCGGCGACCGGGTTGCCCGCGCGGCTGGCGGAGGCGCTGGCGGAGCGCGTCGGCATCGGCGAATTGGGCGCGGCGACCGATCGCGTGCTGACCGAGGCGGAGCGGCGGCTGCGCGACTGGCGCTTCCACCCCGATGGTACGGAGGGGTTCGCCAAAGCGGAGGTGACGGTCGGTGGGATCGCCACCGCCGGCCTGTCGTCGCAGACGATGGCGGCGCGCCACTTGCCGGGGCTGTACGCGATCGGTGAGGCGGTCGACGTCACCGGCTGGCTGGGCGGGTATAATTTCCAATGGGCCTGGTCGAGCGGATGGGCAGCGGGGCAGGCGGTGTAGCGATCGGCGTCACATCGTGCTATTGCGAGCGAATAGCATATGGAGGCGTGGGTGATCGATGAGGATCCGTATCGGCTGACCAGCGAGGCGGCGTTGCGCGCGGTCTATGGCGAGGCGTCGGCCGGGGTGAAGGCGAAGGCGTTTCCGCGACTCGACCCCCACAGCCGCCGTTTTCTGGCGCTGTCGCCGTTCTTCTGCATCGGATCGCAGCGGGGCGACGGCGGCGCGGACGTCTCGCCACGCGGCGGCGAGCCGGGCGCGGTGCAGCCGCTCGACGACCGCCACGTCGCCTTCGCCGATCGTCCGGGCAACAACCGGCTCGACACGCTGGTCAATATCGTCGCCGATCCGGCGGTGGGGATGTTGTTCTTCCTGCCCGGTATCGACGACATGATGCGGATCAACGGCGTGGCGCACGTCACGCTGGCGCCAGAGCTGATGAGCCGGTTCGCGCACGAAGGAAAGCCGCCGCGCAGCGTGGTGGTGGTCGAGACACGCGAAGTCTATTTCCATTGTTCCAAGGCGTTACGCCGCTCGGCCTTGTGGAACCCGGCATGGCATCTTGCGCGCGGCGACTTCCCGACGCTGGGGCAGATCGCGCGCGACCAGTTCCGGCTGGCGGTCGCGGCGGAGACGATCGATGCCGCGCTGGAGCATGATGCGGCGACGAACCTGTATTGAGCATGGTGCGAGCGTCATGCTCCGGCCGCAGCCGGGCCTGAGGGATGTTGCCCTCGGAACCTGTCCGGGGCGGGGAAGGTCGGCGATTGAGCGCCGCCGCGGCTTCGCGTAACGCGCCCGCGCACGCACCCCGTCCGGGCGCGCTGAGCGGAGACTGCCATGACCCCGACCGTATCGTCGCCGCCCCTGCAGGACGATGGCCGCGACGACGAGGCCCGCGTTACCGCCGCGATCGTGACGAGCGCGCTGGGCGCGGCGCTGGGCGGGCTGCTGTTCGGGTTCGACACCGCGGTCATTTCCGGCACCACCGCGGCGTTGCAGGCGCGGTTCGCGCTCAGCGACGGCGCGCTGGGCTTCACCGTGGCCTCCGCGCTGATCGGCACCGTCATCGGGTCGCTCGTCGCGGGCGCGCCCGCCGATCGCTACGGGCGCAAGCCGATGCTGCTGGTGGTCGCGGTCGCCTATGTCATATCGTCGCTGGGAGCGGCGCTGGCGGGGAATTGGGCGATGCTGCTCGGCTTTCGCTTCCTGGGCGGCCTCGCGATCGGCGCGGCGTCGGTGGTGACGCCGGTCTATATCGCGGAAGTGTCGCCGGCGAAGTTTCGGGGGCGGCTGGTGGCGCTCAATCAGCTCAACATCGTGCTCGGTATCCTGATCGCCTTCGCATCGAACTATGCGATCGCGCAGCTGGTGCCGGGCGACGACGCGTGGCGCTGGATGCTGGGGATCGTCGCGGTCCCCTCCGCGGTGTTCCTGGCGGTGACGCTGGCTCTGCCCGATACGCCGCGCTGGTATGCGGTGAACGCGCGCGAGGCGCAGGCGCTGGCGGTGATGCGGCGGCTGGGGTTCGCCGCGCCCGAGGCGGAGCTGACGCGGATGCAGGAGGCGCGCGCGCGCGACGGCGCGGCGGAGGCGGCACCGCGGCTGTTCCAGCGGCGCTATGCCACCCCGGTCGGCTGCGCGATCGCGATCGCGATGTTCAACCAGCTGTCGGGGATCAACGCGCTGCTCTATTACGCGCCGCGCATCTTCGCGCTGGGCGGGGCGGGGGCGGACAGTGCGCTGCTCCAGTCGATCGCGGTCGGCGGCACCAACCTGGCGTTCACCGTGCTGGCGCTGTTCCTGATCGACCGTTTCGGGCGCAAGCCGCTGCTGTACGTCGGGTCGGTGCTGTGCGCGGCGGCGCTGATCCTGGTCGGGATCCAGCTGGAGGCGGTGCGGCCCGACGGGACGCTGGTGCTGCTGGGGCTGATGGGGTTCATCGCCGCCTTCGCGGTCAGCCAGGGCGCGGTGATCTGGGTGTTCCTGTCGGAAGTGTTCTCCAGCGAGGTGCGCGGCAAGGGGCAGGCGCTGGGCTCCACCACGCATTGGGTGATGGCGGCGGCGATCACCTGGCTCTTCCCGGTCGTGGCGGGTGCGCTGGGCGGGTTCGTGTTCTTCTTCTTCGGTGCGATGATGCTGGCGCAACTGGCATGGGTGCGGCGGTTCATGCCGGAGACGAACGGCGTCGCGCTGGAGGACATGGGCGCGCGGGTGCATTGAGGGGGAGCGGCTTTCTTCTCTAAAGGCCGCCTGGTAGCACGATCGTATGTTCAGAAGACGGTTGTACCGTGATGTGGCGCTCATCGCAGCCGTTGTGGCGTATGTCGCGCGTCCCTGGTCTTGCGGATATGCTCTTGGCCTGATCCCCTTTTCCGACGAACTTTACAGGAATTACGATCGTCACGGATTTGGCGTGATGCTGGCATGGCTCATGGCCACTGCGTATATATGGCCGGTACTTTGGGTGCTGTACCGATCAAACGGAAGTGCGAGCAGTCAGGCTCGCGATGTGCGTCCGATTTCCGTCAGGATGAAGGTCGGTTCGCTTATCGTTGCGATGATATTTGCCAAGCCTACGTACAGCCAGCTGATCGACCTTATCGGCCTGCCGATGCATTTCAGCTATCCGATCGCTTTATCTTCGATCGTCTGGTGTGCCGTCGTGGCAGGGTTCTGGGTCGCGTTCGTTCGACGGTCGGATGCCCAGGTCGTTGGTGAATCCATCACACGCCGGGCCGTCATGATCGCTTCACTGATCCTCCTTCTCGAGCCGGCTCTCGTCTTGTGGATCGTCCTCACCCTATAGACCAATTCCAACGTCGTCTGGTACAGGTAGCGACGACAATAATACCACTCCAAGGGGGCGCGAGGACATGGGACGGAAGATCGAGGCCTATCTGCTGGGCAGCGCGCTCGCGGCGGTGATGGCGGCGGGCAGCGCCGGTGCGCAGGTGACGCCGGCACCGGGCGCGACCGCGGTGGACGCGTCGGCGACGGGCGATGGCACCGACGGGCAGGACATTCTGGTCACGGGCACGCGGATCACGCGGCCCGGCGTGACCGCGGTCAGCCCGGTCGCGTCGGTCGATGCGGAGGCGATCGCGCTCGACCGCGCGCTGAACGTCGAGAGCGTGCTCAACCGCCTGCCGCAGTTCGTCGGCAGCTTCGGCGCATCGTCGAACGGTGCGGATTCGCGTGGCGCGGCGACCGCGGACCTGCGCGGGTTGGGGCAGAACCGGACCCTAGTGCTGATCGACGGGACGCGCGGTGCGCCGTTCGGTTTCCGCAACTCGGTCGATCTCAATTCCATCCCGGCGCCGCTGGTCGAGCGGGTCGACGTGCTGACCGGCGGCGCGGCGGCGGTCTATGGCTCGGACGCGGTGGCGGGTGTGGTCAATTTCGTGACCAAGCGCAACTTCACCGGGCTGGAGGCGCAGCTCGTCTCCAACATCTCCGAGCGTGGCGATGCGGGGTCGCGCGGCGCGAACCTGACTTGGGGCAAGGATCTGGGCGGCCGCGGCAATGTCGCGGTGTATCTCGGCTGGTCGGAGCGCGATCCGCTGTTCAAGCGCGACCGCAACTTCGCGGCGCCGGAGCGGTCGGACACCGGCGTCACCACCGCGCGCCCGCTCGGCGGATTCTTCCGCCGGTCGGATTCGGCCAATGTCTTCAACCTGTCGGGCATCGGCGGCGCGGCGGCGGGGAGCACCTTCGGCTATAACGACGACGGCTCGCTGGCGCCGGTCGCGACCAGCAGCGTGCTGAGTGGGCGCGAGTCGCTGGTGCTGTCGCAGCGGCGTTACAACGCCAGCCTGTTCTTCCATTACGACATGGCCGACGGCGTCGAGCTGTACGGGCGCGGCATGTACGGCAATACGAAGGTGCGCGACGCGCTGCCGCCCGCGACGGTGGCGGCGAACGTGCTGATCCGGCGCGACAATCCGTATCTGACGTCGCAGCTGCGCACGATCCTGGCCCCGGCGTTCAATCGCACCAACGACGGCACGCTGGGCGGCACCGATGCGACGCTGCTGACCGTCACCCGCTCGCTGGGCGAACTGGGCGATCGCGTGACGGAGACCACGCGCGAGACGTGGCAGGGGCAGCTGGGGCTGCGCGGCACGGTCGCGGGCATCCGCTGGGACGCGTACGGCCAGTACGGGCGCAGCGACGAATCGAGCCCGATCTATGGCGAGGGCGTGCTCGCCCGTTTCCAGCAGGCGGCGAACGCGACCGTCAACGGTGCGGGCGCGGCGGTGTGCGCAGACGGGTCGAACGGCTGCGTACCGGCCAACATCTTCGGCCCCGGTGCGATCGGCACGGATGCGGTGTCATTCATCGACGAGCCGGTGGCACAGGGCCGCCGCCGCGAGCAGGTGGTGGCGGGCGTGACGCTGTCGGCGGACAGCGGCAATTTCCTGACGCTGCCGGGCGGGCCGATCGACGTGGTCGCCGGCTTCGAATATCGCGACGAGCGCGGGCGTAACACGTACGGCACGACCGCGCGTGCGGGGCAGACGTTCAACCAGGGCACGCGCGTCGACTTCGCCGGCGGCTATGACGTGAAGGACGTCTTCGTCGAGGCGCGCGCGCCGCTGCTGGCGGACGTCGCGTTCTTCCACCGGCTGAACGTCGAGGGCGCGTATCGTCGCTCCGACTATTCGACCAGCGGCGCGGTGGACGCGTGGAAGCTGGGCGGCGACTGGTCGCCGACCCCGGACGCGCGCTTCCGCGGCAGCTATCAGCGCGTGGTGCGCGCGCCCAATATCGGCGAGCTGTTCGGCGCGACCTCCTCGATCCCGCTACAGGGACGTGCGGTCGATCCGTGCGCCAACCCGACCGCATCGGGCGCCTCGGTCGCGACCTGCACCGCCAGCGGCGCGCCCGCGGGCGGCTATACGCAGGACCTGACCGGCGCGCTGTTCATCTTCGGCGGACGCTCCACGATCCGGCCGGAGACCGGAAAGACGTGGACCGCCGGCGCGGTGCTGACGCCGCGCTTCCTTCCCGGGCTGACGCTGACCGCAGACTATTACGACATCCGCATCGACAATGCGGTGGGCGCCGTGCTGCCGCAGGCGACGCTCGACACCTGTTTCGTCGTCGCGCGCGATATCGCCAACGTGTTCTGCCAGCAGGTGAAGCGGCAGGCCAACGGACAGCTCGCCTCGGTCGACAGTTCGGACATCAACGTGGCGCTGCTGACGTCGCGCGGCGTCGACGTGACCGGTGATTATGGCTTCGACGTCGGTGGCCTTCGCGCCGGGCTGAGCTATGCCGGCACGATCGTGCTGAGCCAGAAGCAGCAGAACGGATCGACCGCGCCGGTGGTGGAATGCGCCGGGCGGTTCGGCGCGACCTGCGGGCTGGAGGTGCGCCGCGCGCTGCCGCGCTACCGCCACCGCGTCGATGCCTCGCTGGGGGCGCAGGACGTGTCGGTGCGGCTGACGTGGCGGACCGAAGGCGCGGTGCGCGACGATGCCGCCACGACCTATCTGGTCGAGCGGATCGGGCCGCAGCATTACCTGGACCTGGCGGTGTCGTTCGACGTGACCGACCGTGCGCGCTTCATCGTCGGCGTCGACAACCTGACGGATCGTCAGCCGCCGCTGGCGTTCACCAATTCGGCCGACGCGAACACCTTCCCGCAGTCGTACGACGTCATCGGGCGGCGGTTCGGGGTGTCGTTTACGGTGAAGCGGTAAGTTAACCGCCACCCCGGCGTTGAGCCGGGGTCCCGCTCTTGCGCCGGCAACGAGGAAGCAGCGGGACCCCGGGTCATGCCCGGGGTGACGAAGAACGGCTTACGCGACGGTGCAGCGTTCCTCGGCCATGCGGGCGGGGCGGCCGATGAGGTAGCCCTGCACCTGATGGCAGCCGCTGGCGCGCAGCGCGGCGAGTTCCTCCTGACCCTCGACCCCCTCGGCCACGACCGGCACGCCCAGGCTGTGCCCCAGCGCGATGATGCTGCGCACGATCGAGGCGGAGGGGGCGTGGTCGAGCATCGACATCACGAAGCTGCGGTCGATCTTCAGCTTATCGAAGCGGAATTCGCGCAGGTTGCCGAGCGAGGAATGGCCGGTGCCGAAATCGTCCATCACCACCCGCGCGCCCGCGTCCTGCAGCGCGCGCAGCGTGGTCAGCGCGGCGGTGCGGTTGACGCCCAGCAGCGTGGCGCTTTCCGTCACCTCGAACTCCAGCCGCGACGGTGCGATGCCGTGGCGATCGGCGAGCGCCAGCAACGACTCGGCGAGGCGATCCTGCCGGAACTGGATGGCGGACAGATTCAGCGCCAGCGACAGCCCGCTGTTCCAGCGCGCCGCGGTGGCCATTGCGCGATCCGCCACCCACAGACCGATCGCGCCGATGCCGCCGCTCGATTCGGCAAGCGGGATGAACAGCTCCGGCGAGATGTCGCCCAGCTCGGGATGCGACCAGCGCAGCAGCGCCTCATAGCCCTCGATCCGGAGCGTGTCGGCATCGGCGATCGGCTGATAGGCGAGGTGCATCTCGCCACGCTCGATCGCACCCTCCAGATCGTGCGCCAGCCGCCAGCGCAGCCGCACCTCCTCCTTCAGCCCGTCGTCGAAAAAGCGCGCCGTGTTCCGCCCTTCGGACTTGGCGCGGTACATCGCCATGTCGGCCAGATTGTAGAGCTCCTCGAACGCGAGGTCGGGGGCGGACACGGCGACGCCGACGCTCATGCGCAGCGCGATCTCGTCCTTCGCCGTGCCCGCCAAGGCGTCGAACAGCCGCGCGAGCATCGCCTCCGCCGCGCGAGGCTGTTCGCGGGCGACCTGGATGATCGCGAATTCGTCGCCGCCCAGTCGCGCGACCAGATCGTCGGTGCGCACGGTGTCGGACAGCAGCTTCGCCGCCCGCTTCAGCGCGGCGTCGCCGCCGGCGTGGCCGAAGCGGTCGTTGATCGCCTTGAACTCGTCGAGGTCGATCGCGAAGACCGCGACCCGCTCCCCGGTGCGCCGGGAGCGGGCCAGCTCGTGCGCCAGCCGTTCCTCGAACATCAGGCGGTTCGGCAGCCCCGTCAGCATGTCGTGATGCGCCAGGAAGGCGACGCGCCGTTCGGCCTCGCGCCGCTCGACCATGGCGTGGCGATATTCGGCGAGCCCGCGCGCCAGCTCGCCCAGCTCGTCGCGGCGATCGAGCCCGGGGACGATCGCGCTGGCGTCCTGCCCGGCGTTGAACTGGCGCAGCCGGTCGGCGATCTCGACGATGGGGAAGATTACGCGGCGGCGCAGCCATGTCGCCAGCAGCAGGATCACGAGCAGGAGGACCGCGCCGCCCAGCAGTACCCGGTCGATGCTGCGCTGCATCTTGCGGGCATTGTGCGACACTTCGACATCGATGCCACGCACCAGTCGCAGGCGCAGCTCGCTGCGCGCATGCTCCAGCCGCTTCAGTCCGGCGAGGAAGCCGGGCATGCGGGGCTTGATTCCGGCGGGGTCGGTCAGCGCGGTATGCAGCAGGTCACCGCCGATCGCGGCGAAACGGCCGGCGGCGGCGCGACGCTCGATCATCGCCGCCTGCACCGCGCGCGCCAACGGCTCCCCGCCATCGGTGATCCGGTCGTGGTCGAGCCGGTGCAAAACGGCAAGCGTCTCCGCGCTCATCGCGCCCGGATCGCGCGCGAAGCGGCGTAGCGCCCCTTCCGTACGAATGCGCGCCGCTGCCGGCACCGGCTGTCCGCGCTCGGCGATCCGCGTGACCTCGCCCAACCCCAGGCGAAGCAGCTGCTGGTCCTGGTCGTGTTCCTCCTCGGCCGCCAGCATCCGGCTCAGCTGCTGGACGCGGTCGTTCTCCGCGCGGACATCGTCGACCGTCAGCACGCCGCCGGACAGCAGCACCAACGCGAGCATGAACACCGCCGTGAAGGCAGCGAGGACTCGGAAGGTGATCGACTGTGGCAGCATATAATTGCGCGGCGTGTAACAGGTCGCGCCTTACTATTCCCTTTCTACGTTGCCATCGGACACGTTCAGTCCTCCGATCATTATGTCGGCTACCGTACCGGCGAAGGTGCGGGCGAACGCGGGCTGGGCGGGACGGCCGCCCATCGCGGCGCCGATCGTTTCGCGCGCGGAGAACAGATACTGGCATGCGCCGATGATGATGAAGTAGAGTTGTTCCGGGTCGACCGCGCGGAACTGGCCGCTGGCGATACCGTCCTCGACGATGCGGCGCTGGGTATCGATCAGCGGGGTGACGAATTCCGCCTTCACCCGCGCCGCCGCGGCCTCGTCGGGACCGCGCAGCAGCTGGTTGAGCAGCGACAGCAGCCAGGGGTGGCGCGCATAGGTGCGCACGATGCCGGTGATGTGCAGCCGCAGGCGGGTGCGCGCGTCGACGTCGAGCGCCAGCAACGCCTCCATCTGACCCCGCGATCGCCCCGTCACGCGCTCGACCAGCGCCAGCAGCAGTCCCTGCTTGCTGCCGAAATGATAGGTGGCGAGCGGCGCCGTCACCCCGGCGCGGCGTGCGATCGCGTGGAGGGAGGCGTCGGCGGTGCCGCTTTCGGTCATCAGCGTGTCCGCGGCGCGCAGCAGCAGTTCGC
>CAJYKB010000081.1 GCA_913774925.1 uncultured Sphingomonas sp. | reverse complement strand
GATCTGCTCGACCGGATGATGAGCGGCGTGTCGGAAATGGTTCTGGCGCGCAACCAGCTGGCGCGCCACGTCCGCAATATCGAGGATCCGGGGCTGGAGGCGCTGCTGGAACGGCTGACGCTGTCGGTCGACGATCTGCGCGATATCGTCACGCGGACGCGGATGCAGCGCGTCGAGACGCTGTTCGCCGCATTGCCGCGGCTGGTGCGCGATACCGCGGGCGCGTTGGGGAAGGCCGTCTCTCTGGTGATCGAGGGCGGAGACGTCGAGCTGGACCGCGAGATGATCGAGGCGTTGCGCGATCCGCTGGTCCATCTGGTGCGCAACGCGATCGACCATGGGCTGGAATCGCGGGCGGACCGGATCCTGTCGGGGAAGCCCGCCACCGCGGAGCTGCGCGTCGTCGCGCGACAGGCCGGCAACCTCATCATCATCGACATCGTCGACGACGGGCGCGGGGTCGATACCGCCGCGCTGGTCGCCAAACTGGGTCGCGACCAGCCGCTCCGCGCCGCATCGCTGGCGATGATGGACGAGGAAGCGCGCATCGCGCTGATGTTCGAGCCCGGCCTGTCGACGCGCGACACCGCGACCACGTTGTCGGGTCGCGGGGTGGGCATGGATGTGGTGAAGGCAAACGTCGAGCAGATCGGCGGCCGCATCTCGCTGGTGAACCGGCCGGGGCAGGGGCTGACGGTGTCGCTGGAGGTGCCGCTGACGCTGGCGATCCTGAACGCCGTGATCGTCGAGGCGGCGGGCACCCGCTTCGCCATCGCGCGCCAGTCGGTGGATGAAATCGTCGCGGTGAACCAGACGATCGTGCGGATCGACGCGGTGGGCGGCGATGCGTCGATCGCGGTCGTGCGCGGCCAGCGCATGGGGATGGTGCGCCTGCCCGACCTGGTCGGCGGTGAGCGCACCCGACCGCGCTTCCTCGCGATCGTGTCGCTGCGCCAGGGGCGGTTCGCGCTCGCGCTCGACGGGGTGTGCGATACGCAGGAGCTGGTGGTGAAGCCCGCCGCGCCGGCGGTCATGCGCGCGGGCATCTATGCCGGGCAGATGCTGCCCGACGATGGCGCGCCGATCCTGCTGCTGGACGGCGCGGGGATCGCGTCGCGCGCCGGCCTGACGTTCGAGCAGCGGCGTCAGGAAGCGGAGCCGGTGGCGGCGCCCGAGCCGGTACAGGCGCTGGTGTTCGAGGATGTGGACGGGCAGCGTCGCCTGATCGTGTCGCAGGCGGTCGACCGGATCGAGCCGGTGGAGCCGGGGGCGTTGCGCCGGCTGGCGGGGGGCGTGTGGCTGACGGTCGACAAGCGATCGGTGCCGGTATGGACGGGACAGGGCGGCGACCTCGCCGCCGTCAGGAAGGTCCTGCGGCTCCAGATGGACGGCGACGAGTTGATCTATCCGATCCGCGAGCCGATCGAGATCGTGCCGCTGCCCGATGCGATCGCGCCTGCCCCGGCCGATGTCGGCGGCGCGGTCAGCGGGTCGGCCGTGATCGCCGGGGAACCGCTGGAGCTGGTCGATCCGCTACTGCTGTTCGCGCAGCATACGACCGCGGTCGAGCGCCCCTTGTGCCTCCTTCATGGCAGCGAGGGCGCGTGGATGGAGGCCTTCCTGAAGCCGACGATCGAGCAGGCCGGATACCGGGTCGTGCGCCGGCTGGGCGCGGGTGAGCGTCCGGTGCTGGCGCTGGCGGTCGAGGACGAGGCCGACAGCGCGCCCGTGCCCGCGATCCGCCTGAGCCGGACGCGCGGGGCGCCGCTGTATCGCTACGATCGCGCCGCGCTGGTTGCCGCGCTTAAGGAGCATTGCGCATGACGACGGTATCTGGATCGCTGCATCTGGTAGCGCAGATCGGCGGTTGTGGCGTGCTGTTCGATACCGAGCGGGTGGCCTCGGTCGTCGAGCTGGGACGCGCGGTGCCGGCGCCGGGCGCGGGTGCCGCGGTCATCGGGCTGGCGGCGATGCGCAGCCGGGTGGCGACCGTCCTGGACGTGCGCAGCCTGCTGGGGGTGCCGCCGAAGCCGCCTGGCGACGCCGCCGTGGGCCATGCCGTCGCGACGGTGGTCGATGGCCACCTCTATGCCATCGCGGTCGACGGGCTGGAGGATGTCGAGACGTTCGACATCGGGCCGGTGCCCGCGGGGGCCGGCGGGATCGCCGATCGTGACTTCGTGCGGGGCGTGGCGGATGGCGTGGGCGAGACGCTGATCGCGCTCGATATCGACCGTCTGGTCGAACGCGCCTCCGCGATCGGGTGATCGTGCGCGCGCGTTAACGCCAAAATTACGACTGAATGCCAAGACGGTGTCGCCCGATGTGTGGGCTCTTTTCGAGGTCGCGTCATGAAAACCTGCCTGATCGTCGATGATTCGAAGGTGATCCGCAAGGTAGCCCGGCATATCCTGGAGACGCTCGACTTCGTCGTAGCGGAGGCGGCGGATGGCCGCGCCGCGCTGGAACAATGCCGCGCGTCGACGCCCGACGTCGTGCTGCTCGACTGGAACATGCCGGTGATGAGCGGGATGGAATTCCTGCGCGCGCTGGGGACCGAGACGCTGACCCGCCGGCCCAAGGTGGTCTTCTGCACCACGGAGAACGGTATCGCGCACATCCGCGCCGCGATCGAGGCGGGGGCGGACGAATATGTCATGAAGCCGTTCGATCGCGAGACGCTCCACAGCAAGCTGCAGATCGTCGGTCTGGCCTGAGCGGTCGCGGATCGGGGGGCGATCGACCATGTCCTTGGCGCCATCGACGAGATCCCGGGAAACGCGCGCGCGTGTCCTGATCGTCGATGATTCGGCGGTCGCCCGGGCGGCGCTGTCGCGCTTCGTCGCGGTCGATACCGCGTTCGAGGTCGCCGCCGCCGTCCCCGACGCGTCGCGCGCGCTCGACTTCCTGTCGCGCGAGCAGGTGGACGTCATCCTGCTGGACCTGGAGATGCCGCGCACCAGCGGGATCGAGGCCTTGCCGGAACTGATCGCCGCCGGGCGCGGCGCGCGCGTGCTCGTCGTGTCCAGCGCCGCTGCCGAGGGTGCGGCGGTGACGATGCGCGCGCTGGCGCTGGGCGCGGCGGATACGCTGGTGAAGCCGGCGGCGGGCGCCTTCGCGAGCCGTTTCGGCGAGGTGCTGATGCAGCGCCTGACGGTCCTGGCGAGTGGTGGCCGCGCCGCGCCCGCATCGCGCAGCCCGTTGCCGTCCGCGGGGTTGACGTTCGACGCGATCGCGATCGGCGCGTCGACCGGGGGCATCCATGCGCTCGCCTCGTTGTTGCAGGTCCTGCCGGCTGCGGTGCGCCAGCCGATCTTCATCACTCAGCACCTGCCGCCCTCCTTCTCGCCCTTTTTCGCGGAGCAGGTGGCACTGTCGGCGCGCCGCCGCTGCGAGGTGGCGGCGGACCGGGCGACGGTGCGCGAGAACCAGGTCTATATCGCACCGGGCACCGCGCATCTGACGGTGCAGCGGTTGTCGCATGGCGAGATCGTCACCCGCCTGTCGCAGACGCCGTCCGCGACCGGAAACCTGCCGTCGGTGGATCCGATGTTCGCCAGCCTGGCGGACGTCTATGGCGACCGCCTGCTGGCGATCACGCTGAGCGGGATGGGACGCGACGGGCTGGACGGGGCGCGCGCGGTCCATGCCGCGGGCGGCGCGCTGCTGGTGCAGGATCAGGCGAGCAGCGTCGTCTGGGGCATGCCGGGCGCGATCGCGGGTGCCGGGCTGGCGCGGGCGATCCTGTCGCCGCACGCGATCGGCGCGCTGATCGCCGCCAGCGTGGGGGTGACGGCATGACGGCGGTGTGGCCATCGCCCGCGGCATCGGAAAGCCCGCTGACGGCGTCGTGCGCCGCGGCGCTCGCCGCGCTGCTGGAGGAGCGCACGGGACAGCGCATTGCGGAGAACCGCAGCTGGCGAATCGACGCCGCGCTGCGCCCGCTGCTGGCCGCGCGGTCGCTCGACCGCGTCGAGCAACTCGCCGCACTGGTTCGCAGCGGGGGCGATCCGCTGTTGGCCGATCAGGTCATCGACCTGCTGCTCAACCAGGAAACGTCCTTCTACCGCGACGTCGGCGTGATCGAGGCGACCGCAGGACTGGCGCGCGCCGCGGAGGCGGCCAATGGCGCGCCGGCGCGGATCTGGTGCGCGGCCTGTGCCACGGGGCAGGAGCCGCTGTCGCTGGCGATGCTGTTCGCGGAAGACGGCGCTCCGCCGCCGTCGATCCTGGCGACCGACGTGTCCGCCGCGGCGATCGCGCGCGCACGGCGCGGCGCGTACAACCAGTTCGAGATCCAGCGCGGGCTGCCGATCCGGCGGATGCTGCGCTGGTTCACTTCGCCCGACGAGCAGCAATGGGTCGCCTCGCCCCGGCTGATGGAGACGATTTCGTTCCGCCGCCACAATCTGGTCGCGGATCCCGCGCCGGTGGGTGGGTTCGACCTGATCCTGTGCCGCAACGTGCTGTTCTACCTGGTGCCGGCGCTGCGCGAGCAGGTGCTGGACCGGCTGGCAGGCGCGCTGGCGCCGGGCGGGCTGCTGCTGCTGGGGGCGGGGGAGACCGTCATCGGCCTGTCGGAGCGGCTGCGCCCGAGCCCGCGCGCACGCGGCTTCTACGAAGCGGTGCCCGCCTAGCCACCCCGCGCCCGAGCGCCTATGACGCGCCGGATGGCGAGCGGGATCGACGGCATGAGGGTGGCGGAATCGTGAAGTGCGTCGAGGCACCGTCGCCCAATTTCAACGAGCGGCAGCTGCCGATCACGATGATCGTGCTGCATTACACCGGCATGCCGACCGCCGCGGCGGCGATCGAGCGGCTGCGCGATCCGGCGTCCGAGGTGTCGGCGCATTATGTCGTCGAGGAGGACGGCACGATCCTGCGGCTGGTCGATGACGAGAAGCGTGCGTGGCACGCCGGCAAGAGCCATTGGCGCGATGTGGACGACGTCAACTCCGCATCGATCGGCATCGAGATCGTCAATCCCGGGCACGACCACGGCTATCGCGGCTTCCCCGACGTGCAGGTGGACGCTGTCGTCCGACTCGTGGCGCATCTGAAGGACCGCTACGAGATCACGCGCGGCAATATCGTCGGCCATTCCGACATCGCGCCCACGCGCAAGCGCGATCCCGGCGAGCTGTTCCCGTGGCATCGCCTCGCCCGCCTGCGCCTTGCGTTGCCGCGCCCGACCAAGAACCTGATGGATCCGTTCTGGGGCGAGGCGGCGTTCTGCCTCGCGCTGGAGCGGTTCGGCTATGACGTCAGCGACCGGATGGCGGCGATCATGGCGTTCCAGCGGCGCTTCCGCCCCGAGCTGATCGACGGTGAGATCGATGCGGAATGCCGCATGATCCTGCTCGCGTTGCTGCTTCCCAAACCGCAGGGGGATGAGTAGGGAAGCTGATACCAGAGGGCCGGGCGGCCGCGTCGTGCCTAGCGCATGCCGAGGAAAGTCCGGGCTCCACGGAACGACGGTGGCGGGTAACGCCCGCCGGCCAAGGGCGCGAGCCCGCGGTCAGGGACAGTGCAACAGAGAGCAGACGGCCTGGGTTTCGGCCCGGTCAAGGTGAAAGGGTGCGGTAAGAGCGCACCGCGCGCGCCGGTAACGGCCGCGGCACGGTAAACCCCACCGGGAGCAAGACCGAATAGGGGCGGCATGGGCGCAAGCTTGCGTCCGGGGCGTGTTCCCGCCTGCTGCCCGGGTTGGTCGCTTGAGCGCGTCGGCAACGGCGCGCCTAGAGGAATGGTCGCCCATCCTCCGCTTGCGGAGGTGGACAGAACCCGGCTTACAGGCCCTCTGGTGCCTTGGCGCAGGCGATGCGCCGCCTTATGTGCGCTCGTTCATGGCACGTATTCCCACCCGATCGAACGACTGGGGCTTCCCCCGCTGGCGTGCTTACGGTGCCGAGCGCGAGGCGGTTAAGGTGCGGCTGTGCGATCGCCACGGTTGCCAGGAGCCGGGGGACTGCCCCGCGCCGAAGTCGCCCAACAGCCCCGACCGCTGGTATTTCTGTCAGGCGCACGCCGCGGAATACAATCGCGGCTGGAATTACTTCGAGGGGCTGTCGGCGGAGGAAGCCGCGCAGCGCGAGGCGAACGAGCGCCGCGATGCGAGCGGCTTCACCCAGTCGCGGCATCAGCAATGGGCGGGTCGCGGCGACGGATCGCGCTCGCGCGACGAGATGCGGGCGCTCGACGTGCTGGAACTGGAGGTCGACGCGACCTTCGACGAGGTGAAGCTGGCATGGCGACGGCTGGCCAAGTCGAACCATCCCGATGTGCGCCCCGGCGATGCGGAGGCGGCGGGGCGGTTCCAGGCGATCCAGGCGGCGTACGAGGTGCTGCGCACCGCCGAGGAAGCGCGGACGTGGAAGCCGTCGGGCGGGGCTGCGTGAAGGATCACGTCGCGTCGCGCTGGCAGGGCGCAGTGCTGGTCTGCGGCAAGTGCACCAAGAAGCTCGGCGGCGGGTTCGGCGCGAAGGGCAAGACGTCGCTCGTGAAGGCGCTGCGCAGCGAGCCCGGGTTCGGCAAGGGGCGCAAGGCGGAGGTCGGCGTGGTCGAGACGCGATGCCTGGGCGTGTGTCCCAAGGGCGCGGTGGTGCTGGTCGATACGCGCCGCCCGATGCGCTGGCGCGTAGTCGAGGAGGGCGCCGATGTGGCGCGGCTGGCTGAGGATATTGCCCCTTCCTAGCTCCTCCCCTTGAGGGGAGAGGTTGGGGGTGGGGTGATTGTGGCACGCGCGCTTTCCCTCTCCACCCCACCCCAACGCCTCCCCTGAAGGGGAGGGGCTTGTTGGTAACATCTGTTGCTTCCTGCCCGTCCGACCGCCTACCACCACTGTGCGCCTGGGTCGGGCGCGGGAGGGTGTTGCATGTGGCGGTTCGGCGTGGCGTTGGGAGCGATGGTGTTGGCAGGCGCGGCGATGACCGCTGAGGCGCAGACGGCGGCGCCGACGCTGACGCTGGAGCGCGTGTTCGCCAGCCCCGATCTGGCCGGACCCCAGCCGCAGGCGTTGCAGCTGTCGCCAGACGGCACGTTGCTCACCTCCGTCCGACCGCGCGCCGACGACCGATCGCGGTTCGACCTGTGGGCGCTGGATACGCGCACCGGCGCGGAGCGGATGCTGGTCGATTCGCTCAGGACCGGCAGCGGCGCCGAGCTGTCCGAGGCAGCGAAGATGCAGCGCGAGCGCGACCGCATGCTGACCGGCAAGACCGGCATCCTGGAATATGACTGGGCGCCCGACGGCCGCTCGCTCCTCGTGCCGGTGGACGGCGAGCTGTATCTCGCCGACCTGAGCGGCGGGGTGCGCAAGCTGGAGGGGACGAAGGACGCGCTGAACCCCACGGTCAGCCCGCGCGGCCGGTTCATCGGCTTCGTCCGCGACCAGAACCTGTGGGTACGTCCGTTGTCGGGCGACGGCACCGCGCGGCAGCTGACGAAGGACGGGCGCGGAACCGTCCACTGGGGCGAGGCGGAGTTCATCGCGCAGGAGGAGATGCACCGCCGCACCGGCTATTGGTGGTCGCCCGACGACCGCTATCTCGCGGTGGCGCGGTTCGACGAGGCGCCGGTGAAGGTCTTCACCCGCGCCGCGATCGGCGCGACGGGCACGCGCGTGTTCGAGCAGCGCTATCCCGCCGCCGGCACCGACAACGTGCTGATCGAGCTGCACGTGATGCGCGCCGACGGCTCGGGCAGCGTCAAGGTGGACCTGGGCGGCAACCCCGACATCTATCTGGCGCGGGTCGACTGGACGCCGGACGGCCAGCTGCTGGTCCAGCGCGAGAACCGCGCGCAGACCAAGCTCGACGTGCTGCGCGTCGATCCGGCGACGGGGCGCTCGACGCTGCTGTTCACCGAAAGCGCCGCGCCGAAGAGCTGGATCAACCTGGCCGACGCCTATCGCATGATGCGCGACGGCAGCCTGCTGTGGCTGTCGGAGCGCGACGGCTTCGCGCATCTGTGGCGGCTCGACAAGGGCAAGTGGACGCAGCTGACCAAGGGGCCGTGGGTCGTCTCCGCGCTTGCGGGCGTCGACGAGAAGCGCGGCCGGGTCTATTTCATGGCCAACAAGGACGATGTGCTGGAGCAGCAGCTCTACGCGCTCGACCTGAAGGGCGGCGCGATCACGCGGCTAACCGAGGCGGGCTGGTTCAACAAGGTCGTCGGCAGCGGCGATGCGACCCGCTTCATCGTCACCCGGTCGAACCCGAACCAGCCGCCGCAGACCTATCTCGCCGATGCGGACGGCAAGCGGCTGGCCTGGATCAACGAGAACCGCGTCGAGGGGACGCACCCCTATGCGCCGTATCTGCCGGCGCATCAGCCGGTCCGCTTCGGCACGATCAAGGCAGCGGACGGCAAGACCGATCTCTACTGGCAGATGGTCACGCCGAAGCTGGAGCCGGGCAAGCGCTATCCGGTGTTCTTCCAGCACTACGGCGGGCCGGGGCCGCAGAGCGTCCAGCGCAACTGGAAGAACCCGCTCATCCAGCAGCTGGTCGCGAAGGGCTGGATCTATTTCGAGGTCGACAATCGCGGCGCCGCCAACCGCGGCGTCGCGTTCGAAAGCGCGATCTGGCACGCGATGGGCACGGTGGAGGTCGCCGATCAGGCGAGGGGTGCGGCGTATCTGAAGACACTGCCGTTCGTCGATCCGGCGCGGATCGCGACCTATGGCTGGTCCTACGGCGGCTATATGTCGCTCAAGATGATCGAGGCGGATCGGAAATTGTATGCCGCGGCCGTGTCGGGCGCGCCCGTCACCGACTGGCGGCTGTACGACACGCACTGGACCGAGCGGTACATGGGCGATCCGCGCACCGACAAGGCGGCGTATGATGCCTCGCGTGCGGTTATCGACCCGCTCAAGATCACGACGCCGCTGATGCTGATGCACGGCATGGCGGACGACAACGTCTTCCTCGACAATTCGACCGAGGTCGCGGCGCGGATGCAGGCGGCGGACGTGCCGTTCGAGATGATGTTCTACCCCGGCAAGGCGCATGGCGCGGCGCGCGACATCCATGTGTGGACCACGATCGAGGCGTTCCTGGATCGCCACGTCGGGCCGGGGCCGCGCTGAACACGGGTGGCTTTTCGGAAATGACGGCGCTACGGCGCGGCGCGACACGTTTGTGAGGCGCCGCGTCGGGCGCGTGGAAGGAAGTATCATGGGGTATCGGGTGGTCGTCGCGGGCGCGACCGGCAATGTCGGGCGCGAAATGGTCAATATCCTGGCCGAGCGGCAGTTCCCCGCGGACGAGATCGCGGTGCTGGCGTCGTCGCGCTCGGTCGGCGACCAGATCGAATATGGCGACACCGGCCGGATGCTGACGGTCAAGAACATCGAGCATTTCGATCCCGCCGGCTGGGACATGGCGCTGTTCGCGATCGGCAGCGAGGCGACCAAGGTCTATGCGCCGAAGTTCGCCGCCGCCGGCTGCACCGTGATCGACAATTCGTCGCTCTATCGCATGGACCCGGACGTACCGCTGATCGTGCCGGAGGTGAATGCCGATGCGATCGACGGCTACAAGGCGCGCAACATCATCGCCAACCCGAACTGCTCGACCGCGCAGATGGTCGTGGCGCTGAAGCCGCTGCACGACGCCGCGACGATCAAGCGCGTGGTGGTCGCGACCTATCAGTCCGTCTCCGGCGCGGGCAAGGTCGGGATGGACGAGCTGTTCGAGCAGAGCCGCAACATCTTCGTCGGCGATCCCGCCGAGCCGAAGAAGTTCACCAAGCAGATCGCGTTTAACGTGATCCCGCACATCGACAGCTTCCTGGAGGACGGCTCCACCAAGGAAGAATGGAAGATGGTGGTCGAGACGAAGAAGATCCTCGATCCCAGGATCAAGGTGACCGCGACCTGCGTCCGCGTGCCGGTCTTCGTCGGCCATTCCGAGGCGCTGAACATCGAATTCAAGCGCGAGATCGATGCGGAAACCGCCAAGACCATCCTGCGCGAGGCGCCCGGCGTGATGCTGATCGACAAACACGAGGACGGCGGATACGTCACCCCGATCGAAAGCGCGGGCGACGATGCGACCTATATCAGCCGCGTGCGCGACGATTCGACGGTCGAGAACGGCCTGTCGCTGTGGTGCGTGAGCGACAACCTGCGCAAGGGCGCCGCGCTGAACGCGGTACAGATCGCGGAGTTGCTGGGGCGGCGGCATTTGAAGAAGGCGGATTGATCGGTCGCCGAGCCCCGGCGAAGGCCGGGGCCCAGTGACGGGCGGCGCGTGAGAGCGGCAAGGCTTATCCAACTGGAGCCCGGCCTTCGCGGAGCCGTTGCCAAAGCGCCTGCCGTCATGCCGGACTTGTTCCGGCATCCACCATGCCGCGCACCCACAGGCTACGGACTTGCAGAACCGTGGACCCCGGAACAAGTCCGTGGTGACGTACGGAGCTACGCTTGCGTGGCAACTTTTACAAAGGCCTCGCCTTCGCCAGGACACAGGGTAAGCCTCACTCGCTGTGCACCACCTCCAGCTTGCCCTTCGGCTTGCGAAGCAGGAACACCAGCGGGACGACCGCGATCGAGATCCACGCCATCAGGTAGAAATCGTCGACATAGGCGATCATCGCCGCCTCGCGGTTGACCATCGCGTCGGCGAAGGCGGCGGCGGTCTGGCCCAGCGCGGGGACGCGCGCGAGCAGGTCGGCGGCGGGGAGCGACTGGTCGGTGATATGCGCGCCCAGGTCGGCGTGGCTGGTCTGGATGTTTCGCGCCAGCATCACCGTCACCATCGAGATCCCCGCCGACTGGCCGATCGATCGCATCAGGTTCAGGATGCTTGCCCCGTCAGTGCGATAGCGGTTGTCGAGCGTAGCGAAGGCGAGCGCGTTGAGCGGCATGAAGACGAACCCCATGCCTAGCCCCTGGATGAACCCGGCGGTGACGACGGGCCAGTAATCCATCTCCAGCGAGTAGCCCGCCATCATGCGGAGCGACCCCGCGAACAGGATCAGCCCGACGACGATGACGGCGCGGGTATCCACCTTGCCCATCAGCTGGCCCGCGATCCACATCGTCGCCAGCACGCCGACACCGCGCGGCGCCATCATCATGCCGGTGTCGATCACCGGATAGCCGAACAGTTGCTGGAGCATCGGCGGCAGCAGCGCCATCGGCGCCATCGTGGAGATGCCGATGACGACCATGAACAGCATCCCCATGACGAGGTTGCGGTTGCGGAACAGCTCGCGGTCGAACAGCGGCCTGGCGGCGGTGGCGAGGTGGATCACCGCCATCCACAGCGCCGCGGCGGCGATCAGCCCCTCCGCGACGATCTCCCAGCTGGAAAACCAGTCCTCGGTCTGGCCGCGGTCGAGCATCAGCTGGAACGCGGCGACCGCCAGGCCGACGTAGACGAACCCCAGATAGTCGAACGTGCGACGCGCACGCGGTCGCGACGGCAATTGCCACCACAGGATCGCGAGCGTCAGCAGCCCGACGGGGACGTTGACGTAGAAGACCCAGCGCCAATTGTAGTTCTCGGTCAGGAAGCCGCCGATCACGGGCCCCATGATCGGCCCGACCATGACGCCCATGCCCCACACGCTCATCGCCTTCGCCGCGCGTTCGGGCGGGTTGATGTCGAGCATCGCGGTCTGCGACAGCGGGTTGATGAAGGCGGCGGCGACGCCCTGCACGATGCGGAACGCGACCATCACTGGCAGGCTGTTGGCCACGCCGCACAGCATCGAGGCGACGACGAAGACGCCGACCGACAGCAGGAACAGGTTGCGGCTGCCGATGTGGTCCGACAGCCAGCCGGTCGCAGGCAGCGCGATCGCGGTCGCGACTATATAGCTGGTCAGCACCCAGGTGACGGTGTCGACGGTCGCGCCCAGCGACGTCTGCATGTGCGGCAGCGCCACGTTGGCGATGGTGGTGTCGAGGATCTGCATCACCATCGCGCCCATGACGCCGACGGTCAGGATGCCGCGATGCTCGACGGGGAGCATCGGCATGCCCGGTGTGGGCGCGGCCCCGGCCATCAGTGGGCCTGCGTGTCGACCGAGACGTCGGCGGACAGTCCCGCGATCAGCGGGCGCGGCGAACTGCCCTCGATCGCGATGCGCACCGGCACGCGCTGCGTCACCTTCACCCAATTGCCGGTCGCGTTCTGCGCCGGCAGGACGGAGAATTGCGAGCCCGTGCCCGCGCCGATCGACTGGACGCGGCCGTGCAGCTCCAGCTCGGGATAGGCGTCGAACCCGATCGTCGCGACCTGACCGACGCGCATGTGGTTCAGGTCGGTTTCCTTGAAATTGGCCTCGACATAGGTGCCGCCGGTGGTGACCAGCGTCAGCGCGGGAACCCCGCTGGGGGTGATGTTCCCGACCTGCAGCCGTCCGGTCTGGCTGACGATACCGTCGTGCGGCGCGCGGACGACGGTGCGGGCGAGGTCGAGTTGCGCCTTCTCGCGCCGCGCCAGCGCGACCTGGATCGCGGCGGGTGTGCTGGAACCGGTCGCGCCGCTCGACACCTGCTGTCGCGCGCGCGCCGCGTCGGCCTGTGCCGCGGCGATCCGCGCGCGCGCGGCGGCGACCTGCTGCGTCGCGGCGTCGAGTGCGGCACGGGTGGTGAAGCCGCGCTGCATCAGTGCGGCCTGACGCTGATACGTCGCCTGCGCCAGCGTCAGATCCGCCTGCGCGCCGGCGAGCGTGGCCGCGGCGCTGCCGCTGTCGGTCGCCTTCGTCGACACGTCGACACGCGATTCCGCCAGCGCGGCGTCCGCCTGCGCCAGTGCGATCC
>CAJYKB010000080.1 GCA_913774925.1 uncultured Sphingomonas sp. | reverse complement strand
CTCCAGCAACCGCCGCTGGAGCCCGTGGCGCTGTTCGCGCGCGCGGGTCAGCTGGTGGCCGACCTCGCTCGCCCGGTCGCGTGCCGCCAGCGCCGCCGCGCGCGCGCTCGCCAGCGCCGCCGCCGCGTCGCGCTGCGCCGCCAGCGTCGCCTGTTCCGCGGTCGTCGCCTCCGCGACGGCCCGCTCCGCCGCCGCCGCCTCCGCACGCGCCGCTTCCGCCGCCGCCGCCGCATCGCGCCAGCGTGCGTAGATCATGCGCGCCTCTGCCACGCAGATCTGCTCGGACAGCAGCCGATAGCGCTCCGCCGCGCGCGCCTGTCGCCGGAGCGCCGCGACGCGGGCCGCCTGCTCCGCCATCAGTTCGTCGAGCCGCGCCAGATTGGTCTCGGTCGCGCGCAGCCGCGCCTCCGCGTCCTTGCGCCGGACGTGGAGGCCCGAAATCCCGGCGGCTTCCTCCAGCATCGCACGCCGCTCGCCGGGCTTGGCGGAGATAATCGCACCGATGCGGTTCTGGCTGACCAATGCGGGCGAGTGCGCGCCGGTCGCCGAATCGGCGAACAGCAGCTGCACGTCCTTCGCGCGCACGTCGCGCCCGTCGATGCGGTACGCGCTGCCCGCGCCGCGCTCGATCCGACGCACCACCTCGCTCTCGGTCGCGCCGTCGGGTCCGTCGACCTCGGCGAGCAGCGCGACCTCGGCGAAGTCGCGCGGCGGACGCGTCGCGGTGCCCGCGAAGATCACGTCCTCCATGCCGGCGCCGCGCATCGACTTCGCGCTGTTCTCGCCCATGGTCCAGCGCAGCGCTTCGAGCAGGTTGGACTTGCCGCAGCCATTGGGGCCGACCACCCCGGTCAGCCCGGGCTCGATGCGCAGGTCGGCCGGGTCGACGAAGCTCTTGAAGCCCGTCAGCCGCAGCCGCTTGATCCGCATCGCGCGCGCGCCGGAGCGGGTATCAGGCGCCCGCGTTCTTCAACGCACCCTCGACCGCCGGCCACGTCACCGCATTGTCCAGCTTCTGCCCGTTCAGGAAGAAGGTCGGCGTGCCCGTGACGCCCGCGTTGGAGCCGGCGTCCATATACTTCACCAGCGCGTCGATCTGCTTCTGGTCGCTCAGGCAGGCACGCACCTGCGCCTCGGTCAGCCCGCGCTGCTTGGCGAAGTCGATGAAGCCCAGCTTCTCGGCCCAGGCGGTGAAGATCTTCGCCGGCGGCTGCCCCTGCAACTGCTGCTGGAACGCGCCCGCATCCTCCATCTTCGGGAGCACCTGCGGCTGTTCGGCGAACATCTGCTCCAGCATCGGGAAGAACGGCTGCGGCCCGGCGCAGCGGCCGATCAGCGCGGGCGCGAAATCGGGCGCGCCATGGACCAGGAACTCGCGGAACTCGTAGGAGACCTTGCCCGCCTTGACGTAATTGTCGATCAGCGGACGCATGCCGGAGTTGGCGAAGGCACCGCACGTCGGGCACAATCGCGAGCCATACTCGACCAGCTTCAGCGGCGCGTTGGGATTGCCCATCACATAGCCGCCCTCCGGCGTCGCGGCGACGGTCTGGGTCCAGTCCTGCCCGGCAGGCGCGGTGACCGCCGCGACCGAATTGGCGGGCGCGGTGACATTGCCGTCCCCGCCCGAGCCGCACGCCGCCAGCAGCGCCGCGGGGATCAGCGAGAGGATCGCGATACGCTTCATCATGTCACTCCATCACTTCGCGCCGGCGGCGCGCAATTGCGGTTGCAGCTGGGTCCAGCCGACGTTCTGCACCAGACGGCCGTTGATACGGAAGGCAGGCGTGCCCTGCACCCCGCCCTGCGCGCCGCTGCTCGTCGCCTCGGACACCGCCAGCACGCGCTTCACGGCGGCATCGTTCGCGAAGCAGGCGTCGATCGCGGCGGCGGGGGCGCCCGCGGCGCGCGCGATCGCGGTCAGCCCGGCACCCTCGGCCATGGCCTTCATCTGCGCCAGCTGCGGCCAGCTGGAGATGCGCTCGCGGTTGCCCTCGCTCCAGGTGCCCGCGCGCTCGACCCACTCCT
Source organism: uncultured Sphingomonas sp. (assembly GCA_913774925.1). Taxonomy (GTDB): domain Bacteria; phylum Pseudomonadota; class Alphaproteobacteria; order Sphingomonadales; family Sphingomonadaceae; genus Sphingomonas. The sequence goes on along the minus strand of CAJYKB010000080.1, from coordinate 3,188 downwards.
GCTGGGTGGTGAAGACGCGCTCGTGATAGGCCGGAAACGCACGTGGCCCGACACAGCGGGCCAGCGTCGCCGCGATCAGGTCGAGCCCGTCGTGCACCTGGTTGCGCACCTCCACGCTCAAGCTGCCCGAGCGCACCATGGCCGTGACCGCCGGCTTCGACTCGGCGGCATAATGCGCGCAATGCGGGCAGGTGTAGCTGACATATTCCACCAGCTTCACCCGCGCCCTGGGGTTGCCGATCACGTAGCTGCCCGTGGCGATCGGCGCCACCACCGCGGTCCAGGCTCTGGGGGCCGCGGCAGTGATCGGCGCGGCGACAAGGGCCAGCACCGCGAACGACAGGAAACGGCGCATCAGCGGACCTTCGGCAGGTTGAGAGGGGGCGCGGCGACGCCGGCGGCCAGCGCCTCCAGCACCGCCTTCAGCTCGGGATCGGCGATCGTCTTCAGGCTTTCGCCCATGTCCGAAGGCGCGGGCGCCAGCGTCGGCGCCACGCGGCGTTCGGGACGCTTGGTCACCTCGCCCTGGCGGATCGCGACCTTCACGACCGCAGCATAGCCGAAGAAGCGGTTCACCCGCTCGATGATCTCCGGCGTCAGGTGCGTCATCATCGGCGCGTGCGCCCCGCGCACCACCAGCGTCAGCGTGCCGTCCTGCTTCTTCCCCATCGGGAAGCGAATCGATTCGGGGGTGCTGACCGCCGCGAGCCGCTCGCCGACGATCTCCGGCCAGCGCGAGACGACCGCCGACTGGACGAAGCCGAACTTGCGGAAGGCCGCGCCGCCGATCGCGGGCAACAGCTCGGCGACCGCACGCGAGCGGTTCTGCCGCTCGGGTTCGGCCTTGGGCGGCTTGGGGGTGGGGGCGCGCTCGCGCTTGCTCATTTGCCGCCCCATGCCATAGCCGGGGCATGGACGCCAAGCGCCGCGACGTCGCCCCCCTGCTGCTCGACTGGTACGACCGCCATCGCCGCGACCTGCCATGGCGCGCAGCGGCAGGCGAGACACCCGATCCCTATCGCGTCTGGCTGTCGGAGGTGATGCTCCAGCAGACCACCGTCGCCACCGTGCGCCCACGCTTCGCCACGTGGGTCGCGCGCTGGCCGACCTTCGCCGATCTCGCGGCGGCCCCGGACGAGGACGTCATGGCCGCCTGGGCGGGGCTCGGTTACTATGCCCGCGCGCGCAATCTGCTCGCCGCGGCACGCACGATCGCGCGCGATCACGGCGGACGGCTGCCCGATACCGAAGCCGCGCTGCGCGCGCTGCCGGGCTTCGGCGACTATACCGCCGCCGCGGTCGCCGCGATCGCGTTCGGACGCCGCGCCGTCGTGGTCGACGCCAATGTCGAGCGCGTCGTCGCGCGGCTGTTCGCGATACGCGACGCGCTGCCCTCTGGCCGCCGCGCAGTCCGCGCCGCCGCCGATACGATCACGCCCGATACCCGCGCCGGCGACTTCGCGCAGGCGATGATGGACCTGGGCTCCGCGATCTGTACGCCCCGGAAGCCACGCTGCCTGCTATGCCCCGTTGCCACCGCGTGCGACGCGCTGGCGCAGGGCACGCCCGAGGCATTCCGCGTCAAGAAGCCCAAGGCGGCGCGTCCCCACCGTCACGGCACCATCTTCTGGCTGGAGCGCGACGGCGCGGTGCTGCTGGTGCGCCGCCCCGACAGCGGCCTTCTGGGCGGCATGCGGGCGCTGCCCACCGGCGCGTGGAGCGACACGCCGCCGGGGCTGGCGGATGCCCCCGTCGACGCCGACTGGCGCCTGCTGGACGAGCAGGTCCACCACAGCTTCACCCATTTCACGCTCGACCTTGCGCTGGCGGTCGCGCGGACGCATCACGCGGTGAATACAGGCGAATGGTGGCCGATCGCGCGGCTGGACGAGGCGGGTCTGCCCACCTTGTTCGCGAAGGCGGCCGGGATCGTGAGGAGAGCGGGACGATGAAGGCGAGATCGATGCTGGCCGCCACCTTGGTGATGGCCGCAGGCGGCAGCGCGCTGGCACGGCAGGCGCAACCCGCGCCTCGCCCCGCCGCCCCCGCTCTCCACGGCAATGCCGAGGTTCGCGTCAATCCTGCGCTTCCGGCGACACAGGCGCTGTTCGACGGCTATGTCGCGCAGAAGCGCGTGCCCGGCATCGTCGGTGCGTTCGGGGTCGGCGATCTTCCCACCGCCTTCGTCGCCTCGGGCAGGATCGCGTATGACGCGTCCGCCCCCGCCGCGGGGCCGGACAGCCTGTGGCGCGTCTATTCGATGACGAAGCCGATCACCGCGATGGCGGCGATGATCCTGATCGAGGAGGGGAAGATCGGCCTCGACGATCCGCTGTCGAAATATTTCCCGGCGTTCGCGCATATGCGTGTGCTGACCAGCCCCGACACGTCGCTCGATGCGAAGCCGGCGACGAAGCCGATCACGATCCGCGAGCTGCTGACCCACACCGCCGGGCTCGGCTACAACATCAACGCCAAGGGGCCGCTGCTCAAGGAATACGAGCGGCTCGGCATCCTGCCCGCGCAGCTGAATGCACCGACCGAGGCGCAGGCGCGCGCGGTACGCCCCAAGACGCTGGAGGAATTCGCCAACCGCGTCGCCACCGTGCCGCTGGTCGCGGAGCCGGGGACGGCGTGGCATTATTCGATCGGCCTCGACGTGATGGGCGCGGTGATCGAGAAGGCGAGCGGGATGCCGTTCGACCGCTTCGTCCAGACGCGGCTGCTCGATCCGCTCAAGATGACTTCCACCTTCTGGCAGGTGCCCGCCGCAGACGTCGGCCGGTTCGCGACCAATTATGCCGTGCTCAACGGCCAGAGCCTGCCGATCGACCCGACGGCGACGTCGCCCTACCTCCAGCGCCCCAGCTTCCCCTATGGCGGCGCCGGACTGGTATCGTCGGCGCGCGACTACGACCGTTTCCTCCACATGGTGCAGGACAGCGGCATCCTGGAAGGGGTGCGCGTGCTCAAGCCGGAGACGATCGCGCTCGCTACCTCCGACCTGCTGCCGCCGGGCGTGACCTTCACCGGGGTAACGCCGGGGGCGAACAGCAATGCCGGCTACGGCGCCGGCGGCTATGTCATCATCGCCGACAAGCCCGGCGTGATGGCGGGCACCTGGGGTTGGGACGGCGCCGCCAACACCGTCGCCTGGGCCAATCCGAAGCGGCGCATGAGGGGCGTGG
>CAJYKB010000079.1 GCA_913774925.1 uncultured Sphingomonas sp. | reverse complement strand
ACGACGCCGCCGTGCTGCGCGACAGCGGAGCGCATGCGGTGGTCGATCGATACGCCGATCTCGCCGGCGCGATGGCAACGGAGGCCGTGGCGTGAGCGATCCCGCGCTGCCGCGCTGGGCCGCGGCGAGCAGATGCGCAAGAAGCGCGTCGGCGTCATCGACCACCGCGTCCGCGCCCGCCGCGATCAGGGTCGCCGCATCGTGATAACCCCAGGCCACACCCACGCCGCGCACGCCGGCTGCGCGGGCCATGTCCATGTCGTAGCTGGTGTCGCCGATCATGACGGTCATGTGGGGATGCGCGCCCGCCTCTTCCATGGCGGCGGCGAGCATCGCGGGGTGCGGTTTCGACGGGTGCCGATCGGCGGTCTGCAGCGTGACGAAGCGGTCGGTCAGTCTGTGATGCGCGAGCAGATGCGCCAGCCCGCGGTCGGACTTGCCGGTCGCTACGCCCAATAGCCAGCCGTGCGCGGTCAGACGCTCCAGCACATCCGTCATGCCGTCGTAGAGCGGCTCGACGTCCAGCTCTCCGGCAAGCCGCATGCGGTGGAATGCCGTCTTGTAATCCGCTGCCAACGCGCGGTGCATATTCTCGTCCGCGTCGGGGGCGAGCACCGCCACGGCCTCCACCAGGCTCAGCCCGACGATGCCGCGAATCGCGGCGCGCGGCGGCGGGGCCAGCCCCGCGCCCGCGTACGCGGCCTCCATCGCGCGGCAGATATTGGCCTCTCCATCGGCAAGCGTGCCGTCGCAGTCGAATACCGCCAGTCGCTGAGTCATCATGCCCCAGTAGGGCAAGCATGCGCAGCGCGCCACAACGTCGTATCGCGGCATCGGAGCCATGGACGATCGGCGACAAGCGACGAACGGAGGCCGGCGAGCGGCGAGTGGCGCGTTAACCTATGGGTAGGACGAAGCGGATATGGTTAACCGCACACGGCTGCTGGGGGCGGCCGCTGACTCCTTACGAGCGAGAGCGGGAATGATCGAAGCCGTTGCCCTGACCTACGGAATGCTGCTCAGCTTCGTGCTGTCCGGCGCGTCTCACAACCGCAAGCTGGAGCGGCCGAACCCGCCGATGCTGAACTATGTCGGGTACGTGCTGTTCGGCGCGACCGTTACGGCGGCGCTGCTGCTGGCGGGCTATGGCGTGTGGGGCATGGCGACCGGCGCGGCGCTAGCGGTCTGACGGGCTCGATCCGGCGACGGTGACGGTGCAACCGCCCCGCGCCCGATAGACGGTCAGGACCATCGTTTCGACGATGGTTGGGGGCGGAGCAAGGATGCGCTACCCCGCCCGAAGCGAATAGCGGCATTCCACCGGAACGCCGCTGCGCGCCCTGGTCAACGCGGACCTCTACCCCTGCCGCCGGGCCGGTCCGACCGGCCGGCGCCCGGCTTTCCCCCGCGACCGCCGCCGCTTGGCTTGTCATCGCCGCCGCCGCGCGAGCGGCGCTCGCCGCGGCGTTCCTTTCGCACCGTCTTGGCATGCGCGCGGGCGCGCGCCTTCTTCTCCTCGCGCGTCGGCGGGGCGGCTTCGTCCAGCGGCATCATGTCGCCGGCCATCGGCTCGAACCCCAGTCCGGAGAGGCTTTCCGCGAAATGCGTCGGCAGTTCGGCGGTGACTTCGATCTCGCCGCCATCGGGGTGATCGACGCGGATGCGGCGCGCGTGGAGGTGCATCTTGCGGCTGATCCCGCCGGTCAGGAAGGCCGCCGGGCCACCGTATTTGCCGTCGCCGACGATCGGGTGGCCGATCGCCGCCATGTGGACGCGCAGCTGGTGGGTTCGCCCGGTGAAGGGTTGCAGCTCGACCCAGGCGGCGCGATTGCCGGCGCGCTCGATGACGCGGTAGCGACTGCGCGCGGGGCTGCCCTCCGCCTCGTCGACGTGCATCTTCTCGCCGCCGGTGCCGGGCTGCTTGGCGATCGGCAGATCGATCGTGCCGTCGTCGATCGAGGGTACGCCGACGACGAGCGCCCAATAGACCTTCTTCGCCGAGCGGCTGGAAAAGGTCTTCGCGAAGAACGCCGCCGCGCGTGAGGTGCGTGCCACCAGCAGCGCGCCCGACGTATCCTTGTCGAGGCGGTGGACGAGCTTGGGGCGACCCTCCGCCTCGTATTGGAGCGCGTCGAGCAGGCCGTCGACATGCTGCGTCGTCTTGGTGCCGCCCTGCGTCGCGAGGCCCGGCGGCTTGTTGAGGACCAGCGCCTGCGCATCCTTGTGGATCACCATCTCGCGCGCGAAGGCTTCTTCGTCCGCGGTCAACGCGGGGCGGGTTCGTTCCGGGCGGGCATCGCCACGGACCGGCTCTGCCGGGGGTATGCGCAGCACCTGACCGGCCTGGAGCCGGTCGCCCGGCGCCACGCGTGCACCATCGACGCGGATCTGCCCGGTGCGTGCCCATTTCGCGACCGTCGTGAAGCTGGTGGCGTCGAGATGCCGCTTGAACCAGCGGTCGACGCGGATGCCGTCGTCGTCGGGCGCGATGGTGAACTGGCGGACCTGATCGCTCATGCCGCCACCCGCGCGATCGCGAGGCCCAGGAACAGCGCGACGATGGCGCCGGCGACCGACAGCAGGACATAGCCCAGCGCGCTCGCGAGATCGCCGCGCTGAACCATGCCGACGGTATCGAGAGCGAACGCCGAAAAGGTGGTGAAGCCGCCCAGCACGCCGGTGCCGAGGAGCAGCCGCCAGTTGTCGCCGCCTGCGGCGGCGCGCGCCAGCACGCCCACCAGCAGCCCCATCAGCAGCCCGCCGAGCAGATTGACGGTCAGCGTGCCCCATGGCCAGCCGGGTCCGAACGCCGATAAGGTACCGCGATTGACGAGGTGGCGCGCGCCGGCGCCCACCGCGCCGCCCGCCATGACGAGAAGAAGGGGATTCATCCCCGCCCTCTATCCGCTTTCACGCGCCAAGGGAAACGGGCCGGACGCAGCGTCGTGCGACCGGCCCGTCGATACCATGGGTGAGCGTCAGGCGGGGGAGCTTTCCGCGGTCGTCTGCACCTTGGCATGGCTGCCCGCCTCGTCCGACCGGATCGTCCCGCCGAACAGCATCTTCAGCCGGCCGCCCAGCGAGATGTCGGTTTCCCACAGTTCCGCGCTGTCGATGTCGACGCGAAGCAGGGCCAGGTTGGGATCGTCCTTGCCGCCCGGAAACCACGCCTCGGCCTGCTTGTTCCACAGCTTGTCGATCTGCGCGCGGTCGTTGTCGATGCGCGCGTTGCCGTCGAGGCAGGCGAAGAAGTCGTGCCCCTTCGACACATATTGCATCATGACCTTGCCGCCGCCGGCGACGCGATTGTCCTTGCCGATGAAGAAGAACAGCGTGTCGACCTGATCCTCGTCCAGTTGCGCAGTCAGCGGCTCGCTGTGCGAGGAGCCGTCGGCCTTGCCGACCATGACGAAGGGGCTGTCCGCCATCTTCTTCCACAGGTCCTGCTTCAGCTGCTTCGGATCGGTGTTGGCGTCCGCCATGTGTCGTCTCCTCTCGAACGGTTCGGTCGGGAAACGAGGGGAGGGGAGGATGGTTGCGATCCCCAAGATGTACGCATTGTGTTCTGCTTAGGTCGGTCGCATGATCCGTAGCGGCGGCAATCCTGCCGTCATGCATGAGGAGGACCGTCCAATGACGATTGCCGACTTGTGCCTCGTCTTAGGCGCCGTGTTCGCCTTTGCGACCTTGGTCGTGAAGGTGATCGAGGTCAGCCGGAAGTAGGGTGCACGGGAGGGGCTCGCGCTGACACGCTGGCCCCGAACGGCAAGAGCCCCGGCTGCTGACACAACCGGGGCTCGCATGAGAGGCGCCAATGACGTCGCCGGATTAATACATAGCGTATTGCCGCCTCGTCTTCAATGTCACAGCACCTCGAACAGCCCCGCGGCGCCCATGCCGCCGCCGACGCACATCGTCACGACGACAAATTTCGCTCCGCGGCGCTTGCCCTCGATCAGTGCGTGGCCGGTCATGCGCGCGCCCGACATGCCATAGGGGTGGCCGATCGAGATCGCGCCGCCGTTGACGTTGAGCAGCTCGTCCGGAATGCCCAGCTTGTCGCGGCAGTAGAGCACCTGCACCGCGAACGCCTCGTTCAGCTCCCACAGGCCGATGTCGCCGACCTTCAGGCCGTTGCGCTCCAGCAGCTTCGGGATCGCGAAGACCGGGCCGATGCCCATCTCGTCGGGCTTGGTGCCCGCCACCGCCATGCCGACGTAGCGGCCCAGCGGGGTGAGGCCCTTCGCCGCGGCGACCTTCTCTTCCATCAGCACGCTGGCCGACGCGCCGTCCGACAGCTGCGACGCATTGCCGGCGGTGATGTTGAGGTCCGGCCCCAGCACCGGCTTCAGGCTCTTCAGCCCCTCCAGCGTGGTATCGGCGCGGTTCCCCTCGTCCTTCGAAAGGGTCACTTCCTCGTAGGAAACCTCCTTGGTCTCCTTGTTGACGTTCGCCTTGGTCGCGGTGACGGCGACGATCTCGTCGTCGAACTTGCCTGCGGCCTGCGCGGCGGCGGTGCGCATCTGCGACTGATAGCCGTATTCGTCCTGCGCATCGCGGCTGATGCCGTAGCGCTTGGCGACGACCTCGGCGGTCTGGAGCATCGGCATGTAGATGTCGTTGTGCATCGCCAGCAGCTCCTTGTCGGGCGCGACGCGCATTTCGGGCGTCTGCACCAGCGAGATGCTGTCGACGCCGCCGCCGATCGTCACGTCCATGCCGTCGACGACGATCTGCTTCGCGGCGGTGGCGATCGCCATCAGGCCCGAGGCGCACTGACGGTCGAGAGACATGCCCGACACCTCGATCGGCAGCCCGGCGCGCAGCAGCGAGGTGCGCGCGATATTGCCGGCCTGGTGCCCCTGCTGCAGCGCGGAGCCGATGACGACGTCCTCGATCTGCCCGCCCTCGACGCCGGCGCGCTCGACCGCCGCCTTGATCGCGTGGCTGGCGAGCGTGGGGGAGGGAAGGTTGTTGAACGCACCGCGATAGGCGCGGCCGATGGGGGTACGGGCGGTGGAGACGATAACGGCGGAACGCATGATTTGAAACCTTTCTCCCCTCCCTCTCAGGGAGGGGCCGGGGGTGGGTGGAGTGACCGCGATACGGTGGCGATAATCGAGCGGGCCGCCGTACCGTCAGGCATCGACCCACCCCAACCCCTCCCTTGAAGGGAGGGGCTCAACAGTCTGTCAGGCGAAGACCTGCGTGATCCACTCGGCGATCATGGCGGGCTTGTCGCTGCCCTCGATCTCGATCGTGGTCTCGGTCGTGTACTGATACTGGCCGGGGCGCTTCTCGTCGAACTCGACGATCTTCGAGCGGGCGCGCACCTTCGAGCCCGACGGCACCGGCGCCAGGAAGCGCACCTTGTTGCCGCCGTAGTTGACGCCCATCTTCACGCCGTCCAGCTTCGGCGCATCCGGGGTCTTCATCGACAACAGCGGCAGCAGCGACAGCGTGAGGAAGCCGTGCGCGATCGTCGTGCCGAACGGCGTCAGCTTCGCGCGCTCCGGGTCGATGTGGATGAACTGATGGTCGCCGGTCGCCTCGGCGAACTTGTTGATCATGTCCTGGGTCACCTCGACCCACTCGGACACGCTCTCCTGGCCGATCGCGGCCTTCATTTCGTCTGCGGTCACCTGTGCCTCCCCTCGTCGAGCAGCGGTGCGCCTCTCTAGGCGTTCGCGCTGCACCGCCGCAAGGGGGAGCGAACCGCGGCCACGAAAAAGCCGCCGGACCTAGCGTCAACGGCGGCTTTTCCGTCATGCATGCGGGTCGAAGCGGGCGGACCCGATCTTCGAATCGCGCGAATCGCCTAGCGGCAGCGCACCTTGCCCTTGTCGATCGAGCGGCCCAGCAATGCGCCGCCAGCACCGCCCGCCAGCGTGCCCAGCAGGCCGCCGCCGATCAGGTTGCCGACCACCGCGCCGCCGACGCCACCGACGACCAGCCCGGTCGTGCCGTCGTTGCGGCGGCAATAGGTGCGACCGTCGCGGCCGCGATAGACCTGATCCTCGCGCGCCAGCCGGCGCTCACGTGCATTGCTGCGACGGTAGTCGCGGGCGGCGTCCCAGTCGCGATCCTCGCCGTGCCAGCGATAGTCGCGGTCGCGGTTCTGCGCCGCAGCGGGAGCGACGGCCAGCGGGGTCGACAGGGTGGCCAGCATCAGGGCGGTCAGCACGGCACGTTTCATTTCGTTTCTCCTCTACGCCGCCGACAACGCCGTCGGCGCCATGGGGTTCAACGCCCGTCGACGGGAGAAATGTGCAATTGCTCCGACTACGGCATGATGAGCGTGCCGTCGGGCGCCGCGGTGAAGGTGGTCTGGGTCGGGTAGGGGATCGAAATCCCTTCTTCGGCGAAGCGCCGCACGATCGCGACCATCAGGCGGTTGCGGGTGTCATGCGCCACCGACCAGTCGCCGCCCGGCGTATCGACCTGAAGCACCATGTCGATGCTCGACGCGCCGAACGTCTCGAACCCCGCGCGCGCCACGGTCGCGCCCTCCGCCTCCACCAGTTCGGTCAGGATTGCGGGGATGCGCGCCAGCGTATCGGGCGGCGTCTCATAGGCGACGCCGATCGTGTACGTGACGCGGATGTGGTCGCGCAGCGTGACGTTCTGGATCTCCTTGTCCAGCAGGTTGCGGTTGGAGATGATGCGCAGCTCGCCGGTATAGGCGCGGATGCGGGTCGATTTCAGCCCGATCGCCTCGATCACGCCGCTGGTGTTGTCGTAGCTGACCTTGTCGCCGCGGCGAAACGGGCGGTCGAAGATGATCGCCAGCGCGGCGAACAGGTCGGCGAAGATGCCCTGCGCGGCGAGGCCGATCGCGATGCCGCCGACGCCCAGACCCGCGACCAGCCCGGTGACGTTGACGCCCAGATTGTCGAGCACGACCACCAGCGCGATCGCGAACACCGCGAAGCTGACCAGCAGCCGGATCAGCCCCATCGCGCTGACCAGCGCCTCGCCCGCATAATGTTCCGACCGGGTGCGGTGCTTGATCGCGCCCAGGATCAGCTCGCGTGCCCAGATCGCGGCCTGGAACACCGCGGCGACGGTGAAGAGGAAGGTTGCGGTCTTGTCCACCTCCGGCGGGGTGACGGCATAGCCGCTGACCAGCTTCGCGGAGAGCATGATGATGAAGAAGGCGTTGGTGCGCTCGATCGCGCGGCCCAGAACCGCGGACCACCCGGTGCCGCTCTCGCTGCGCCGTGCCAGGCGAGGCCCGAGCCGCCGCAGCCAGAAGAGAACGAGCGCGATGACCGCGCCTGCGCCCACCGCGATCAATATCTCCAGCCACCGCTCCTGAAGCCAGGTGATGCTGGAGCCGAACAGGCGGTTCGCCTGCGCGCCGACCGCGCTCGCGTCGAACGCGGCGCGGTGCGCCGCGGTGTTGCTTGCTGCACTCATTCGTTACGCCGCCTTCAGCTCGCACGCACCGGATTGCTCGAGAAAGGCGATCAGCCCGCGCTCGTGTCGCGTCAGGTAGCTGGTCGCGCGTGGCAGCCTGAGCGACTGCCGGAATGCCGCCTGCGCCGCCTTGTCCTTGCCCAATTCGATCAGCGCAGGGTGGACATAGGATTTGCGCGCGATCGCGGGCGTATTGCCCAGCCGCTCCACCACCGGCTCCAGCATCGTCTTCAACCCGATCGGCGCGTCTGCCTCGACCAAAGCTTCGAACGCGACGACGCTTGCGCCCCAGGTGCGGAAATGCTTGGCGGTGAAGCCGTCGCCCATCGCCTCGCGCAGATAGGCGTTGACGTCCGACGAGGTGACCGCGTGCGGTGCGCCGTCGTCACCGACATATTGAAACAGCTTCTGCCCCGGCAGGTCCTGGCATTTCTTGACGAAGCCCGCGAGGCTGCGATCGGTGATGCGCAGGCGTCGCTGCTTGCCCGACTTCGCGCGATATTCCAGCGTCAGCGTACTGCCGCGGATTTCCGCATGACGATCGCGCAGGGTGGTCAGCCCGAAGCTCTTGTTCGCCTTCGCATAGGATTCGTTCCCGATGCGCAGCGATGCGACATCGAGCAGCTTCACGATCGCGGCGACGGTGCGCTCCTTGCTATGGCGGCGCTTGGCGAGATCGGCCTCGACGCGCGCGCGCAGCTTCGTCAGCGCGCGGCCGAACGGCGCGCACAGATCGTATTTGGCCGCCTCCTGCTGCGCGCGGAAGTCGAGGTGGTAGCGATATTGTTTGCGCCCCTTTTCATCCCAGCCGACCGCCTGGATGTGGCCGCTGGCGTCGGGGCAGAACCAGGCGTCGGTATAGGCAGGGGGAAGGCCGATGGCGTTCAGTCGGTCGATCTCGTCGCGGTCGGTGACACGGCCGCCGTCGGCATCATAATAGGCCCACCCGCCGTGGCGCGTCCTCTTGCGCGTGATGCCGGGCAAGCCGTCGTCGCAATAGACAATCTTCTGCGTCACTTATCCCTTCCGGTCGTGCTGGAGGCTCATCTGATGGAGAAATGCGCAGCCGGTGGCTTCGTTCCGGAACGGACGCGTGGCGGCGGGGGTTCAGCCGCCGCTATCCCCCCAGCATTTGGAGAATTCCCATGGCCGACCTGTCGCAAGCGCGCGTGCTGATGATTGCCGCCGACGGTTTCGAGACGGTCGAACTGTTCGAGCCGCGCAAGGCGCTGGAAGCCGCAGGGGCGAAGGTGTCGCTCGCGTCGATCAAGCGCGACCCGATCCAGGGGATGAAGGGCGACATCAACAAGGCCGAGATGGCCACCCCCGACCTGACCCTGGATGAGGTGGAGGTCGACGATTACGATGCGCTCGTCCTGCCCGGCGGGGTCGCCAATCCGGACAAGCTGCGGGTCGAGGATCGCGCGGTCGAGATCGTCCAGCAATTCATGGACGACGACCGCATCGTCGCGGCGATCTGCCATGCGCCGTGGCTGCTGGCGGAGGCGGACGTGATCGACGGACGCCGGCTGACCGGATTCGTGTCGATCCGCACCGACCTGGAGAATGCTGGCGGCGACGTGGTGGACGAGGAAGTCGTGGTCGACGGCAACCTCATCACCAGCCGCAAGCCGGACGACATCCCCGCGTTCAACGAAGCGATCATCCAGGCGCTGACCGAGGAACTGGCGGACGCGGACTGACCCCGCATCGCGATCGTGGCGCCGTTCGACGCGCGCCACGATCGCGCACCGCAGCCTTCGACAGCGCGCGATCATCCCCCTATAGCGGGCGGACGATGTCCGACTCCTTCGATCTCGGCACGCCGCCTGCACCGGCTGCCTCGGCGCAGCCGTACCGCGTGCTGGCGCGCAAATACCGGCCGCAGACCTTTTCCGAGCTGATCGGCCAGGGCGCTATGGTGCAGACGCTGGGCAATGCGATCCGGCGGCAGCGGATCGCGCATGCCTTCCTGCTGACCGGCGTGCGCGGCGTGGGCAAGACCAGCACCGCGCGGCTGATCGCCAAGGCGCTCAACTGCATCGGCCCGGACGGGCAGGGCGGCCCGACGATCGACCCGTGCGGAGTATGCGAGCCGTGTCGCGCGATCGCGGAGGGGCGCCATATCGACGTGATCGAAATGGACGCCGCGAGCCACACCGGCATCGACGATATCCGCGAAATCATCGAGGCGTCGCGCTACGCTGCGGTGTCGGCGCGCTACAAGATCTACATTATCGACGAAGTCCACATGCTGTCGAAGGCCGCGTTCAACGGCCTGCTCAAGACGCTGGAGGAGCCGCCAGCGCATGTGAAGTTCCTGTTCGCCACGACCGAGGTGAACAAGGTGCCGGTGACGGTGCTGTCGCGCTGCCAGCGGTTCGACCTGCGCCGCATCCCCGCCGAGACGCTCGCGGCGCATTTCGCGCGCGTGGTGGAGGCGGAGGGGGCGGAGGCCGAGCGCGAGGCGCTGGCGCTGATCGCGCGCGCCGCGGAAGGATCGGCGCGCGACGGGCTCTCGATCCTGGACCAGGCGATCGCGCATGCCGACATGGCCGGCGGCGGGGTGCGGGCCGAGGCGGTGCGCGAAATGCTGGGCCTGTCGGACCGCAACGCGGTGCGGGACCTGCTGGCGCTGGTGCTGGCGGGCGACGCGCCGGGGGCGCTGGCGGCGCTGCGGCGGCAATATGACCTGGGCGTCGATCCGCTGGGCGTGATGCGCGCGCTGCTGGAGGCGGTGCACGGCGTGACGCAGGTGAAGGTCGGCGCGCCCGACGACCCGGCGCAGCCGCTGGAGGAGCGCGCCGCCTATCGCGAATGGGCGGGGAAGATGTCGTTTCCCGCGCTCCACCGGCTGTGGCAGCTGTTCCTGAAGGGGCATGAGGAGGTCGGCCGCGCCGCGCTGCCGATCGAAACCGCCGAAATGGCGATCCTGCGCGCGATCCACGCCTCGATGCTGCCCGATCCGGGTGACCTGGCGCGGCGGCTGGCGGGGGGGGCGGTCAGCGCGCCGCCGGTCGCTGCCGCCCCGCCTGCGCCGCCCGCGGCGCCGGCGGATCGCTCGCCGGCCGAGTTTGCGGGCGTGATGTCGTTGCTGGACGAATTGGGCAAGCTCGACCTGCTCGTGCGGTTGAAGCGCGGCGCGAGCCTGGTCCGCTATGCGCCGGGCGAGATTGTGTTGAGCGGCAACCGCCCGCTGTCGACCGACACGCTGAGCGACCTGGCGGCGGTGCTGCGCGAGGCGACGGGCCGCGCGTGGCAGATTTCGATGGCCGACGTGCCCGGCGCGCCGACCGTGTTCGAGGCGGAGCAGGACGTGGTTCAGGCACGCCACGACGCGGCGCGCGCGAACCCGATCGTCGCCGCCGCGTTCGAGCATTTTCCCGGGGCCGAACTGATCGAGCCCAAACCAGCCAAGCGGAGCATCACGTGAAGGATCTGAACGATATCCTGGCCATGGCGCAGAACGTCCAGGCCGAATTGCAGAAGGCGCAGGACAGCCTCGACACGATCGAGGTCGAGGGCGCGGCCGGCGGCGGGCTGGTCAAGGTGAAGGCGTCGGCGAAGGGGCGGATCATCTCGGTCGCGATCGACGATTCGCTGATCGTGCCGTCGGAGAAGCAGATGCTGGAGGATCTGGTCGCGGCCGCGTTCAACGATGCGCGCGCGAAGGCGGATGCGGCTTCCTCGACCGAGATGTCGAAGATGACCAGCGGGCTGCCGCTGCCGCCGGGGTTCAAGCTGCCGTTCTGATCCGGGACGGGCATGTTGTTGGCGGCGCGGAACAATCGCCGATTGTTTCGCATTTGTGGCTCCATCTCAGATCAGGGAGGATGCCATGACCGACGACCGCGTGACCCAGACCCCGCACACCACCTTGATCGAGCGCCGCAGCGGCGGCGGTGGCGTGCTGATCGGGATTGCGGTGCTGCTGGCGGTGATTGTCGGCGCCTATTTCCTGCTGATCCGCAACGATAGCGAGGTGGCGAAGAACAACGCGATCACGTCCGCCGCGAAGAGCGTGGAAAGCACGTCCGACAAGGCCGGCGCCGCGATCTCCGGCGACGGCAAGTAACGCCATCACCGTCATTCCGGCGAAAGCGGGAATCCAGAAACGCTGAGCTCACGGCTCTTTCGAACCGTACGTATCTGGATCCCCGCCTCCGCGGGGATGACGGCCTAAACTGTGGCGACGCTTTACTTCAAACAGCTATCCAGCCCGCTCCGGCGTACCACCCCCACATATCGCGCGAGGGTGTTGCCGTGGCGGCGAACGAAGCCGGTCGGCGATACCGCCTCGCGCTTCTTCGGCAACGGCAGGACGGCGGCTATGCGGCCGGCTTCGGTGGGTGACAGCTTCGCCGCGGAATGGCCGAAATACCGTTGCGCGCCCGCCTCGACGCCGTAAGTGCCGATGCCAGTCTCGGCGATGTTCAGATAGACTTCCATGATCCGCTTCTTGCCCCAGATCGTCTCGATCAGGAGCGTGAACCACGCCTCAAGCATCTTGCGAACATAACCGCCGCCCTGGAACAGGAACGCGTTCTTCGCGGTCTGCTGGCTGATGGTGGAGCCGCCGCGAATGCGACCGCCTTCGGCATTGCGCATCGCCGCGCCGGCGATCGCGCCGAAGTCGAAGCCGTGGTGCGAGCAGAACTTGCTGTCCTCGCCCGCGATCGCGGCGCGCGCCATGTCCGGGTCGATGTCGGACAGCGGCGTCCAGTCCTTCGTCACCGAATGACCCGCGAGCGTGTCGCCCAGCATCGTGAAGGTGAACGGCGGCGGCACCACCGCGTAGAGGCCGACCCAAAGGATCGACACGAGTACAAACCCCAGGACGATCTTCAGCAGCAGGCGGGCGGCGCGAAACATGCGCGCGACCCTAGCGCGCGTTACGCGTCGAGCAAGGCGCGCGCTGCCGCGAGGCCGGTTTCATAGGCGCCGTGCGCGGTGGAGAAGTCGTGCCGGTGACAGGCCTCGCCTGCGAAGAAGATGCGGGAATCGACCGGCTCGGCGAGGACGGCGCGAGCAGCGGCGTGGCCGACCCGGGCGTGGGAGTAGCTGCCGCCGATCCAGGGTTCGTGCTGCCAGCGGGTCGCGGTGATGGGGTGCAGTCGCGCGCGCCATTCGCTTCCCAGCAGCGCGACCAGCTCGTCAGTCGCGAAAGCGGCGGCGTCGCCATCCTCCAGTGCCGTCGCGGTATCCCCGCCGAAGAACGCCTCGATCATCGCAAAGCCGAGGGGGGAGAGGCGATAACTGGCGGTGTGGGAACGGTGCGGATTGCCGATCAGATGCGCGTTGGCGGGCCAATCGACCCGGTCGACGAAGAGAAACACCTTGTCCGCGACGCCGAGCGGCAGCGCGGCCGCGGCATCTTGTTTGGCGGGGAGCGGCGGGTCGAACACGAGGCGTTCGGTCGCCAATATGGTGGTCGGCACAGCGACGACCACGGCACTCGCCTCGATCGCTCCGGCAGGCGTGTCGACGCGCAGCGTCCGGCCGCGGTGATCGATGCGCGTCGCCGGGGTCGATAGCCGGACGTACAGATCGCGCGCGTGATCGGCGACCAGCGTGCCATAGCCCTCGCGCACCGACCAATTGTCCTCGGTCGCGGCGTCCTCATAGGCGAGCCAGTCGTGGAGTGATACCTCTGCCAGTGGCGCGCCGTTGGCGAAGCCCGAAATGGCATCGAGCATCGGCCGCCACGGATCGTCCTGCGCGACGAAAGCGGAGAGCGGCCGATCCGGCCGCTCCGCGCCGGCGCGGGCGCGCTCCTCCCACTGGTCGCGCGCGGCGGCGAAGGCGCGTTGCTCGGCGGGCGAATAGCCCAGGTCGCGCCATTGCTCGCCCCAGCGTGCGGTGTCGGTCGCGATCGTGAAGCCCCGCGCGCGGGCGATGTCGGTCCAGGGATTGCGCCGCGCGGAATGGAGCCAGCCGCAGCCGAGATCGAGTGTGGCGCGACCGCACCGGAAAGAGCGGGCGCGTCCGCCGATATGGTCGCCGGCCTCGATCAGGAGGACGCGGCGGCCGGCGTCGTGGAGGTGCCGGGCGGCGGCAATGCCCGCGGCACCGGCGCCGATGACGACGATGGGGAGAGGGGAGGACATTATGACGTAACGCGCGATGCGCCCATGTCTCCCGCCCCATCATGCCGGACCGGTTCCGGCATGACGGAGAGTATGGGCGCCTACGCCGTCAGCAGCCGCTTCTCGCCCGCAAGCCGCATCATCGCGCGCTGGAGCTTCTCGAACGCGCGCACCTCGATCTGGCGGACGCGTTCGCGGCTCACGCCATAGACCTGCGACAGCTCCTCCAGCGTCTTCGGGTCGTCGGTCAGCCGCCGCTCGGTCAGGATGTGCTTCTCGCGGTCGTTGAGGTCGCCCATCGCGTCGACGAGCATGTCGTGGCGGACGTCCGCCTCCTGCTGATCGGCGACGATCGTATCCTGCAACGGCGCGTCGTCCTGCAGCCAGTCCTGCCACTGCCCCTCGCCATCCTCGCGCATCGGCACGTTGAGCGAGGTGTCGCTGCCCATCGCCATGCGGCGGTTCATGCTGACCACGTCCGCCTCGGTCACGCCCAGGTCCGTCGCGATCTTCTGCACGTTCTCGGGCGTCAGGTCGCCGTCCTCGAACGCGTCGAGGCGCGCCTTCATCCGGCGCAGGTTGAAGAAGAGCTTCTTCTGCGCCGCGGTGGTGCCCATCTTCACGAGGCTCCACGAGCGGAGGATGAATTCCTGAATGCTCGCGCGGATCCACCACATCGCATAGGTGGCGAGGCGGAAGCCGCGATCCGGCTCGAACTTCTTCACGCCCTGCATCAGGCCGATATTGCCCTCGGAGATCAGCTCGCTGACCGGAAGGCCGTAACCGCGATAGCCCATCGCGATCTTCGCGACGAGGCGCAGGTGGCTCGTCACCAGCTGCGCCGCGGCGTCGGTGTCGCCATGTTCCTGAAAGCGCTTGGCGAGCATATATTCCTGCTCGGGCGCCAGGATGGGAAACTTCTTGATCTCGGAAAGATAGCGGTTGAGCGACTGCTCCCCGCCAAGCGCAGGGATCGTCGCGGGGACGTTGCTGCGAGCTGCCATGATCCTCAATCTCCCTTCCTCGCGGAGGACGCGACTGCCCGAAAACGGCACAACCGGCGTAGTCCGCACTTATACGATAAGCTGACTGAACAGTTCCTGCATGTCTGCCGGCATCACGCTTTCGAATGCCAAAGCCGCGCTTGTGATCGGGTGGATGAACCCCAGGTGCGCGGCGTGCAATGCCTGACGGCGGAAACCGAGCGTTTCCAGCACCGTCTTATGAGCTGCTTTTGTTCTACCATAGACGGGATCGCCCAGCAAGGCGTGGCCGATCGAGGCCATATGGACGCGGACCTGATGTGTGCGCCCGGTTTCCAGGCGACATTCCACCAGCGCCGCCTCGCGCAGCAGCTCCATCGTACGATAATGCGTGACCGCGCGCTTGCCGCCCGCGACGATCGCGACCTTCTTGCGGTTGACCGGCGAGCGCGCGAGCGGGGCGTCGACGCTGCCCGCCGGCGGCATCGGCCGCCCGCCGACGATCGCGCGGTAGCGGCGGTCGATCGAATGCGCGGCGAACTGCTTCGCCAGCCCCTCGTGCGTGCGGTCGGTCTTGGCCGCGACCATCAGCCCCGACGTATCCTTGTCGATGCGATGGACGATGCCGGGTCGCGCGACCCCGCCGATCCCCGACAGCGACCCGCCGCAGTGATGCAGCAGCGCATTGACGAGCGTGCCGTCGAGATTGCCGGCGGCGGGGTGGACGACCAGCCCGGCGGGCTTGTCGACGACGATCAGATGCTCGTCTTCGTAAGCGACGACGAGCGGGATATCCTGCGCCTCGTTATGCGCCGGCGTGGGCGCGGGGACGGCGACGCGATAGACCTCGCCCGCCTTCGCCCGCCGTGCCGGATCGCGCACCGCGACGCCCGCGCGTTCGACCTGACCGGCGTTGATGAGCACCTTCAGCCGCTCCCGCGACATAATCGGGACCGCCTCGGCCAGCGCACGATCCAGCCGCCAGCCGTCGGAGCCGGCCGCGAT
Source organism: uncultured Sphingomonas sp. (assembly GCA_913774925.1). Lineage (GTDB taxonomy): Bacteria > Pseudomonadota > Alphaproteobacteria > Sphingomonadales > Sphingomonadaceae > Sphingomonas. The sequence continues at coordinate 1,736 of CAJYKB010000079.1, read as the reverse complement.
CGTCGCTTCGATGATGGAAACCCCCCGGTCCATTGTCCTGTGCTAGATGGGGCGGATGCTGGAGATTTCAATCGCGCTGCGGAACGAGATCGTCGCCGCGGCGACCGCCGCGCCCGATGTCGAGGTCTGCGGGCTGTTGCTGGGCACGCCGGGGCGGGTGGAGCGCGTCGTCACGTGCCGCAACGTCGCCGCCGATCCGAGACGCCGGTTCGAGATCGACCCCGCCGCGCTGATCGCCGCGCATCGTGCCGCGCGCGGCGGGGCGCCCGCGGTGATCGGCCATTATCATTCGCATCCGACCGGCATCGCCGCGCCGTCGCCGCGCGATGCGGCGGATGCGGCGCCGGACGGCGGCGTCTGGATCATCGTCGCGCGCGGCGAGCTGACCGCGTGGCGGGCGGTGCGCGAGGGCGCGATCCACGGCCGCTTCGACGCGCTGGCACTGGCCGACCCCGGTTGCGCTCCGTCCGGCGAGCGGCCACAAGGCGGCTCCGCCGTCTCGCCGAGGTATCGCTTCCCATGACCATCAGCCCGGTCGATTTCGCCAGCCTGCTCTGTTCGCGGCTGTGCCACGACCTGCTTTCGCCGATCGGGGCGCTCAACAACGGGCTGGAGCTGCTGGCGGACGAAACCGATCCGGAGATGCGGCAGCGCTGCCTGGAGCTGCTGAACGAAAGCGCGCGCGTGTCGGCCAACAAGCTCAAGTTCTTCCGGCTGGCGTTCGGCGCGGCGGGCGGCTTCGGCGAGCGGGTCGACGTGCGCGAGGCGCGCGGCGCGGTCGAGGGGCTGCTGGGCGACAACAAGCGGCTGACGCTGCATTGGGCGGTGGAGGAACCCGAGCTGCCCAAGGCGGCGGTGAAGGTGCTGCTGAATCTGGCGCTGATCGCGGGCGATACGCTGGTGCGCGGCGGGGCGGTGACGATCGGCAGCGAGGAAACGGCGGAGGCGACCGAGATCGTGCTGCGCGCGGAGGGGCCGCGGATCGTGCTGGACCCCGACCTGCGTTCCACGCTGACCAACGGGGCGGGCAGCGAGGCGGTGACCCCGCGCGCCGCCGCGGCGTTCCTGGTCCATGCCATCGCCAGCGAGGCGGGCGGATCGGTGATCGTCAGCGAGCCGGTCGAGGGTACGCTGCTGTTCGGCGCCGCGATCCCGCATCGCTGAGGCGGTCGATGACGACGGTGCGGTAAACGCCCTTTTAACCCGCCCCATGCCAAGCCCCGCGGCAAAGGAACGCGACGGGGCCGCATGGACGATCTGCTGCAGGAATTCATCGCCGAGACGCGCGAGACGCTGGACGCCTTGTCCGGCGAGATCGTCGGCTGGGAAGCCGACCCGAACGACCGCGCGCGGCTCGATGCGATCTTTCGCTTCGTCCACACGATCAAGGGCAGCTGCGGGTTCCTCGACCTGCCGCGGCTCGCCCGGTTGAGCCACGCCGCCGAAGACGCGCTGGCGGCGGTGCGCAGCGGCGACCGGGTGCCCGATGCGGCACTGGTCAGCGCGATCCTGGCGATCATCGACCGCATCGGCGAGGTCGTGGAAGCAATCGACGCGGGCGGCGGGCTGGACGACAGTGGCGAGGACGATCTGATCGCGGCGCTCGACGGCCCCTGCGCCGCCGCGATGGAGGCGGCCGCGCTGGCCGCCCCGGTCACGAACGAGGCGCTGGCGAAAGACGGCGACGAATCGCGCACGGGGATCGGCGCGCTGGCGTCCCCTGCGCGGGCGGCGAC
>CAJYKB010000078.1 GCA_913774925.1 uncultured Sphingomonas sp. | reverse complement strand
ATCCGGTTCCACGGCCCACCGTCAGCGCCGCGCATTTCCAGGAACGTCTTTAATCGCACTTCGGGGAAGGCGGTCGACAGGTGGTCGTTCCAATCCTCGATCGTCGGCCGTTCACCCGGCAGCACCGACAACTCACCGCGCAGGAAGTCGCGGAAGCTCAGCCCCGCCGCGTCAATGTACTGCCCGTCGCGGTAGACGAAGTACATCGGCACATCGAGCATGTAGTCGGCGTAGCGCTCATAGCCGAACCCGTCCTCGAACACGAACGGCAGCATGCCGGTACGCGCCGGGTCGGTGTCCGACCAGATGTGGCTGCGATAGCTCAGGAAACCGTTGGGCCGCCCTTCCGTGAACGGTGAATTGGCGAACAGCGCGGTCGCCAGCGGTTGCAGCGCGAGCCCGACGCGGAACTTTTTCGCCATGTCGGCTTCGCTGGCATAATCCAGGTTCACCTGGATCGTGCAGGTACGCAGCATCATGTCGAGCCCCATCGTGCCGACGCGCGGCATGTGGCGCAGCATGATGGCGTAGCGGCCCTTGGGCATGATCGGCAGCTCGTCGCGGCGCTTGTCGGGCCACATGCCCAGCCCCAGGAAGCCGACGCCCAGCCGCTCGCCCGCGGCCTTCACCTGTTGCAGATGGCGGCCCGTCTCGGCGCAGGTCTGGTGCAGGTTGTCGAGCGGCGCGCCCGACAGCTCGAACTGCCCCGCCGGCTCCAGGCTGACCGATCCGTCGCTGCCGGTCAGCGCGATGATCTTGCCGTTCTCCTCGACCGGCGACCAGCCATGCTGCTGCAATTCCAGCAGCAGCGCGCGGATGCCGCCCGGCTCGTCCCACGACGGCGCGTGGTGATCCCCGGTCGCATAGACGAATTTCTCGTGCTCGGTGCCGATCCGCCAGCGGTCGGCCGGCTTCTCCCCGCCCGCGAAATGGGCGATGAGCTCGTCGCGCGATCCGATGACCGCTGCGTTGCTGTTCGAAACGGTCTTCGTCGACATGAGCCGCGCCTTACTCGCGGATGAACGGGTGCGCTAGGGGGTGCGACCCAGCATGGATCAACCCCGAACGTCGGCCCAGTCGCCCGCCGCCGCCATCCATACCGCGACCGCCGCTGCGGCGGCGGTTTCGGCGCGCAGGATGCGCGGGCCCAGCGCGATCCCGACCGCCTGCGGACATGCCAGGATCGCGGCGCGTTCCTCGTCATCGAACCCGCCCTCGGGCCCGATCAGGATCGCCGCCGCGCCGGGCCGCGCACGCATCGCCGCGGCGGCGGGTTCGCCTCCCGTCTCATCGGCGAAGAACAGCGTGCGCTCCGCCGGCCATTCCCGCAACAAGGCACGCAGCTTCACCGCGGCCGCCACCTGCGGCAGCGCGGTGCGCCCGCATTGCTCCGCCGCCTCGATCATCTGCGTGCGCAGCCGGTCGGTATTGGGGCGATCCACCACGGTGCGATGCGTGACCACAGGCACCAGCCGGTCGACACCCAGCTCGCACGCCTTCTCCGCCAACCAGTCGACGCGCCCCTTCTTCAGCGGCGCGGCGCACAGCCACACGTCGGGCACCGCTTCGCGCTCGCGCAGACGTTCGCGCACCTCCAGCGCCACGTCGCGCCGCCCCGCCTGGGTGACGGTCGCCAGCCACTCGCCGGTCGCATCGTCGAACAGCTTGACCGGATCGCCGGGCTTCGCGCGCATCACGGTGGCGAGATAATGCGCCTGCGCCCCGCCCAGCGACAGCGCCCCCGCCGCCAGCGGCGCCTCCACGAACAGCCGGGGCGTCGATCGCGGCGGCCACGCCGGCTCTGCGCCCATCACCCTTTCCTCCGCACGATCAGCATCCGCGCGATCCAGAACAGGATCGCGCCTGCCAGTGCAATCCCCGCGACACCGCCCGCGATCGTGCCCGCCACTTTCAGCATGGCGAAGAACAAAGCCTCGAAGAACCGGCCGATCGCGACCGAGAGGTGGATCACCGATCGGAGATCATCGGGCGGCGACGCGTGTCCAGCGCTGCTCCTTGCACCCGAAGCCCGCGAAGAGGCAGCCCTGCACGACGAGCGTGTCACGCCCCGCCAGCCGCAGCGTGCCGTCCACCTCCGTCCCGATATCGGGAACGAAGACGCTGCCGGCATAGCTGCCGTCGCCCTGCGACTCGACGCGGAGCAATTCGGTGCCGATCAGCCGGTCGGTGCCGCCCCGCGCCGCATCCTCGCGCGCCCGGGCGTCCGCGGCGACGACGGTGCCGCACACCCCCGGCTCGCCGCGACACCGCGCGATGCGGATGCGGACGGTGTCGGCCGCATTGCGCCAGGTGCCCGCGACGGGATCGGAAGCGGGCGCCGCGGCCAGCGCGAGGAAGGAGAGAAGCATCGACATGCCCGCAACATAGGATGCGCGGCGGCCGAGTTAAGTCCTCGTTACGCAGCGCGCGCGAGCAGCGCCTCCCACGCCGACAGCTTCGGCTGATCCGGCCACAATCCGCGCGTGTCGTACACCATTTTGTCGGCGCGCTCGTCGAGCGGAACCGAGCGGAACAGGTCGTGGTCGACCAGCACGATCATCGCGTCGCACGTGGCGAGCGCGGTATCGAGGTCGATCAGCGTCGCCCCCGTCCCGGCGAAGGCGGCGGGCAGCGTATCGACATGCGGCTCCACCAGCGCGATCCGCTCGCCGAAGCGGCGCGCCAGTGCGGCGGCGATCTCCACCGCCGGGCTTTCGCGCAGGTCGTCGATATTCGGCTTGAAGGCGAGGCCCAGGCACGCGACCCGCGTGTCGGGCAGCCGCTCGATCAGCCGCAGCGCGCGGCCGATGACATGGTCGGTCTTCGCCTCGTTCACCTCGCGCGCGGTGCGGATCAGCCGGCTGTTGACCGGATCGCCCGCGACCAGGAACCACGGGTCGACCGCGATGCAATGCCCGCCGACGCCGGGACCGGGCTGCAGGATCGACACGCGCGGATGGCGGTTGGCGAGGCGAATCACCTCCCACACGTCGATCGCCATCCCCTCCGCGATCAGCGACAGTTCGTTGGCGAAGGCGATGTTGACGTCGCGGTAGCTGTTCTCGACCAGCTTCACCATCTCCGCCGCACGCGCGGTCGTGGTCAGGCATGCGCCGCGCACGAAGCGGCGGTAGAAGGCCATTGCCCGCCTGGCGCAGCGCGGGGTGATGCCGCCGATGACGCGGTCGTTGTCGATCAGCTCGATCAGGATGCGGCCGGGCAGCACGCGCTCGGGACAATAGGCGACGAACAGATCCGCGGCACCGCTGCACCGGCCGGGGATCGACAGGTCGGGGCGGAGCGCCGCGATCGCCGCCGCGACCTGCTCCGTGGTGCCGACCGGGGAGGTGGATTCGAGGATCACGAGATCGCCGCGCTTCAGCACGGGTGCGATGGTGCGCGCGGCGGCCAGCACATGGCTCACGTCGGGGCGGTGGTCGGCGTCGAACGGCGTCGGCACCGCGATGATGAACGTGTCCGCCGGCTCCGGCGTGGTCGCGGCGCGCAGCAGCCCCCGCGCGGTCACGCCCTGCACCAGCCCGTGGAGGTCGACCTCCTCGATATGGACGCGCCCCTCCGCGACCGTCGCGACGACGCGGTCGTTCACGTCGACGCCCAGTGTCGGAATCCCGGCACGCGCGATCACCGCGGCGGTGGGCAGGCCGATATAGCCCAGCCCCATCACCACCGCGCCGAGCGCGGGCGCGTCCTGGTCAGCGGCGGTGGGCATCCTCGACGATCCTCGCGATCCGTTGCGCTGCCTGTCCGTCGCCATAGGGATTGTGCGCGCGGGCCATGGCGGCATGCGCCCGGTCATCGTCCAGAAGAGCGAAGATATGGTTGACGATTCCGTCCGGGTCGGTGCCGACCAGCTTCGCATTGCCCGCCGCGACCCCCTCCGGCCGCTCGGTCGTGTCGCGCATCACCAGCACCGGCGTGCCCAGACTGGGCGCTTCCTCCTGCACGCCACCCGAGTCGGTCAGCATGACGTCGGCGAGGCCCATCAGCCGGACGAAATGCGGATAGTCGAGCGGATCGATCAACGCGACGTTCGGATGCGCCGCAAGCGGCGCCATCGCGTCGCGCACCTGCGGGTTGGGATGGACCGGGAAGATCACCGCCGCGTCCCCGCGATCGGCGACGTGCGCGATCGCGGCGGCGACGCGCGCCATCCCCTCGCCCCAATTCTCGCGCCGGTGGGTGGTGACCGCCACGATCCGCTTCCCCGCGAACCGCTCGACGATCGGGTCGAGCCCGGCGGCAAGTGCGGGCTCGCGCGAGAGCCGGTCGCGCATCGCCAGCAGCGCGTCGATCACGGTATTGCCGGTGACGTGGATCGCCGCGCCCGCGACATTCTCTGCGCGCAGCGCCGCCGCGGCCTGCTGCGTCGGCGCGAAATGCAGGTCGGCGATCACGCCCGCGATGCGGCGGTTGCCCTCCTCGGGCCAGGGGGACAGCAGGTCGCCGCTGCGCAACCCCGCCTCGACATGCCCGACGGGGATGCGGCGAAAATACGCCGCGAGCGTCGCCGCCATCGTCGTCAGCGTGTCGCCGTGCACCAGGATGCGATCGGGGCGCTCGCGGTCGAGCACCGCACCGAATCCGGTGAGAATCCGTGCCGCCAGCGCATCCAGCGACTGCCCCGCCTGCATCAGGTCCAGGTCGACGTCGGGGACGATGCCGAAGATCGACAGGACTTGGTCGAGCATCGCGCGGTGCTGCGCCGTCACCGCGACACGCACCTCCATCGTCCCGAGCGCGCGCAGCGCGGCGACGACCGGCGCCATCTTGATCGCCTCGGGGCGGGTGCCGAACACGATGAGAATGCGGGGACGCTGGCTCACGAAGCGGTCATTGTCATACAGGCGTTGCGATCGGGTGTATGGTGCGGCGCGGAACTTGGCCGCGCCCCCGCGGATTGGGCGGGCGAGCGAGGAGACAGTGATGCGACTGGTGATGATCGGGCTGGGGCGGATGGGCGGCAACATGGCGCGCCGTCTGATGAAGGCCGGGCATGAGATCGTCGCCTATGATCGCGATGCCGATGCGGTCACGAAGCTGGTGGCGGACGGCGCCACCGCCGCGACCGGAGTCGCCGACGCGCGCGCGAAGGCGGGCAAGCCCGCGATCTGGTGGATCATGCTGCCGCACGGCGCGGTCACCGATGGCATGATCGAGGAGATCGCGAAGGACGCCGCCGCGGGCGAGGTCGTGATCGACGGTGGCAACAGCTTCTACAAGGACGATATCCGCCACGCGAAGATGCTGGCCGGGAAGCAGGTCCATTACGTCGACGTCGGCACCTCGGGCGGCGTATGGGGGCTGGAGCGCGGCTATTGCATGATGATCGGCGGCCCGGACCAGGTCGTCCGCGACCTCGACCCGATCTTCGCCGCGCTGGCGCCGGGCGAGGGTACGATCCCGCGCACCCCCGGGCGCGACGGCAACGGCGCGGTCGATGCGCGGGCGGAGAAGGGCTATATCCACGCCGGCCCCGCGGGCGCGGGTCACTTCGTGAAGATGATCCACAACGGCATCGAATACGGGCTGATGCAGGCCTATGCCGAAGGCTTCGACGTGCTCAAGGGCAAGGCGTCCGAGCATCTGCCGGAGGACGAGCGCTACGACCTGAACCTCGCCGACGTGGCCGAGGTGTGGCGGCGCGGCAGCGTCATCTCGTCCTGGCTTCTCGACCTCACCGCGCAGGCGCTGGCGAAGGACGGCGCGCTGGAACAGTTCAGCGGTCGCGTCGCCGATTCGGGCGAGGGGCAGTGGACGATCGAGGCCGCGATGGAGGAAGCCGTACCGGTCAACGTCCTGACCACCGCGCTGTTCGCGCGCTATCGCAGCCGCGTTGACCATACCTTCGGCGAGAAGGCGCTGTCGGCGATGCGCTTCGGCTTCGGCGGGCATGTCGAGATGCCGCAATAATGCCGATCCGCTTGCTGGTGTCGGATATCGACGGCACGCTGGTGAACAAGGACAAGGCGCTGACCCCGGCGACGATCGCCGCGGTGAAGCGCCTGCGTGACGCCGGTATCGGCTTCACCGTCATCAGCGCGCGGCCGATGTCAGGGCTGCGCCCGCTGCTCGCGCCGCTGGGATTGGAGGGCGACGTCGCCGCGTTCAACGGCGGGCTGATCGCACGCGCCGATGGTACCGTCGCCTATCACGCCACGATCGACGCGGACGCGGCGCGCACCGCGATGGGGCTGGCGCAGGGGGCGGCGGTCGACACCTGGGTGTTCGCGGACGACCGCTGGTACGCGACGGACCCCGACGGCCCGCACACCCAGAGCGAGCAGCGCGCCTCCGCGCAGGAGCCGGTGACGCACGCCGACATGGAGGCGCTGCTCGACCGCGCCGACAAGATCACTTTCGTCAGCGACGACGAGGCGGCGTTGCGCGGCCTCTATGACAAGGTCCACGCCGCGATCGGCGACCGCGCCACCGTCGCGCAGTCACAGGCCTATTATCTCGACGTCACCGCCACCACCGCCAACAAGGGCGACGGCATCGCGTCGCTGGCACAGGCGCTGGGCGTCGACCTCGCTGATACCGCCGCAATCGGGGATCAGGCGAACGACCTGCCGATGCTGCGCCGCGCGGGCCTCGCGATCGCGATGGGCAATGCGCCCGATCCGGTGAAGGCCGCCGCGGGCCACACCACTCGCACCAACGACGAAGATGGCGTAGCGCACGCCATCGACACCCTGATCCTGCCCCATGGAGACCCCGCATGAAGAAGCTCGTCGCCTTCGATCTCGACGGCACGCTGGCACTGAGCAAGCAGCCGCTGAAGGACGACATGGGCGAGACGCTGGCGAACCTGCTCGGCGTGGCGGACGTGGCGGTGATCTCCGGGGGCGACTGGCCGCAGTTCGACAAGCAGGTGGCGAGCCGCCTGCCCGCGCGCGCCGATCGCACCCGGCTGTGGCTGATGCCGACGACGGGCACGAAGCTCTATACTTGTCAGGACGGCACCTGGACGACCGTCTATGCCGAGCTGTTCGACGAGGCCGAGAAGAAGAAGATCATCGACGCGTTCGGCGCGTCGCTGGAGGCGACCGGCTTCGTGCCCGAGCAGACCTGGGGCGAGCGGATCGAGGATCGCGGCAGCCAGATCACCTTCTCCGCGTTGGGCCAGGAAGCGCCGATTGAGGCGAAGGAGCATTGGGACCCCGATTTCGCCAAGCGCAAGGTGATCCAGGCCGACCTCAAGCAGCGGCTGCCCGGACTCGCGATCAACATGGGCGGCGCGACCTCGATCGACATCACCCGCGAGGGCGTCGACAAGGGCTATGGCCTGCGCAAGCTGTCGGCGGAAAGCGGCTTCGCGCTGGACGAGATGCTGTTCATCGGCGACGCGATCTTCCCGGGCGGCAACGACTATCCCGCGCACGAGGCGGGGGTGGATTGTGTGCGCGTGCGCGATCCGCAGGAGACGATCAGCGTCGTCACCGCCATCGTCGCCTGCCAGAAGTAGGCACCGCGCTTGGACATTCCCGGCCTGTGGGCGCGGTTCATCCAGTGGATCGGCGACGGCACCGGATTGCCCGACACGATCCTGCACATCCATGCCGGCATGGCGGTGCTGCTGGTCGCGCGGGTCGTCACGCGCCGCTCGCTGGGGACGCTCGTACCGCTGTCCGTCGTCGTTGCGGCGGAGGCGGCGAACGAGATCCTCGACCGGCTGCACTGGGGCAGCTGGCGTTGGTCCGATACGATCGGCGACGTGGTGAACACGCTGTTCTGGCCGACCGTCATCTGCCTTGCGGTGCGCATGCGCCCGATGGTGGCACGCGACGCGCGGCGGCGCTGAGCGCGGACCCGTCACCCCGGGCCTGACCCCGGGGTGACGAAACGGGATCGCCCTAATTCGCCGCTGCGACCGCCAGTAGCGCGCGGTCCATCGCGACGGTCGCGGATGCGTCCTGCGGCATGTCGTTGGCCAGCGCCGAGAAGGTCAGCGTCCGCCCCGACGCCGCGATCAGATAACCCGACAGCGCGTTGGCAGCGTTGAGCGTGCCGGTCTTCGCGAACAGCTTCCCGTCGAGCGGCGTGCCCGCGAAGCGCCGCGCCAGCGTCCCGTCGATCCCGCCGACCGGCAAGGTCGCGCGCCACGCCGCGCCCCACGGCTGCGTCGCGGCCCATCGCAACAGCGCGACCGCGGTGCGCGGCGAGATGCGGTTGTAGGTCGACATGCCCGACCCGTCAGAAAAATCGTAGCCCGCGCGCGGCACCCCCGCACGCTCCAGCACCGCGGTCACCGCCGCCTGCCCGTCCGCGACCGAGCCGGTGCCGGACACGCGCCCGACGCGGCGCAGCAGCAGGTCCGCGTGAAGGTTCTGGCTGACCTTGTTGGTGATGCGCACATCCTCGATCAGCGGCCCCGGCACGAGCCGCGCCAGCGCCGCGGGTGCCGGCGGATGCGCGACCGGGGCGCGCCCCCGCGCGGCGGGATCGTCGGCGGGCGTCACCGGACGATGGCGGGTGCGCACCGCCCCGGTCACGCGGACCCCGGCATCGCGCAGCAACCGAACGAAGCGCCACGCCGCGCGATGCGCCGGATCGTCGATGCCCACCGTCAGCGTCACCGGCGCATGCCCCGCGGGTATCGTCCCGCTGACCGTCATCAGGTCGCTGCCCGGCAGGCGGGCATAGCCGAGCGACGGCGCGCCCCCGACGGTCACGGTGACGCGGCCGTCGATGCGGTAATAGCCGTCCCCGCTTACCCGCCCTGCGCCGTCGACGGTCAGCGTCGTCACATTGTCGTCCAGCGTCAGCGCGGAGATCGCGGTGCCGTAGCGGCCGGGGATGTTGTTCCAGCTCATCCCCGCGGGCCAGCGCTCGTCGGGGAAGGCGGTATCGTCGCCGATCACGTCGCCCACCGTGCGCGTCCTCGCCGCGACCGCGCGCGCCAGTTCGGCGAGGCAGTCGGTGGCGCAGTCCGCCGCGCTCGACAGCCGCGCATCGCCGTTCCCCGCGAGGACGACATCGCGTCCCTCGAGTCGCACCGCCGCCCCGCCCGCCGCATCGGACGCGGCGGTGTCGAGCATCGCGAGGGCGGCGGCGGTCGTGAACAGCTTCGTGTTCGACGCCGGCACGAACCGCTCGTCGGCGCGCACCGACGCCAGTTCGCGGCCCTGCTCGTCGACCACCAGCAGCCCGATGCGCGTGCCCGGGGGCGCGGTGGCGAGCGCCTGTTCCACCGTCTCCGCCGCGACCGGCGTGGCGACGAGGAGCAGGAACGGCAACAGGATCTGGCGCATCTAGCGTCCCTCGATGACGTCGCCGACCACCGCCAGGAATTCCGCGGCGAGCGCGCTGGGGGGACGGTCGAGCAGGTGGATGGCATGGACGTCGAACGTCAGCGGCGGCTTGAGCGACCGCATCGCCAGCCCCTCCGCGCCGCTCGCCAGCGTCGCGTCGGCGGTGAAATTGTCGACCACGGTCACGCCGACGCCCGCGCGCACCAGTGCGGCGGCGATGTAGAAGGTGCGCGCGGAGGCGACCTCGTCCAGCTCCAGCCCCAGCCGCTCCAGCTCGTCGGTGAACAGCCGCCCGATCGGGCCGGAGGCGGCGAGCGTGATGAACGGATGCCCCGCCAGCCGCGCCAGCTCGACCCGCGCGGGCAGGTCGGGCAGATCGGCCTCGCGATGGAGCACGACCAGTTCGCCCTCGCCCAGCCAGGTCTGGCCAAGCGGCGCACCGCGCGGCACCTCGTTGGCGATCGCGATATCGGCCTCGCGCTCGTACAGCTTGCGCAGCAAATCGTCGTGATGGACGGTCTGCAGGTCGAAGCGGACCTCGGGCCGCTTTGCCAGGAAACGCGCCACCGCCTGCGGGATGACGCCCAGCCCCAGGCTGGGGAGCGCGGAGATGCGCAGCGTCGCGCCCGCGCCCGCGCGCAGGTTGCGCCCCGCCTCGCGCAGCGCGCGCACGCGGTCCTGGATCTCCGCCACGCCGGAGAAGAGCGCATGCGCATCCTCGGTCGGGACCAGCCGCCCGCCGGTGCGCTGAAACAGCTCGAACCCCAGCAGCGTCTCGGCATGGCGCAGCGTCTTGGAGACCGACGGCTGCGACACGTTGAGCGCGCGCGCCGCCGCGCTGACCGAGCCGTTGACATAGACCGCGTGGAAGATCTCGATGTGGCGCAGGTTCATGGGGCTCACCGTAGCGTCGCGGCGGCTATTCGACCACTCGCCCGCGGAAGCGCGCCTCGTCCAGCGCGCCTTCGCTGCGCGCGACCAGTGTCGCCACGGTCAGATTGGCCGACGCCGACGGCACCGTGCGCGTCATGTCGAGCAGCCGGTCGAACGGCAGGATGAGCCCGACGACCAGCGCGGTCTGCTCCGCGCCGACGCCGACCGCCGACAGCATCGCGGCGAGCATGAACAGCGAGGCGGAGGGGACCGGCGCGGTGCCGAACGCGGCGAGCGCGCCGGTCATCAGCATCACGACCAGCATGGTCGCATCGGGGACGATCCCGAGTGCCTGGAGCGCGAACTGGCCGAGCAGCCCGACGTACATCGCGGTCCCGTCCTTCCCGATCGACGCGCCCAGCGGCAGCACGGTCGAGGCGACGGGGCGCGCGATGCCCAGATCGTCCTGCGCGACCCGCAACGCCACCGGCAGCGTCGCGGAGGAGGAGGCGGTCGAGAAGGCGACAACCAGCGCATCGACGATCCCGCGGAAGAAGCGCGCCACCGGCAGCCGGGCGACGAGCCGCAGCAGCCCGGCATGGACGACCAGCATCTGCACCAGCGAGGCGGCGACGACGCACAGCGCGAGCCAGCCGACGTTGACGAACACCGCCATGCCCCCGCCCGCGACCGCATTGGCGATGAGCGCAGCGACCCCGAACGGGGTCACCTCCATCACGATGCGGACGATCTGGAGCAGGACCGCGGCGAGCCCCTGGAGCAGGTTGACGACCGGCCGTCCCGCCTCGCCCGCCACCACGCTGCCGATGCCGAGCAGGATCGCCACGAAGATGATCGCGAGCATGTCGCCGCGCGCCAGCGCGTCGACGATGTTGGCCGGCACGATACTCAGCAGTTGCTCGGCAGGCGGGACCGGCGCGCCGAGCACATGCGGCGCGACCCCGGTCAGCCGAATGCCCGCGCCCGGCCGCACCAGCAGCCCCGCCGCCATCCCGATCGCGACCGAGATCAGCGTGGTAAGCGCGAACAGCCCCACCGTCCGCCCGCCGATCGGTCCCAACCGGCGCGGATCGCCCAGTGCCGCGATCCCCGCCGCGATCGTGACGACGACGACGGGCACGACCAGCATCTTGATAAGGCGGACGAACAGGTCGCCGACGATGCGGATCGCCGCCGCCCCCTCCGGCCACAGCGCGCCCAGCAGGATGCCGACGACGAGCCCGCCGACGACGCGCTGCCACAGCGGAATCACGAACCAGCGGGTCATGCCAGGCAGTTGCCGTCGTCACCCCGAACGTGTCCGAGCCCTCTGCGAAACTCGGTCCTTGTTCCCCGGCGCAGGCCGGGGTCCAGCTGGGGAACGGTGGTAACAGACGGAAAAGACACGCCAACTGGCCCCCGGCCTTCGCCGGGGAACCGCGACATTGTCAGGCGATCCGCGATTTTCGCAGAGGTCTCGACTTGTTCCGGGGTCCACCGTTCCGCAACACCATGGGCTTGCGACTTCGCGGCGCGGTGGATGCCGCAACAAGTCCGGCATGACGATGGTGACGTTCGCAGAGGTTCCGAACCTGTCCGGGGTGACGATGGGGGTGCGGCGGAGGTCGTGCTCCTGCGCCTGCAGGAGCCCAGGGCCGCGATCGACAACCGGCGCGGTCCCGCGGAACGCCGGGTTCCGGCGCGCGCCGGAACGCGGTTCATGCGGCCGCCCCCCAGAACCCGGGCGCGGGCGGGTGCAACATACCGCCACGGTCCACGACCCCGCCGTCGCGATCCTGCGTCAGCCACAGCGGCCCGTCGAGGTCGACGAACGCCGCCCGCCCCGCCAGCAGCAGCGCGGGCGCGATGCCGAGCGACGAGCAGACCATGCACCCCACCATCAGCCCGAACCCCTTCGCCACCGCCGCATCCGCGAGCGCCAGTGCTTCGGTGAGGCCGCCGGTCTTGTCCAGCTTCACGTTCACATGGCTGTAGCGCCCGCGCAGCGCGTCCAGATCGGCGCGGGTGTGAAGCGATTCGTCGGCGCAGATCGCGATGCCGCAATCGATATCGGCCAGTGCCCCGTCCTCGCCCGCGGGCAGCGGCTGTTCCAGCAGGTCGACGCGCTGGTCGCGCAGGAAGGGCGCCAGCCCGGTGACCTGCGCGATCGTCCAGCTTTCGTTGGGGTCGACGATCAGCCGCGGCGCTGGCGCGGCGGCGCGCACCGCGGCGATCTGTGCGCGGGCGTCGTCGCGGTCGACCTTGATCTTGAGGAGCGGGACCGCGGCGTGCCGCGCGGCGACCGCCGCCATCGCGTCGGGGGCGTCGATCGCGATCGTGATGGCGGAGGCGACCGGCGTCGGCGCAGCGACACGCGCCAGCGTCGCGACGTCGCTGCCCGCCACGCGCGCCTCGACATCCCACAGCGCATTGTCGACCGCGTTGCGCGCCGCCCCCGCGGGCATCGCGGCGGCGATCTCGGCACGCGACGCCCCGCCCTGCACCATCGGAGCGATCGCGGCGATCTGCGCCAGCGCCGCGTCGATCGTCTCGCCGTAGCGCGGATAGGGCACGCCCTCGCCACGACCGACGTGCGCGCCGTCGCGGATCGTCACCGTCACCACATCCGCCGCGGTCTTCACCCCGCGCGAGATGCGGAACGGCGCGTTCAGCGCGAAGCGGTCATGGGTTGCGGAGAGGGTGCGCAGCACGTCAGGGTCCAATCGACGATGGCATCCGCACCGAAGCGGTACGGATCGGTACACGGCAGCCCGAGCGCGTCGCCGGTCTCGGCACACAGGCGACGCGCGGCGACATCGTCCAGCTTCACGGTGTTGAGCGCGACGCCGACCGCCTGCACGTCGGGGCTGGTGAGCCGCGCAACCTGTAGGTTGGCGGCCAGACACTCCGCCAGATCGGGGAGCCGGTAATGCGGCAGCCCGCGCATGTGGCCACGCGACGGGTCGTGGCACAGCACGATCGCGCGTGGCTGCGCGCCGTGGAGCAGCCCGGTGGAGACGCCCGCGAAACTGGGGTGGAACAGCGACCCCTGCCCCTCGATCAGGTCCCAGCCGTCGTCGTCGCGCGCGGGCGTCAGCACCTCGATCGCGCCCGAGATGAAGTCCGCCACCACCGCGTCGAGCGGCACGCCATCGCCGGCGATCAGAATGCCGGTCTGCCCCGTCGCGCGAAAGTGCGCCGCCACGCCGCGCGCACGAAACGCGTCGCGCAGGCTCAGCGTCGCGTACATCTTGCCGACCGAGCAATCGGTGCCGACCGTCAGCAGCCGGTTGCCCGCGCGCACCCGCCCATTGCCGACCGGCAGATGCGCGGGTGGATCGCGCACGTCGAACAGCGCCACGCCCGCCGCCTCTGCCGCCGCGACCAGCCGCGGTTCGTCGCGCAGCCGCTGGTGAAGCCCCGACGCGACGTTCATCCCCTGCGCGATGGCGGTCAGCGCATCGGCGATCAGGTCCGCGCCCAGCGTGCCCCCGGCGTTGGCGATCCCCAGCACCAGCGTCCGCGCGCCCGCCGCGCGACCCGCGGCCGCGTCCATCCGCGGCAGGTCGAGCGTCAGCGGGCAATCGTCGTGCCGCCACTCGCCCACGCAATCGTCGCGGCGAAACGCGGCGAGCCCGCGCGACGTCTTGATGCCGATCTCGTCGTCGGAATGGCCGAGGTAGAGGAGGTAGGGGCCGGGGATCATCGCGCACCTGTGTGGGAGGGATGGGCCGGAGCGTAGGATCGTCGCGGGCCGGCGCGCCAATCGTGGTGACGGCGGTGGGTATAAAGCGGGATTATGGCCTCTTCGTCATTGCGAGCAGAGCGGAAGCTTCGCGCGCGATGACGGCCAGGCTTCACGCACATCCCTTCGGCTTGGCACGCAACAGCACCCGCCCCGGCATCGCCCCCGTTGCGGCCCCGTCGCGCAGCGCCAGCCGCCCGTTGACGAACAGCGCGGTCACGCCGGCGCTCGCTACGCGCGGATGGACGTAGTCGGCGCGCGGCGCGTAGCGCTGCGGATCGAACACCACGACATCCGCGAAATAGCCGGGGCGCAGATAGCCGCGCTCCTTGAGGCGATACATGTCCGCGGTCGCCCCGGTGGCGCGGCGGATGAAGTCGGCGAGCGAGATGACCTTCCGCTCCACCACATACGTCCGGTACTTCTTCGGGAAGGTCGCCCATTGCCGCGGGTGGCCGTCCGACCCGTCCGAACTGGTCACCACCCACGGCTGCTTCATGATGAGGTCGACGTCGCGGTCGGCCATGTTGAAACTGGCGATGGCGCTGCCCGCGGGATCGGTGCCGTCCTTGTTGGGGACGCGGAGGATGCGGATCGCGGCATCGACCGGATCGAGCTTCCACGCGGTCGCCATCTGGCCCAATGTGCGCCCGGTCCACGGCTGCCCCTGCGCGGTGAGCAGGATCGACTCCTTGCCGCCGCGCCGCCGCAGATTCTCCGCCATCGCCGCCTTGATCTTCGCCAGCGTCGTAGGGTCGTCGAACCGCGCGATCAGCTTCACATAGCCGCCGTCCAGCGCCCAGCCCGGCACCAGCGCGGCATCGACGCTGCTGCCAGACGCGAGCCAGGGATATTGGTCCGCGGTCACCTCAAGCCCCGCCTTGCGCGCCGCCTCGATCGTGGCGATCAGCTGCGGCGCCATGCCCTGCACGTCGACGCCCAGCGCCTTAAGGTGCGCGATATGCACCGGCATCCCCGCCTCGCGTCCGATGCGGATCGCCTCCTGCGTCGAGGCGATGAGGCCGATCGTGTAGTTCGACTCGTCGCGCTGGTGGCTGTCGTACATGCCCCCACGCGTCGCCGCCTCGCGCGCGACCGCGATCACCTCCTCGGTCTTGGCGTAACTTTGCGGTGCGTAGAACAGCCCGGTGGAGAAGCCGGTCGCTCCCTGGCACATCGCGCCCGCGACCAGCGCCTTCTCCTGCGCCAGTTCCGCCGCATCGGGCGCGCGATCGTCGCGCCCCAGCACGCGCGTGCGCACCGCGCCAAAGCCGACGAAGGGGACGACGTTGGTGGCGATCCCCCCCGCGGTCAGCTTCCGCGCGTCCGCCGCCACGTCGGGTGTGCCGTATCCGTCGACCCCGGTGACGATCGTCGCCACCCCCTGCGCCAGCCACGGCAGGTTGACGTGCTGGCTCCGGTCCGCGGCGCGGATGTAGGTATCGGGGTGGGTATGCGCGTCGATGAACCCCGGCGCGACGATGCGCCCCCGCGCATCGATCACCGCCTTCGCGGGCGTGCGCCGCGTCGGGCCGACATAAACGACGCGGTCGCCCGCGATCTCCACGTCGCCGGTGATCGGCGCGGTCGCGGCGCCGGTATAGACGGTGCCGCCGCGGATCACGACGTCGACCGGCGCGCCGACCTGCGCCACGGCGGGACCGGCCAGCAGCGCGGCGATGGCGAACAGCGGCTTCATGCGGGCTTCCCGGGCGACAGGGTGGTGACGGCGCGGACATGCGCGTCGACCGCGGCGCGTGTGAACAGCATGGGGTGCATCTGGCCCGCGATCCACGGATCGTACTGATCGCGATAATGCGGGCTCTTCGGATCGGCCGACTGGCCGGGCAGGTTGAGCATCAGCGAATTGTCCCACGCACCGACGTCGATCACCTGAAGGTAGCTCGCCCCCCCGCCGGTGCGCCAGCCCGGACCGTTGCCCAGCCAGCGCGCCATCACCGTATAGCCGTCCCCGCCCGATCCCTTGCCGTCGATCGGCGGGAAAGCGGCGGCGATCGCGGGGATACGCGACAGCGGGTGCGCGATCCGCACCTGGTGCAGCGTGTCCCACCGCCACGCCGCCGGGTCCGGGCCGAGGAGGGCGCGCGCCTGATCCCACCCCGCGCTCAACGATGCGGCGACCAGCGCCGGCCGCTTCTTCGCCTCCGCCAGCAGCACGGAGGGCGCGATCTCGGTCACCAGATCCTGCGCGCGTGCGGGGATCAGCACGCCCAGCATCCGGTGCGACAGGTCGCGCCACACCATCTCGAACAGCGCCGCCGCCGCACTGCCGCCGTCGAGCCGCGCGTTCCACGAACGCAGCATGTCGGCGGCGGGCGACGACGCCGCGGGGAGCAGCGCCACGAACGCCTGCGCCGGCAGCGACAGCGTATCGTGCTGGAGCGCGACGCTGTCGGCGAGCGTATGCCGCGGCTGCGCGGACAGCACGCCGGCGATCCGGTCGTAGCGATAGGGATCGCGGAACGAATAGGCCGGCACGCGCTCTGCGGGCCAGCCGGCGGGCAGATTGTTTTGGTTGGCCGACGCGAACCAGCCCTTGACCGGATTATACTCGCTCGGCAGGCGGCGGAAGTCGGTGTAGCCGGTCCAGTCGTAGCGCCCGTCGCCCGGCACCGGCAGCAGTCCGTCGCCGGTCTTGCGCACCGGCTGGAAGCCGATCACCTGCCAGCCGGTGTTCCCCGCGATGTCGGCATAATGGAAATTGGTCGGCGAGGGGTGGAGGCGGAACGCCTGCTTCAGCGACGCCCAGTCCTTCGCGAGATTGATCGCGATCATCGCGAACGCACCGCTGCCTCCCGGCTGCATCCCGATCGTCGCCAACACCGTGGCGCGGCGGCGGGCGGGGTCGTGGCTGACCACCGCGCCCTGCACCGCATAGCGCAGCGTCGCCGCGGCGGAGGCACCGTCCTTGACCGGAATGGCGACGTCGATGCGGTCGAACCGCTTCCACCCGCCGGCGTGGCGATAGCGCTCGGGGTCGTCGGGGTGCAGCTCCAGCACGAACAGGTCGGACTGATCGATGTGGAAGTTGGTGCGCCCGAACGCGAAGCGATCGGTATGCCCCTGCATGATCCCGGGCAGCCCCGGCGCGCCGCCGCCGATCACGTCCAGCCCCGGCGCGGTCAGATGCGCGACGTGCCGCGGGGCGAAGCCGCCGATCCCCAGATGCGGGTCGTTGGCCAGGATCGCACGGCCCGTCGCGGAGCGCTGCGGCGCGATCGTCCACGCGTTGCTGCCCGCATTGGCGCGCTCCAGCGGGGTGTCGGGTTCGCCCGGCTCGCGCGTCGGCGTCTGCGGCCCGAACGGCAGCGCCCCCAGCCGCAACACGCCCAGGTCCGCCTCGCTGACCGCCGTGACGTCCAGCCCGTCGGGCACCGTCATGCGATGCGCCGGACGCAGCGGCGCGGCGATCGCGTCGAGCTCCAGCAGCCCCAGCGCGGCGAGCTGCGCGCGGCGCACCTCGTCGTCGGCATTCCCCTCCGCACCGCCGCGCGCCAGCACGAAGTCGCGCACGTCCCACGTCAGCGGGCGCACGTTCAGGATCGCATACTCCGCCGGCAGCAGCGACGGATCGGCCGTCACCTCCGCGACGCGCGCGTTGATCCCGGCGCAATAGGCGCGCGCACAGGCCATCACGTCCGCGGGCACCCGCGCCAGTTCGGCGTCCAGGTCGCCGCGATAATGGAACAGCCGCGCCGCCGCGTCGTGCCGCGCGAAGTCCGCCCCGAACGCCTCCGCCATCCGCCCCAGGTCGCGGCGGTGCGACAGATCGATCTGGAACAGCCGGTCGCGCGCGACGACATAGCCCTGCCCGAAGAACGCGTCTGCGGCCGTGGCGGCGCGGATGTGGGGGACGCCCCATTCGTCGTCGGCGATCTCGATCGCGGCGGAGGCGCCCGCGACGGTGACGGCGCGCATGGGCGTCGCGACGACGGCGGGGCGCTGCGGCTTCGCCCGGCATGCCGGGGCCAGCGCCACGACGGCGGCCGAGCCGAGCAGGAAGGAGCGGCGGTCGAACATCGGACACGAACCCCGGTGGTGATGGCGAAGGCCCACGCTAACGGCCATGCCGCCGCCGTCCATATCGCAGGCGGACGGCGGGCATAGGGTCCGGCTATGGCGGCGGGGCGGGGGCGCCCTCGTATAGTCGCGGGCTATGGCCTGACGAAGCGTTCGAAGCGGTCGGACGCTTGACGCCTCCCGCACCCGCCCGGCACCTTCGCCCCCTCGAAACCCGTCACAGGTCCGGCGCTGAACGATCGGACACGGGTATCGCGTCGCGCGGGAGTGACGGAACGCCGCGCCCCCACGGCGCGGTCAGCGAGCCATAGGGGGCCATAATGACGATTGAGAGGCAGTTCGACCGCCGCAAGGCTTTCCTCGCCGGCTTCGCGAGCATGGCTGCGCTGGCGGTATCGCTCCCCGCCGCGGCGCAGCAGGCGGAGCCGACCCGCAACACCGCCACCGCCCAGGCGCCGGAGCCCGTCTCCGAAAGCGGCGAGATCGGCCCCGACGTCGTCGTCACCGGCACGCGCATTCGCGGCGGGTTCGAATCGCCCACGCCGCTGACCGTCCTGTCGCTGGCGGATATCCAGAACGGGTCGCCGTCGAACAATATCGCGGATTTCGTCAACCAGCTGCCGGCGCTGGCCGGGTCCACGCGGCCCGCCAACTCGCGGCTCAACCTGTCGAGCGGGCAGGCGGGCATCAACGCGCTGAACCTGCGCAACCTGGGGCCGGAGCGGACGCTGGTCCTGCTCGACGGCCGGCGCTCCGTCCCCTCGACGATCAACGGCCTGGTCGACATCAACACCCTGCCGCAGGCGTTGATCGAACGCGTCGAGGTCGTGACCGGCGGCGCATCCGCGGCCTATGGCTCGGACGCGGTCGCCGGCGTCGTGAACTTCGTCCTGAACAAGAAGTATCAGGGGTTGAAGGTCAGCATCGACAGCGGCATCACCGACAAGGGTGACGGCGCCAATTACTCGTTTGAGGTCGCGGGCGGCACGTCCTTCGCCGGCGGTCGCGGCCACATCCTGCTCAGTGGCGAGGTCGCGCACCGCGACGGCATCTTCTCGGTCGACCGCGACTGGAACCAGACCGGCTTCCTGCGGTTCGAGAACCCCGCGTACAACGCCACGACGAATTCCGGCGTGCCGTTCTATATCTACGTCCGCGGCGCGGGCGCGGCGAACTCGACGCCCGGCGGGCTCATCACCAACTCCGCGGGCACCGTCGCGAACTCGCTACGCGGCGTCTATTTCGGCACCGGCGGTCAGCCGCTGCAATATCAATATGGCGCACTGACCTATCCGGTGGTGAGCGGCTCCGCGGTGCCGGTGCGGACCCAGGGCGGAGACTGGCGCGTGAACGACTCCGGTCGCCGCATCGGCCTCGATCCGCAGGACGATCGCTACGGCGTGTTCGGCCGCGCCAGCTTCGAGGTGAGCGACGGCATCGAGCTGTTCGCCGAGGGGTCGTACAATCGCCAGCACGTCTTCTTCAACGCCGGGCCGAACCTGGCGACCGGCGCGGTGCTGAACGCGACCGGCTGCAGCGCGGCGGCGACGCCGGCGGCAGCGCCCCTCACCTGCAACGCCTTCCTTTACAATGCGCTCGGGCCGACGCGGCTTCAGGGGGTGACCAGCGTCACCGTCGCCACCACCTTCGCCGACCTGCCGTTCCGCGCGGTCGACAACAAGCGCGAGGCGCAGCGTTATGCGGTCGGCGCGGAGGGTGACCTGCAGCTGTTCGGCAAGGCCGCGCCGTGGAACGTCTACGCGCAATACGGCCGCGTCGACACACGCGAGCAGTTGCGCAACATCCAGAACGTCACGCGGCTGACCAATGCGACCAACGTCGCCTTCGCACCCGCCGGCAACGCCGCGGGTTATGCCGCCGGCTCGATCCAGTGCCTGATCAATCTGGACGCGAACACCGCCAACGACGATCGCGCGTGCGTGCCGCTCAACCGGCTGGGCATTGGCGTCGCCAATCCCGCCGCCATCCCCTATGTGCTGGGCGATCCGTATCGTGAGCAGCGCTTGCAGCAGATCACGGCGGGGACGAACGTGTCGCTTACCCCGTTCGCGACCTGGGCCGGCGACGTCAGCGTCGCGGTCGGCGCGGAGTATCGGCAGGAGAAGGTCAGCGGTTTCGTGCCGTCGGAATTCCAGCCGCTTCCGGTGCGCGACGCCAACGGCAACGTCACCGGCGCGTCGAATCGCTGGTCGGTCGGAAACTACCTCGCCAGCGTCGGCCGCTACGATGTGAAGGAAGCCTATCTGGAAACCGCGGTCCCGCTCGGCTTCGGGCTGGAATTCAACGGCGCGGTGCGCGCGACCGATTACTCGACCGCGGGCTATGTCACGACTTGGAAGGCGGGCGCCACCTGGCAGCCGATCGAGGACATCCGGCTGCGCGTGACCCGGTCGCGCGACATCCGCGCGCCGAACCTGAACGAGCTGTTCCAGGCCGGCACCGCGAACAGCGATTCGGTCACCAACCCCGGCTTCCAGGATGGCCGGAGCCCGGCGTTCATCGCCGCGGGACAGCCGGCGCAGGCGAGCTACAGCTACTCGGGCTTCGCGACCGGCAATCCCCGTCTGGGCGCGGAGAAGGCCGATCAGTGGAATGCCGGCGTCGTCGTGACCCCCCGCTTCCTGCCTGGGTTCAACCTGTCGGTCGATTATTTCGACATCAAGGTCAATTCCGGGATCAGCACCTTCAGCGCGCAGCAGATCGTCAACCTCTGCTATCTGGGGAATCAGGCGTTCTGCGACGCCGTCAGCATCGACGCCGGGCGGACGCAGAACGCGGCGCAGCCGTATCTCATCATCCGCAGCCAGCCGTTCAACGCGGCCAGCCAGAAGGTGCGCGGCGTCGATATCGACGCGTCATATCGCCTGCCGCTGGACCGGCTGTTCGGCGAAACCAACGGGGCGGTGACGGTTCGCGGTGTGGCGACCCGCTATATCGAGAACCGGTTCGACAGCGGCGTCCCGCAGTCCATCGTCCTCAATTCGGTGGGGGTGAACGGGGGGCAGAGCACGACGCCGACGTGGATCTATCGCGCCAGCGTGGCGGTCGACACCGACGATTTCTCGATCACCGCGGTCGGGCGCGGGGTCAGCGCGGGCAAATATGTCGCCAACGGGATCGAATGCCAGACCAACTGCCCGGTCTCGACCACCAATTTCCCGACCTATCAGTCCAACCGTATCGGCGGCCTCTTCTACGCCGACCTCAACCTGACGCAGAAGGTGCGCTTCGACGGCGCGGAGGCGCAATTCTTCATCAACGTGACGAACGTCTTCGACCGCGACCCGATGCTGTTGCCGGAAACCGGACTGGCCGCGAACAGCACCTATTCCGACCTGCTGGGCCGGCAGTTCCGCGTCGGCATCCGGATGCAGACCCGCTGATGCTGCGACCCGGGCGGGGGCCATGGCCCCCGCCCGCCCGCGTCATGCCCGCAGCGTCGGCGCCAGTTCGCTGATACGCCCGCGGAAGGTTTCGACCTGACTCTTCAGGACCGCGATCTCCTCCAGCGTCATCCCCGACTTCGCGATCAGTTCCTCGCCCAGGCAGGCACAACGGTCGCGCATGTCGCGGCCCTTCCCGGTCAGGCGCACCTGAACCTGGCGCTCGTCCAGCGGGTTGCGCGACCGCTCCACCAGACCCGCCGCTTCCAGTCGCTTCACCAGCGGGGTCACGGTGCTGGATTCCAGCGTCAGCCGCTGCGCGATCGCGCCGACCGTGCGACCATCCTCCTCCCACAAGGCGTGCAGGACCAGATATTGCGGGTACGTGATGCCCAAAGCGTCCAGCATGGGCTTGTACGTCCGCCCCACCGCCATGTTCGCTGCGTAGAGCGAGAAGCAGAACTGGTCTTCCAGCGGTAACGTGCTGCCCAAGGGGGAATCTCCGGAACGTTCGCGCAGCGCTATCGCACAAAGATCGACCTTTACAAGGCCTTGGTCGCCAATTAACCATATCTTATCGCGATAATGGATATCACGGCAGCTTGAGGAGAGGGAATCGATGTCGGTCGATGTGAAATACCGTACCAGCGCCACCGCCACCGGCGGTCGCGAAGGCCATGCCCGCAGCGCGGACGGCGCGCTGGATGTGGCGCTGTCGACTCCGCGCGAACTGGGCGGTGCCGGCGGCAAGGGCACCAATCCGGAGCAGATGTTCGCCGCCGGCTATTCCGCGTGCTTCATCGGTGCGCTGAAGGTCGCAGGCCAGCAGCTCAAGGTGAAGGTGCCCGACGACACGACCGTCGCCGCCAGCATCGGGATCGGGCCGCGCACCGCGGGCGGCTTCGGGCTGACCGCGGAGCTGACCGTCGACCTCCCCGGGCTCGATCCGGACACGGCGCAGCGGCTGGTCGCGACCGCGCACGAGATCTGCCCCTATTCGAACGCGACGCGCGGGAATATCGACGTGGGGCTGGCGCTCGCCTGACCGTCCATGGAGATATCGATCATGCCCCGCATCCCCGGCACCGAAGGGTTCGTACTGAACCAGACGATGCTGCGCGTCCGCGATCCGCGCGCGTCGCTCGCCTTCTACCGCGACGTGCTGGGCATGACGCTGCTCCAGCAGCTGGACTTCGCGGAGATGAAGTTCTCGCTCTACTTCCTCGCCTACCTGAAGGAGGGCGAGGCGGTGCCGGAGAACCCCGCCGAGCGGGCGCAGTTCATCTTCGCGCGCGAAACCACGCTGGAGCTGACGCACAATTGGGGGACGGAAAGCGATCCCGATTTCGCGGGCTATCATAGCGGCAATCAGGAACCGCGCGGGTTCGGGCACCTGGGCGTATCGGTGCCCGACGTCGCGGCGGCCTGCGCGCGGTTCGAGGAACTGGGCGTGCCGTTCAAGAAGCGGCCGCAGGACGGCGCGATGAAGGAGATCGCCTTCATCACCGACCCGGACGGTTACTGGATCGAGATCCTGTCGCCCGCCGGGATGACGCCCGCGCTACAGCAATAGCCGCGCGCCCACGATCACCAGCACCACCGCGAGCGCGGGGGTGACGACCCGCTCCGGCAGATAGCCGGTCAGCCGCGCCCCCAACAATACGCCGGGGATCGATCCCAGCAACAGTGCGCCCAGCAGCCGCAGGTCGATGTTGCCGATCACCGCATGCCCGATCCCGCCGATCAGCGCGACCGGCACCGCATGGACGATATCGGTCCCCACCAGCCGTCTGGCGGTGAGCCGCAGCGGGTAGAGCAGCAGCAGCAGCGTCGCGCCCAGCGCGCCCGCGCCGACCGAGGTCAGCGTGATGAGCGTCCCCAGCACCGCGCCCGCCGCCACCGTCAGCGCCGGCTGCCAGCGCAGGAAGGCGGCGGTGCGCGCGCCGTCCGCGCGCGCGAACCGCGCCGCCAGCGCGCGGCGGAACGGCGTCGCCAGACCGGAGAGCAACAGAGCGACGCCCAGCGTCGTGACGATCAGCCCGTTCTTCTCCGCGGTCCGGCCATGCTCCGACAGCCACCACAAGGTCAGCGCGACCGCGGGCAGGCTACCCCAGCACAGCCGCTTCACGATCTGCCAGTCGGTATTGTCCTGGCGGTGGTGCATCGCGCCGCCCGCCACCTTCGTGATCGCGGCGAACCACAGGTCGGTGCCGACCGCGGTCGCCGGTGCGACGCCGAAGATCAGGATGAGCAGCGGCGACATCAGCGAGCCGCCGCCGACCCCCGTCAGCCCGACGATCGCACCGACCAGAAATCCCGCCAGCGTGCTCAGCCAGTCCACTCTCGTCCCTTCGCGGTTTGGCCGCCCTTTGTCGCCTCGCCCGCCCCGCGGCAATGGCAGAAAAGCTTGGGCGCCCCGCAGGTACGATGCGCCACCCATGCGCGCCGGTGGCGCCGGATGGGGGCAGGCGCTATCGCCGCGCCATGACCCGTCCCGACATCGTCCCCGACAGCGAGCATCGCGGCCTGCTGTCGCTGCTGCCGCCCGGCGCGCGGGCCTTCGCGTCGCTGGCGCGCTTCGACCGGCCGATCGGCTGGTGGCTGCTGTTCTGGCCGGGCGCATGGGCGGTGGCGCTGGCCGGGGAGGTCGTGGCGCGCTGGACCTTGGTCGCCTGGCTGTTGCTGGGAAGCATCGCGATGCGCGGCGCGGGCTGCGTCTACAACGACATCGTCGACCGCGATCTGGACGCCAGCGTCGCGCGGACGCGCCACCGCCCGCTCGCCAGCGGCGCGGTATCGCTGCGCGCGGCCTGGATCTGGCTGGTCGCCCTGTGCCTCGTCGGGCTGGTCGTCCTCCTGCAACTCCACTGGCCCGCCGCGATCGTCTCGCTCGCGGCGCTGGCACCGGTGGGGGCCTATCCCATCAAGAAGCGGATCACGTGGTGGCCACAGGCGTGGCTGGGGCTCGTCTTCTCCTGGGCCGCACTGGTCGGATGGACCGAAAGCTGGGGGACGCTCGCCGCGCCGGGGATGCTGCTCTATGCCGGCACCATCTTCTGGGTGATCGGCTATGACACGATCTATGCATTGCAGGACCGCGAGGATGACGCGCTGGTCGGCATAGGCTCCTCCGCGCTGGCGATGGGGCGGCATGTCCGCGCCGGGGTCGCGGCATGCTATGCGCTCGCGGTGACGGGCTGGGCCATGGCGATCTGGCAGGTCCGCGCCGACCCGCTCGCGCTCGCCGCGCTGCTCCCCGTCGCGCTGCACCTCCTCTGGCAGGTCGCGACGCTCGATCCGGACGATGGCGGCGGCGCACTGCGCCGCTTCCGCGCCAACCGCTTCGCCGGTCTGCTGATGTTCCTCGCCTGCGCCGCCGTGGGCACGCGCCTCTAGCAACCACCCGCGCCACCCCCTAAGTCGGTCGGATGCTGACCCCGGATCAGGCGCAGGAACGCGCCCACGACATCGTCCGCCGCGCCACCGCCGCCGGGGCCGATGCCGCCGACGCCGTCTTCGCCGCGCATGCCTCCACCGACGTGTCGGTGCGTCTCGGCAAGCTGGAGGATGTCGGCCGCTCGGAGGGCGAAGATCTGGGGCTGCGGGTGTTCGTCGGTCGGCGCTCCGCCAGCGTCTCGACCTCCGACCTGTCGTCCGCGGCGATGGACGCGCTGGTCGAACGCGCGGTGGCGATGGCACGCGAGGCGCCGGAGGATCGCTGGGCCGGGCTCGCGCCGAAGGAGCGGCTTCTCCACGGTGCCGCCCCCCTGCTCGACCTCGCCGACCATGCGGAGGTGACTCCGCAGGCGCTGCGCGATGCCGCGATGGCGGCGGAGGATGCCGCGCGCGCGGTCGCTGGCGTCACCAACAGCGAAGGGGGCGGCGCCTCCGCCTCCTCCAGCGTCTGGGCGCTCGCCACCAGCCATGGCTTCGCGGGCGCCTATGCCACCACCGGCTATGGCCTGTCCGCCAGCGTCATCGCAGGCGAAGGCGCGGGGATGCAGCGCGATTATGCGCACCATTCCAGCCGCCATCATGCGCGGCTCGACGCGCCGGAGACGATCGGCCGCACCGCCGGCGAACGCGCGGTGGCGCGGCTGAACCCGGCGCGCGTCGCCAGCGGCGCGATGCCGGTGGTGTTCGACCCGCGCGTCGGCGCCAGCCTGATCGGGCATTTGATCTCCGCGATCGCGGGCAGCGCGATCACGCGGCGGACCAGCTTCCTGCTCGACGCGATGGGCACGCAGGTCTTCGCGTCCGGCATCGCGATTCAGGACGATCCGCAGCGCCCGCACGGGCTGCGCTCACGTCCCTTCGATGGCGAGGGGCTGCCGGTCGGCCCCACCGCGATCGTCAGCGACGGGATGCTGGAGACGTGGCTGCTCGATTCAGCCTCCGCGCGGCAGCTGGGGCTGGAGCCGACCGGTCATGCCGCGCGCGGGATCGCGGGCGCGCCGGGCGTGTCGAGCAGCAACCTCTACATGGAGGCGGGCAAGCTGCCGGTCGAGACGCTGATCGGCGACATCGTGCACGGCGTCTATATCACCGAGCTGATCGGGCAGGGCGTCAACCCCGTCACCGGCGACTACAGCCGTGGCGCAGCCGGCTTCCTGATCGAGAACGGCGAGATCACGCGCCCCGTGGCCGAGCTGACCATTGCGGGCAATCTGAAACAGATGTACGCGCAGCTGACCCCCGCCAACGACCTCGTCTTCCGCTACGGCGTCAACGTGCCGACGCTGCGGGTCGACGGGATGACCGTCGCGGGTGGCTGACGCCGACGCCTCGCTGCCCGCGCTGGCGGATGCGGTGGCGGCCGTGGTGCGCGAGTCCGCCGCGATGGCGTTCGCGCGCTGGCACACGGCCTTCGCCCGGTGGGAGAAGGCACCGGGCGAACCGGTCTGCCAGGTCGACCTCGACGTCGACACCCTGCTCCACCAGCGTCTGTCGGCGCTGGTGCCCGACGCCGGCTGGCTGTCGGAGGAGACCGCCGACAACCCGCAGCGGCTCGCCCGGCGACGCGTATGGGTGGTCGATCCGATCGACGGCACGCGCGACTATATCCGCGGGCGGCCCGGCTGGTGCGTGTCGGTCGCGCTGGTGGAGGACGGTCGCCCGGTGATCGGCGTGCTCGACGCTCCCGCGCGTGACGAGGTGTGGTGCGCGGTGGCCGGCGGCGGCACGACCCGCAACGGCATGCGCGTGGTCGCGGGCGGTCGCCTCGCACTCGCCGGCGCGCGCGCGCCGGTCGATGCGCTGCCCAAGGCCGACCGCGACCTGATCGCGGTCGAGAAGCCCAATTCGATCGCGCTGCGCATCGCGATGATCGCCGCCGACCTCGCCGATCTGGTCGCGACGCTGCGCTGGGGCAACGAATGGGACATCGCCGCCGCGGTCCTGCTGGCGTCGGAGGCGGGGGCGAGCGTCAGCGATGCGCTGGGCGCACCGCTGCTGTTCAACAAGCCGGATCCGCGTGCCTACGGCGTACTGGTCAGCGCCGCCGGCATCCACGCCGCCGCGGTCAAGCGGCTGGCGACCCGCGCGCGCGCCGCGATCGGCTGAGAAAGCTGAACGAAGTCCGCGGAACCGCGACAAAGGATTACACTTTCGCCGCTTGCTTGCGAACGATCCGCGACGAACCCCGCCTATCTCTTCTCCCACGGGCCGCTTCACCGCGGTCGCCAAACGGGAGAATGACCATGAACCGCATCCACACGCTCGTCGCCGCGCTCGGCCTCGTCGCCGTCACCGCCCCCGTCGCCGCCAGCGCGCAGGCGTGGCAGCCGATCAACGCGCGCCAGGCGCAGCTCGACCGCCGCATCGACCAGGGAATCCGCTCCGGCGCGCTGACCCGCGGCGAGGCGCAGCGGCTGCGCGCCGAGGCACGGCAGATCGCCACGCTGGAGGGGCGCTATCGCCGCACCGGCGGGCTGCAGCAGTGGGAGCGCCGCGACCTCGACCGCCGCTTCGACGCGCTCAGCCAACGCATCCGCTTCGACAAGCACGACCGCCGTCACTATCGCTGACGGCCCCCCGCCAGACATCGCCACCGGTCCCGGAAGGGGCCGGTGTGCAACCTTTGTGTCAGCGGAACATTGCGACCTCACTGACGACAGGAGGGATGCGATGAAACTGGCTCTTGCGGCGATCAGCGCCGCTGTGATGGTGGCAGGCTGCTCGACCTACGGCGACGGCTACGGTCCGCGCACCGCCAGCTACAACGGCTGGGGCGCGTACGACTACGACCGCGTCGACCCGGCCTATGGCGGCTATTACGCCGACCGTTACTATCGCGACGCGCCGACCTATCGCGAGCGTCGGCTGGGCCGCAACGACCGCATCTACACCGGGCAGGACGGACGCTATTATTGCCGCCGTCCAGATGGCACCACCGGGCTGATCGTCGGTGGCCTCGCCGGCGGCGCGCTGGGCGCGGCGATCGCACCGGGCGGGTCGGGGCTTCTGGGCGCGCTGATCGGCGGCGCGGCAGGCTCCGCGATCGGCCAGTCGGTCGACCGCGGGCAGGTTCGCTGCCGCTGAGAATCGAGGGTCGGCGGCAACGCCGGCCCTTATTCTTTCGCGGGCATCAGCGAGTCGTCGATCGCGCGCGCGCGCACCCAGGCCGGACGATCCTCCAGCCGGGCCAGATAGCGCATGAAGGCGTCGCGCTTCTCCAGCAGGCCGAATTGCGTGAACCACCCCACCGCGCTGCCGACATAGACATCCGCGGCGGTGAAGCGGTCGCCCGCGACATAGTCATGCGCCGACACCGCCGCCTCGAACGCATCGACCGCGCGCGCGAAACTGGCATAGCCCACCATCCCCTCGCTCTCCGCGGGCACTGTGACGCCCAGCGCCTTGTCCATCATCGCCGCCTCCAGCGGCCCGGCGGTAAAGAACATCCAGCGATGATAGGGCGCGCGCTCCGCCCCTTGCGGCGCCAGCCCGGCCTGCGGGAAGGCGTCGGCCAGATAGGCGCAGATCGCCGCCGCCTCGCTCACTACCGCGCCGTCGTGGACGATCGTCGGCACCTTTCCCAGCGGATTGGCGGCCAGCAGCGCGGCGGGCTTGTCCTGCCAGTCGACCAGCACCGTCTCGTACGGCTCGCCGACCTCCTCCAGCATCCACCGCGCGATCCGCCCCCGCGACATCGGGTTGGTGTAGAAGGTGAGCGTCACGTCGGGTCTCCTCAGCGGTCGAGATGGCGGTGCAGGAACGCGGTCGTCCGGCCCCAGGCGAGGTCGGCCGCCGCCTTGTCATACCGCTGCGGCGAGGTGTCGTTGTTGAACGCATGGTCGACGCCGGGATAGGTGAACGCCTCGACCGGCTTGCCTGCCGCCTTGAGCGCGGCGACCCACGGCTCTGCAGTCTGCGCCACGCGTGCATCCTTGCCCGCATAATGCAGCATCAGCGGCGTGCGGACCTTCGCGGCTTCCTCCGGCGCCGGGGCGGGTCCGTAATAGCTCACCCCCGCCCCCAGCCGCGCGCCCGCGGCCAGCGCGACGCGGTCGACCAGCGCTCCGCCCCAGCAGAAGCCGACGATGCCGACCTTGCGCGGCGTGCCCCTGGCGCCCTTCGCCATATAGCCGATCGTCGCCACCGCCGCGGCGATGACCGCATCGTAATCGGCCTGCGCGATCAGCTCGCGCGCCCTGTCCTCGTCGGTCGGCGTGCCGCCCTGCGGCGTCAGGAAATCGGGCGCGACCACGTCGAACCCCGCCAGCGCCAGCCGCCGCGCGACATCCTCGATATGCGGGGTCAGCCCGCGATTCTCGTGCACCACGATCACCGCGGGGCGCCTGCCGGCCGTATTCGGCGACGCGAAATAGCCGATCAGCTGGACGCCCGGCGCCACCGTGAACCGCTGCTTCAGCAGCCGAAGTCGCTTGTCGTCCGGCGCCACGATCGCCGCCGCCGCGGGCGAGGCGGCGATGCCCGCCATCAGCGCCTCCGCCGCCACCGTCGAGCCGGCCAGCGCGGTCATCTGGCGCAGCAGCGTCCGCCGGTCGCGATGCTCGTGCGTGAAATCATCGTACAGGCGGATCGCGCGATCGCGCATGCTGTCGTCGGTCATGGCCGCTCCCGAATCATCCCCGCCCGGTCAGCAGGTTAGGAGGGGGGCCACCCAACAGCAACCGTCACCCCGGCCTTGAGCCGGGTTCCCACCTCTTCTGCGCCGCCGTAGAGAGCGGGACCCCGGGTCAAGCCCGGGGTGACGCGTCACGAACTCACCGGCTCCACCGCGCCCAGATCGCAGTCGGCAGCGCCAGCCCGCGCGCTTCCTCGCGCACCGCCAGCTCGCCCGCCTCGACCGTCCCGGGCAGGTCCGCGAACGCCTGGCGCAGCATCTCGCCGATCGCCACCGCCGACATCCGCACCGCATAGACGGTCAGGAACAGATAGCGCGACTCGGCATCCAGCAGCCGGCGGCAATCCGCGATCAGCGCAGGCAGATGCTCCTCCAGCCGCCACACCTCGCCGTCGGGACCGCGCCCGTATTTGGGCGGGTCGAGCAGGATGCCATCATAGCGCCGCCCGCGCCGCACCTCGCGCGCGACGAATTTCGCCGCGTCATCGATCAGCCAGCGTATCGGCGCGTCCGACAGCCCGGACAGCGCCGCATTGCCGCGCGCCGCCTCGACCGACTTCTTCGAGGCATCGACGTGCACCATCTTCGCGCCGGTGGCCGACATCGCCAGCGTGCCGACCCCGGTATAGCCGAACAGGTTGAGGCATTCGGGCGCCTCCTTCCCCGCCACCTGCTGGCGCATCCAGTCCCACACCGGCGCCATATCGGGGAAGAATCCCAGGTGGCGGAACGGCGTCGTCTGCGCGGTGAAGCGCACCTCGTTCCACTTCAGCGGCCAGCCCTCGCGCGGGACGGGTTGGCGGAAATGCCACTGCCCGCCGCCGTCCTCGTCGCTGCCCGGCACGAACTCGCCATGCGCCTGCCAGTCCTCACTGGCGGGCGCCCACAGCGCCTGCGCCTCGGGGCGGATGAAGCGGAACCGGCCGTAGCGCTCCAGCTTGCGCCCGTTGCCCGAGTCGATCAGCCCGTAATCGGCCCACGGCTCGCCGGTGAGCGTGACCAGCTGCATCAGCGGCGCGGCACCGCGCGTTGCGCGATATGCCCGGACACCGCGTCATAGGTGGCGTCCAGCGTCACGAACCGCTCCTCGCGCTCGAACAGGTCGCCGACCCGCGCGGGCAGCTGCGGGCGCACGCCGGTGGCGCGCTCCACCGCGTCGCGGAACTTCGCCGGATGCGCGGTCGCCAGCGTCACCATCGGCGCGTCCGCGGTGGCATGCTGCCGGGCGGCGGACAGCGCGATCGCGGTATGCGGGTCGATCACCTGCCCCGCGCGCTCCCATGCCGCACGCATCGCCACCGCCATGCCATCGACATCGACGCGCTCGCCGACGAACAGCGCCGCGGCGCCTTCGCGCTGCGCATTGGTCAGCTGCATCGCGCGGCTGCTCTCGAACCCGCGCATCTGCTCGCCCAGCGCGGCGCCGTCGCGCGCGCCGACGTCGAACAGCAGCCGTTCGAAATTGCTCGACACCTGAATGTCCATCGACGGCGTCGGGGTGGGCACCACCTGGCGACTGGAATAGTCGCCGGTGGTCAGTGCGCGCGCCAATATGTCGTTGACGTTGGTCGCCACCACCAGCTTCGCCACCGGCAGTCCCATGCGGCTGGCGACATAACCCGCGAACACGTCGCCGAAATTGCCCGTCGGCACGCTGAACGCGACCGCGCGACCGGGCGCGCCCAGCCGCACCGCGGCGTAGAAATAATAGACCACCTGCGCCATCAGCCGCGCCCAGTTGATCGAATTAACCGCCGACAGCCGGAACCGCGAGGAGAAGGCAGGGTCGTTGAACATCGCCTTCACCAGCGCCTGCGCGGTGTCGAAGTCGCCGCGGATCGCGATGTTATGGACGTTGGGCGCCCCCACCGTCGTCATCTGGCGCCGCTGGACGTCGCTCACCCGTCCTTCGGGGTGGAGCATGAAGATATCGATCCCCTCGCGCCCCGCCACCGCGTCGATCGCCGCCGACCCGGTGTCGCCGCTGGTCGCGCCGACGATCGTCAGATGCGTGTCGGTGCCGCGCAGGAACCGCTCGAACAGCTGCCCCAGCAGCTGGAGCGCCACGTCCTTGAACGCCAGCGTCGGGCCATGGAACAGCTCCAGCAGCCACTGGTCGTGGTCGATCTGCACCAGCGGGGTGATCGCCTCGTGGCTGAACCGCCCGTACGCCGCCTCGCACAGCCCGCGCAGTTCCTCACGCGTCAGCGAACCCTCGACGAAGGGTGCCATCACCGCCACCGCGGTATCGACATAGGACAGCCCGGCGAGTGCCGCGATCTCGTCTTTCGACAGCGTCG
The DNA here is from genome assembly GCA_913774925.1 of uncultured Sphingomonas sp. Taxonomy (GTDB): domain Bacteria; phylum Pseudomonadota; class Alphaproteobacteria; order Sphingomonadales; family Sphingomonadaceae; genus Sphingomonas. The sequence goes on along the minus strand of CAJYKB010000078.1, from coordinate 5,699 downwards.
GCCACGCCTCCGGCACATACAACCCGCCGTCGGAGGCGAGCCCGGCGAGCGTCGCGCCGGCGAAGTCGAGGACGGGGGCGGAGCCACGGGTGCTGAGGTAGCGCATGGAAGCGAGCGCCTACGGCGTCCGCCCCATCCATGCAACGCCCCATGCAACGGTTGCGAGGCCCGGTGGCATGGGTTTAGCAGGCGCGGCATGGCCTTGATCGATCACTTCCTGCGCCGCGCGATCCAGCGCGGCGAACTGACCCTCACCAAGCCGGACGGCAGCACAACCACCTTCGGCACCCCGGACCCCGCGCTCGCGCCCGTCGCCTTCACGATCCACGACACCTCGGTCTATCGCGCGATCATCGCCGACCCCTCGCTGGGCGTGGCGGAGGCGTTCATGGACGGGCGGCTGACGATCGAGCGGGGCGACATCCTCGACCTGCTGATGCTCGCCACCAGCAATTCGCGCTGGGAGAACGGCACCAACCGCCTCGCCGCCAACCGCTGGCGCACGCTGAAGGGCAAGGTCCGCCACGCGCTGACCGCCAATCAGGCGATCGCGTCGCGCCGCAACGTGAAGCATCACTACGATCTGTCGGACCGGCTCTACGACCTCTTCCTCGACGCCGACAAGCAATACAGCTGCGCCTATTACACCGACCCGGACAATTCGCTGGAACAGGCGCAGGCCGACAAGAAGGCGCATATCGTCGCAAAGCTGGCGATCGAGCCGGGGATGCGCGTGCTCGACATCGGCTGCGGCTGGGGCGGGATGGCGCTCTACATTCATGAAAAGACCGGCGCCGAGGTGCTGGGCATCACGCTATCCGACGAACAGCTGAAGGTCGCGCAGCGCCGCGCGCAGGACGCGGGCGTCGCCGAAAAGGTGCGGTTCGAGCTGATCGACTATCGCCACCTGGGCGGCCAGTTCGACCGCATCGTCTCGGTCGGCATGTTCGAGCATGTCGGCGCGCGTAACTTCCGCACGTACCTTTCCAAATGCCGCGACCTGCTCACCCCCACCGGCGTGATGCTGCTCCACACGATCGGCCGCGCCGACGGCCCCAACTTCACCGACAAGTTCACCGACAAATATATCTTCCCCGGCGGCTACATCCCGTCGCTGTCGGAGACGCTGGCGGCGAACGACTTCATCCGCTGGTTCGTCACCGACGTGGAGGTGCTGCGGATGCACTACGCCTATACGCTGCGCGCCTGGTACGACCGCACCGTCGCGCACAGGGAGGCGATCGTCGCGCTGTACGACGAGCGCTTCTACCGCATGTGGACCTTCTACCTCGCGGGCGCGATCGTCAGCTTCACCAACGGATCGCTGGTCAATTTCCAGATCCAGTTCAGCCGCGACCGCATGACCCTGCCGCTGACGCGCGACTACATGCTGGAGGCGGAGCGGACGCTGCGGGGGTGAGGCCTCGCGTTACCTGTTCCCCGGCGAAGGCCGGGGCCCAGTTGCGGGCCGCACGTGAGATACCGCTACCGCTCCCACCTGGACCCCGGCCTTCGCCGGGGAACCGGAAGGGTCCTTACTTGGCGCCCGCCGCCCCCTTCGCCGCGGCGCGCGCCTTCGCCAGTTCCGCCGCATCCACCTTGCCGTCGCGGTTGAGGTCGTAGGCGGAGAACACCTGCCCCATCAGTGCCGCCGATTCGGCCTGGCTCACCTTGCCGTCCTTGTTCGTGTCCGCGCGCGCCAGGAACAGCGCCGCGACCCGCTTGGCGTGCGTCGCGTCCAGCGTCCGCCCGCCGCCCAGCTTCATCTTCGCCATCCTCGCCTCGATCTCGGCGGGCGACAGGAAGCCGTCCTTGTTGGTGTCCGACGCGGCAAATTCCGCGTCCAGCTTCTGCGTGGCGGTGGCGCGCGTCTCCTGCGCAAGCGCGGGGGTGGCGACGATCGCAACGGTGGCGGCGGCGAGAGGAAGGAGCATCTTCATGCGACCCATCTCGCCGCCGCCGCTTTTACCCGCGCTGAACGGGCGGCCTTCCCACACATTCGTCATCCCCACGCAGGCGGGGATGACGGTATGGCGTGACGTCAGCGCGCCGCCAGCTCGCGCACCAGCGCAGGCGCCGGATACACCTTCTCCAGCGCCTGCTGCACCGCCGCGGTCGACACCACCACGGTGCGGTTCAGCGCCGGATCATAGCCGAAGTTGCCGCCCAGCGAGTGAATGTTGCCGTCGAACGCCGCGCCGATCACCGACCCGTCCTTCGCGATCACCGGCGAGCCGGAATTGCCCCCGATGATGTCGTTGGTCGTCACGAAGTCGAACGTGGTATTGAGGTCCAGCTGCGCCTTTTTCGCGGCATAGGCTTTGGCCAGCACGAACGGGTCCTGTCCGGTCGCGCGCTCGTACAGGCCAGCGACCGTCGTGCTGTACGGCACTTCGCGCCCACGCTCCATCCAGCCCATGACCTTGCCGTAGCTGATCCGCAGCGTGAACGTCGCGTCGGGGTAGTTGGCCGCGCCATAGGCCGCGAAGCGCGCGCGCGCGAGCTTCGCCTGCGCCGCGGTCACCGGCGCGTCGACCTGCTCCGAGTACGCCGTCCGCAGCGCGCGCGCCGCAGGATCGTTCTTGAGCGCGAACTGGATCATCGGATCCTTCGACGCGCGGATCGCGGCCATGCCGCCCTCGAACAGCTTGGCGCGCACCGCCGGATCGGCCAGCGTCGTGCCGTCGACCAGCCGGTCGGCCAGCGCCTCGGGCGAATCGCGCCCCAGCAGCGCCTTCACTTGGCGGTTGTCCGCGGTCAGATATTCGCGCGTCTTCGACAGCCAGAACGACAGCGCGGTCTTCTCCAGCCACGGATAGGTCGGCACCGCGTCCGTCACCTGCTTCTCCAGCAGCGGCAGCTGCGAATCGGTGTAGCCCGGCAGCCGCTCGGCATTGGGCTTCTCGCGCTCCGCCGCGGCGCGCACCAGCGTGCGGGCATAGCTATACAGCTGCGATCCCCAGCCCGCGCGCTGCTCCAGGAAGTAATAGTCGAGGAACATGTTGCGCAAGGACACGTCCGCCCTGGCGATGTCGCCCCACGGATCGCCGGCGCCCTTGCCCGCCTTGGCCTTCAGCTCGGCCTCGTTCTGCGCCAGACGTGCGGCAAAGGCATTGTCGTCCAGCGCGCGCGCCTGCCCCCAATAGACCTTGTAGCTGTTCTCGATCCCGAACAGCGTGTCCGCCGCCTCGCGCTTGCGCTCCGCCGACTGCTCGCCCGCCGCGATCAGGCGGCCGCGGAACTCCGACAGCAGCGTCGTGGTCAGGGGCAGCGACAGCTCGCGCTGGATCTCCAGCTGGTCCTGCGTCAGCAGCCGCTGCGTGCGCCCGGGATTGCCGACGACGAACGTCGCCTCGTTCGCGATCGGCGCGCGCGGGTTCCATGTCAGATGCTGCGGCGTCACCGCGGGCTTGCCATTCTCATAGGCGCGCAGGAACGACGCATCGAGGTTGTAGCGCGGGAAATTGAAATTGTCGGGATCGCCGCCGAAGAACGCCGCCGCGAATTCCGGCGCCCAGGCGAGGCGCACGTCCGAATACTTCCGGTACTTATACAGCTTGTACTGGCCACCGCCGTACAGCGTCACCACCTGGCAGCGCGTCGTCGCCTTGTCGGTGCAGCCCTCCGCCTCGATCCCGGCGATCGCCGCGTCGCGCGCCTTGGTCAGCGCCTGTCCGGCGAGCGCGCCGACCGCCTGCGTCACGCGCGGGGTCACGTCGGTGATGCTGGTCACCACCTCCGCCTGCTGCCCGGGGCACTTCATCTCACGCGCGCGATCCGCGGCGATGAAGCCGTCGGCGAGGTAATCCTTGTCCTTCGACGACAGGTCCGACGCGCATTGCGCGACGCAGTGATGGTTGGTGAGGATCAGCCCCTCGCCGCTGACGAACGACGCGGAGCACCCGCCGGTCAGCCGCACCGCCGCGGCCTGCACGCGGTTCAGCCACGCCTGATCGGGTGCCCAGCCGTAGGCCGCCTTCATCCGCGCCGCGGGGAAGGCGTCGAACGTCCACATCCCCTCGTCCGCCAGCGCGGGCGTCGCGGTCAGCATCGTGGCGAGCGACAGCGCGGTCCATTTCCTCATAACCCCTGGTATCCTCTGTTACCTTGTTACATCGCGTCATGCGGCAGATCAGGAAGCGCGGCAAGATGGTTGCCCTGACCGGCGCAATCGCCTAGCCGCCCGCCCGAAAGGAGCCTGCCTCATGACCGATCAGATCAAGCGCGTCGTCCTCGCTTACTCGGGAGGTCTCGACACCAGCGTGATCCTGAAGTGGCTTCAGACCGAATATGGCTGCGAGGTCGTGACCTTCACCGCCGATCTCGGTCAGGGCGAAGAGCTTGAGCCGGCGCGCGCGAAGGCCGAGCTGATGGGGATCAAGCCCGAGCACATCTTCATCGACGACCTGCGCGAAGAATTCGTCAAGGATTACGTCTTCCCGATGATGCGCGCGAATGCGCTGTACGAGGGGACGTACCTGCTCGGCACCTCGATCGCGCGCCCGCTGATCGCCAAGCGCCAGATCGAGATCGCCCAGATGGTCGGCGCCGATGCGGTCAGCCACGGCGCCACCGGCAAGGGCAACGACCAGGTCCGCTTCGAGCTGGGCTATTATGCGCTCAACCCGGACATCAAGGTGATCGCGCCGTGGCGCGAGTGGGACCTGACCAGCCGCACGAAGCTGATCGAATTCGCCGAGGCGCACCAGATCCCGGTCAGCAAGGACAAGCGCGGCGAGGCGCCCTTCTCCACCGACGCCAACCTCCTCCACACCTCGTCGGAGGGCAAGGTGCTGGAGGATCCCTGGGACGAGGTGCCCGACTATGTCTATTCGCGCACCGTCAACCCGGAGGACGCGCCCGACCAGCCCGAGACGATCACGATCGATTTCGAGCGCGGCGACGGCGTCGCGGTCAACGGCGAGGCGCTGAGCCCCGCGTCGCTGCTCGCGAAGCTGAACGAACTCGGCCGCAAGCACGGCATCGGTCGCCTCGACCTGGTCGAGAACCGCTTCGTCGGCATGAAGAGCCGCGGCATGTACGAGACCCCCGGCGGCACCATCTACGCGATGGCGCATCGCGGGATCGAGCAGATCACGCTCGACCGCGGCGCCGCGCACCTGAAGGACGAGCTGGCGCCGCGCTATGCCGAGCTGGTCTACAACGGCTTCTGGTTCTCGCCCGAGCGCGAGATGCTCCAGGCCGCGGTGAACTACAGCCAGGAGAAGGTGACCGGCACCGTCCGGCTGAACCTCTACAAGGGCTCGTGCATCGTGACGGGGCGCAAGTCGCCGCACTCGCTCTATTCGGAGAAGGTGGTCACGTTCGAGGACGATCAGGGCGCCTACGACCAGCGCGACGCGGCCGGCTTCATCAAGCTGAACGCGCTGCGGCTACGGCTGCTCGGCCGACGGGATCGCTGACCACATGCGTCACCCCGGCCTTGAGCCGGGGTCCCGCTTTCCACGACGCGAGGCTGGTGACGACTGCCTCCTCCAACCGTCACCCCGGACTTGCCCGAGACCTCTGCGAAAGGTGCTGACGTTTTGGTATGGAAATGATTCGATGCTGCTGAAGGAGCGGCGTCGATGGAACAGCGTGGATTTGCGGTGGCGTTCTTGCCGGCGGGCTTTGGGCGGAATGCGCGTCTGGAGCGGATCGCGGCGCTGATTGACTGGGCGCGGGTGGATGCGCTGGTG
>CAJYKB010000077.1 GCA_913774925.1 uncultured Sphingomonas sp. | reverse complement strand
GTCGCCTGGCGGAGCCGGCCCCGCCCGCCCGAGCGGCTGATCGCCTTCGGCTGGCTTGCCGCCGCGCTCGTCGCCTTCGCGATGATCGGTGCGTTCTTCGATCATTATGCGCTGCCGCTGTTGGTGCCGCTGGCGATGATCGCCGCACCCGTGCTGGGCCGCTGGCGCGCCGCGGCGCCTGCGCTGCTCGGCTATGGCCTGACCCTGTTCGTCGCGCGCGTGCTGCTGGTCCCGACCGACGCGGACGGCGCGCGCGCGGTCGGCCGGGTGATGGCGGCGAACGATCGTGGCGATTGCCCGTTCGTCTTTGCCGGCGATTCGGTCCTCTACCTGCTCGCCGACGCGTGCATCCCCACCGCCTACGCCTTTCCGTCGACGCTCGCGTACGAGGCCGAACAGGGCGCGACCGGCGTGGACGAGGCAGCGGAGGTGCGCCGCATCCTGTCGCGCCGCCCGCCGGTGATCGTCACGATGGACATGCCGATGGCGCCGTGGAACCGCGCGACGCAGCCGCTGGTCGCCGCCGCGCTCGCCAGCGACTATCGCCGTGTGGCGACCGCCCCGCGGGAGGATGCGCACCTGCTCGTCTACCTGCGCCGCGACCTTCCGCTGCGTCGCTGAGCCGAACCGTGGGCTGTTCGAGCGGCGGCTCATCCGTCCGGCTGATGGAATTGGTTCGACGATGCCCGCATGATAGGGCGTGTCGATGAAGCGATCGGACATTCTGTCCCTGGACGATCTGCGCGCCTTCGAGACGGTCGCTCGCCTAGCCCGACGCCTCGTCGAGGCGACGAACGCGAATGACGTACCCCGGAGAATCTACTGATGGGCCTTCGCTTCATCTTCATGTTGACGCGCAACGATCGTACGGTCGCGGACGCTGCGGACCATCTCGACACCGCGCTGCGGCTGGGTGTCCGCCATATCGGTTTCAAGGACATCGGCCTGCCGATCGATCAGCTGAAGGCACTCAACCGCACGATCAAGGAAGGGGGCGCGACGTCCTATCTGGAGGTGGTGTCGCTGGATCCCGCGAGCGAGGTGGCGTCCGCGCGGGCGGCGGTCGAGATCGGGGTCGACATCCTGCTCGGCGGCACGCGCGTCGACGACGTGCTGCCGATCGTGGCGGGGACCGGCATCCATTATTATCCCTTCCCGGGTCGGATCGTCGGTCATCCGAGCGTGCTGGAGGGAAGCATCGACGAGATCGTCGCCAGTGCGCGGGCGATGACCGCGCGCGACGGCGTGGACGGCCTCGACCTGCTCGCCTATCGGTTCGCGGGTGACGTGCCCGCCTTGATGACGGCGGTGTGCGCCGCCGTGACGAAGCCGGTCATCATGGCGGGGTCGATCGCCACTGCGGCGCGGATCGGCGTGGTGAAGGACGCCGGCGGCGCCGGCTTCACGATCGGCACCGCCGCGCTCGAGGGGTTGTATCCCGCCGAGGACAAGACCGTCGCCGGCCAACTGGCTGCAATCATTCGCGATGTAGCGGCGCTGAACCGGCACCTCTCGCCGCTGCACAAGCGCAACCTCGCCGGGTCGTTCGGCGCGGTCGGCGACGATGGCGCTCCCAGGACGCTCGATCGCATCAACGACATGCAGATCACCCTCGTTCGTCTGACCGGCGAACAGGCATGGCGCTTTCACCGGCACGGGGACCGGATGATCTTCGTCCACCGCGGCGGCCTGCGCGTGCAGTTCCGCGACCGCGAGGAGACGGTCGGCGAGGGCGAGTTCATCGTCGTCCCGCACGGGGTGGAATATTGCCTGGCCCCGCTGGACGGACATTGCGAGATCGTCCTGATCGCACCCGATGTCACCGCCGGCCGCGAAGGGCGAGGGGGCTGACCGTTCCTCTAACCCGGCCGGCTATCGAAGCGCGTGCATCGCGACGAGCGCGATCAGCACCGTGATCGCGCCGCCGATCCGGGTCGCGATCTGCGCGAAGGGCATCAGCGGCATCCGCTCCGCCGCGGTCAGGATCGCGACGTCGCCGGTGCCGCCCTGACCGCTGTGGCAGGCGTTCACGATCGCGACGTCGATCGGATACATGCCGATCCGCCGCGCGATCAGGAAGCCGGTGGCGATCAGCGTCGCCACCGTCGTCACGATCACCGCGATATTGTCGAGGCGGAAGGCGTCGATCAGTTCCTCCCACGGCGTCATCGACACCCCGATCGCGAACAGCAGGGGATAGGTGACCGCGATCGAGAAGAAGCGGCTGACCTTCGCGCTGCTGCGCTCGAACGCGGGCGGCACCAGCCGCGCCAGTTTCAGCGCGACCGCGATCGCCAGCATCACGATCGGCGCGGGCCAGTGCAGGACCGCGTGGGCGAGTTCGCCGATCATGTACAGCGTCACCGCCATCAGCCCCGCTGCCGCGACATGCTCGAGCGGGGTCGCGACCGGTTCCGCCGCGGCGCGCGCGGGATCGAAGCGGACGTCGGCGGGCGACAGTCGCCCCTCGCCGGTCAGCGCGGGATAACGCCGCCCGACGTGGTTCAGCGTGCCCGCGATCAGCACCGCGGTCAGGCTGCCCATCATCACAGAGGGCAGGATCTGTGTGAAGACGCGCCCCTGTTCGACCCCGGTCAGCGTGGCATAGCCGATCGACAGCGGGATCGCTCCCTCGCCCACGCCGCCGGCCATGATCGGCACCACGATATAGAAGAAGGCGCGCTCGGCGCCGATGCCGACGATCATCCCCATCGCGGTGCCGGCGAGCGCCGCGGCGACGCTGCCGCAGGCCAGCGGCACGAAGATCTTCAGGAAGCCGCGCACCAGCATCCCGCGATCCATCCCCAGGATCGAGCCGACGATGATGGCGGAGATGAAGAGATAGAGGAAGTTGGACTGTTTGGTGAACGCGGTCACCGACGCGATGACCGGCATCGGCAGGATGCCGGCATAGACCAGGTACGACGGCACGAAGGTGGCGACGATGGCCGGCGCGCCGATGCGGCGGACGAGCGGCAGGTGGCGGCCGATCTCCGCCGCGGTGAATCCGCCGAGCGACAGGATCAGGATGTTGGTGAGGATGTCGGTGCGGATGTCGTCGACCGCCAGCAGCCCGGCGACCACCAGCACCATCAGCGCATAGATCGGCAGCGGGATGATGCCGATGCGCAGCGCCCCGAGTCGGCGCCACCCCTTCGGCGGCGCGGCGGCCGGCGTTTCGTCGGCCAGCGTGCCTGTCATCATGTCCATCGTCCTTCCCCTCCGCACCCCGGTCCGCCGTCGATGCGGTGGTCCCGGTGTAGCGCTAGGCCAGCCGCCTGAAAGGCGCCTGAAATCAGCCTTGGACACGCCTTCAGAAAGCGCGCGAAGGTTGGAAAAGCGCCGATTTCCGTCTATCCCTTCGCGCGGGGAACAGGCGGCAACGCCGGGGGGAGGAAGCATGAAGATCCTCGTCGTCGAGGATAACGAGAAGGTCGGTCAGTTCGTCCGCAAGGCGCTGAGCGAGCTGAGCCATACCGTCGTCGCCGCAGCCTCGTGCCGCGAGGCCGAAGACCGGCTGGCGGAGGCCAATTTCAATCTCGTCGTGCTCGACCTGGGGTTGCCGGACGGCGACGGACTGACGCTGCTGCGGCGCTGGCGCGAGGCGGGGTTCGACGAGCCGGTGCTGATCCTGAGCGCGCGCAGCGCGGTCGACGACCGGGTCACGGGGCTGGACCTGGGGGCCGACGTCTATCTGCCCAAGCCGTTCAGCGTCGACGAACTGCTGGCCAACGTGCGCGCGCTGCTGCGCCGCCAGGCCGCGGTGAAGCGGACCGTCATCACCCACCGCAGCCTGAAGATCGACCTGATAAGCCACACGCTGACGATGGACGACAGACCGGTGGAGCTGACCAGCCGCGAATTCGCGCTGATGGAGGTGTTCCTGCAGAACGCCGGGCGCGTGCTGACGCGCACCTTCATCACGGAGCGGATCTGGGCGTCCAACTTCGACGTCGATACCAATCTGCTCGACGTTTACATGAGCCGCCTGCGCAACCGGCTGGAGGCGGACGGCGAGAAGGTGTTCCGCACCGTGCGCGGCGTGGGATACCAGCTGCTGTGAGGTCGCTCGCCGGACGGCTGACGACCGTCTACGCGCTGAGCGCCACCGTCTCCAGCGCGGCGCTGCTGACACTGGGCTATGGTTTGCTCCAGTCGAAGATGGTGCACAATCTGGACACGCTGATCGCGACCGACGCCGGGCGCATCAACACCCACCTGCACCCCGACGACCCCAGCCGCGATCCCGCCGTGCTGGAAACCCGGCTGCGCCGGACGACCGACAATTCGGCCGCGCTGTTCGTCACCGAGATCCGCGACGCGAGCGGACGGCCGCTGTTCCTGTCGCGCAACCTGCATGGTCGCCCGCTGATACTGCCGGCGGGCGCGGATGCGATCGGCGAGGGCGTGTCGATCCTGCACGCCGGCGGACAATCGCTGCGCGTGCGGCGATACCCCGGCCCGCTCGGCATGCAGGTGCTGATCGGCACGCCGACTGATTCCGTCGACGACATGATGCAGAGCTATATCGAGGTCGCGGTGATGATCGCGGTCATCATGCTGATCGCGAGCACCAGCTTCGGCTTCCTCATCAGCCAGCTGGCGCTGCGCCCGCTGCGGTCGATCGCGGAGACGACGAAGCGCATCACGTCGGATAATCTGGCCGAGCGGATCGCGGTGCAGAAGGTCGACGACGAGGTCGGGGATCTGGCGCGCCTGCTCAACGAGATGTTCGAGCGGATCGAGGCGAGCTTCCGCCAGATCCGCCGCTTCACCGCCGACGCGTCGCACGAATTGAAGACGCCGCTGTCGCTGATCCGCCTGCATGCCGAGCGGCTGCTGTCCTCGGGCGACCTCGACGCGACGCAGGAACGCTCGGTCACCGCGCAACTGGAGGAGGTGCTGCACCTGACCGCGATGATCGAGGATCTGCTGATCCTGTCGCGCACCGATTCGCGCACGCTGCCGCTCGACATCGCGCCGCGCCGTCCGGCGGATTTCGTCGAATCGTTCCGCGAGGATGCGATCGCGCTTGCGGACGACGGCGGGGTGTCGGTCGAGATCGTCCATCGCGGCGACGGCGACGTGCCGTTCGACGCCAAATGGCTGCGCCACGTGCTGCTCAACCTGCTCACCAACGCGATCCGCGCCACGCGCGAGCGCGCCGGCGGGACGATCGAGATCCTGTCGCGCCAGGGGCCGCGCGGCTGGACGATGGAGGTGGCCGATCGCGGCGCCGGGTTGCGGCAGGAGGACCGCGAGCGGATCTTCGATCGCTTCGTCACGAAGAACGAGGGCGGCACCGGGTTGGGCCTCGCGATCTGCCGCAGCATCGTCGCGCTGCACGGGGGGATGATCGGCAACCGGCCGCGCGACGATGGGCCGGGGACGATCTTCTGGGTCAGCCTGCCGATCTGACCCTCCCCCCGGGGATCAGACGTCCAGCACCAGGTTCGTCCCCTTCGCCCGCGACACGCAGATCAGCATGCAGTCGCCGCGCGCCTTTTCGGCGGTGGACAGATAGCTGTCGCGGTGATCGACCTCGCCCGAGACGACGCGGGTCAGGCAATTGCCGCAGATGCCCTGTTCGCACGAGCTGGGAACGGCGATCCCCTGTGCACCCAGCGCGTCGAGGATCGTCGTCCCCTCGTCGACCGGGACGATCCGGTTCGACCGCGCGAGGGTCAGCTGGAACGCCGCGCGCGGGCCACCCAGCGTCGCGGGGTCGGCGGCGAAATATTCGCGGTGCAGCGCCGGTTCGGTCAGGCCTGCGGCGCGTCCCTCGTCGAGCACCATGTCCATGAACCCCGCAGGCCCGCAGGTGTAGAGGTGTGTGCCCGCCGGCGCATCGTCGAGCTGCTCGGCGACCAGGGCGGGGATGGCGATCCGGGTGGCGCCGACATGGATGACGGCGCGTGCGCCGAATTCCTTCTGCACCTCCTCGACATAGGCCATGCCCGCGGCATCGCGGCCGAAATAGACGAGGCGGAACGGCTTCCCTTCCGCCGCCAGATGGCGCGCCATCGACAGCAGGGGGGTGATGCCCACGCCTGCCGCCACCAGCAGGCTGAACGACGCGCCGGCATCCAGCGCGAAGTGGCAGCGCGGTCGCGCCACCGTCACGTGGTCGCCCGCGGCGAGGCGGTGCATCTGCAGCGAGCCGCCGCGACCTTCCTCGACCAGCCGCACGCCGATCTCGTACGCGTCGCGGTCCGTGGGGCCATTGACCAGCGAATAGGCGCGCCGCGTGCCGTCCGCGGTCGATACCTCGATATGCCCGCCCGCGACGAACGCCGGAAGCGGGCGCCCGTCGGTCGCGGCCAGCCGGATGCCGCGAACCCCGGTGGCGCGGTCGGCGACCGCGACGACCCGCATCGACAGGCTGTCGTCACGCGCCGGCACGCTGCGATCCTTGCGGTTGCGCAGCCACCAGCTGCGCAGGCCCGTATAGCCCAGGAACGGGATCGCCAGCATCGCCAGCAGCGTCAGCGCCTCGCCCAGCGGACCGCCCACCATGCCCATGTGGAACGCCAGCATCCACATGTAGATGCGCTCGCCCATCGGCGTGGCCGCATAGGGCACGAACCGCAGGATCGCGCCGGTCGCGGGATCGGCATAGGCGTAGGTGCGCGCCTCCGCATGTGGCGCGTCGGCGGCATTGGCGTAGATCTCGAACGGCTTGCCCTTGCCGCCCAGCCGGATCGTCGCGCTGGTCGGCATCGCCCCCATGCGCGCCACCGTGCCGCGCCACGCGGTTTCGATCGCGGAGGCGCCGCGCGGCGTGTCAACCACCTCGGGCTTCTTCAGCGGCGCCGTGCCGCTCAGGACGTACAGCAGATGCTCGACCGGCTTGAACGCCTGTACCACGCCCGTCCCCGCCACGACGAAGATGACGAGCGCGGCGACGGCGCCGACCACGCTGTGCTGGTTGCGCGCGCGCGCGCGCCCGGTCAGCGCCGGGTTCAGCGTGACGGAGGCGCGCACCGCGGCGCGGCGGCGCGGCCACCACGCATACAGCCCGATCGTCGCGAGCCCGAACGCCATCACGATCGCGCCGATGCCGCCGATCCACTCCGCGACATAGGTGGTCGGCGCGAAGCGGAAGCGGTGGAGATATTCGACGAAGCCGAACAGGCCCGAATAGCGATGATGCTGCCCCAGCACCTTGCCCGTGCAGCCGTCGACATAGGCCTGGTTCATATCCTTGAACCGCACCATCGTGGCGGCACGCGGGTCCGATTTCACCCAGACGGACTCGGCCGGCACCTGCGGATAGGCGGCCTGTGCCGCGGCGGCGATGCGGTCGAGCGGCAGCGGCGTCGTACATACCTGTGCCAGCGTGGTGTGGCTGACCATGACCGGATCCAGCTGCGGGCGCAGCACCAGCCACGCGCCCGTCACCGCCAGCCAGATGCCGAGCAGCCCGAAGGTCAGCCCCAGCCAGCGATGCGAGGAGATCAGGACCGATTTCGTGTTACGCATGGCGGCATCGTCCGGGCAGGAGCAAGGGGATGGTGGCGATCACCGGATCGCAGGTCGGGCTGCGCGCCCGCTGAAGCCCGCCTGAAAGCGGGTTCAGGCGGGCGCGTGGCGCATCGCGTCACAGGCGGATGCGAGCCGACACCTGCATCGATCGCGGTGCGCCGGGAATGACGCTGACCTGCGACGCGGACGCGGCATCGATATAGCGGGCGTCGAACAGGTTGCTGAACTTCAGCGTCATCTCGAACCGTCCGACGTCGTAATAGACGGCGGCGTCCGCGGTCGTATAGGCCGGCAGCCGCAGGACGAAGGGCGCGGCACTGGTCGGCACCAGGCCGTTGCGCGGGCCGACGTAGACGAGGCCGGCGCCCAGCGCGAGACCCTTCACCCCGGCCAGGTCGTTGAGCCGGCTGAACGCGTGGAACGAGTCGGTCGGCGTATTCGACAACGGCTTGCCCACCTGAACCGCGTCGGGCGATTCCAGCACGCGCGCGATCGTATGGGCATAGCCGAACGCGATCTGAAGGGGGTCGATCGGACGATAGTTGATCTCGAGCTCCGCCCCCTTGGACTGTTCGCGGCCCGTTTGTTGCGAGCACGTTCCCACCACCTGCGGGCAGCCGATCGTGAAGGTGCTGATGACGCCCTTCTTGACGATGCGGAACACCGCGGCGGTCAGGTTCATCCGTCGCGCCAGCAGGTCGGCCTTGACCCCGGCCTCGATCGAGTTCGCGGTCGTCGGCACGAAGCGGTTGTCGTTGTTGACGTCGACCGCGGTCGGCGGCGCCGGCACGAACGACGTGCTGTAGCTGGTGTAGAGCGAGATGTCGCGGTTCGGCTGGTAGATCAGCCCGCCCAGCGGCAGGACGCGCGTGAACGCCTGCGACCGGTTGGGCACGCCCGCCACCTTCAGCTCGACGAAATTGGATGTCTCACGCGCGAGGCGGACGCCCGCCATCGCCTTCAGATGCTCGGAGAAGGTGAACAGGTTGGACGCATAGGCGCCGAACGACCGCTGCGTCGAAAACTGATGGTTCAGCCCGCGCAGGCCCGCGGCGGTATTGGGCCGATCGGGATAATCGTACACGCTGCGCCCGGCCGGATAGACCGGATTGTAGAGGTCCAGCGTGAACGACCCCGTCCCGCTGGTCGGGATGTTATACTGCTGGAAGCGTTCGAAATCGGCGACCTCGCCCCCATAGGTTGCGCCGATCAGCAGCTTGTTGGCGATGCCGCCGACCGTGAACGGCACCGACAGGTTGGCATCGACGAAATTGTACGCGCGCTTGTTGGTGTTGCGCCGCGCCCGCAGCGCCACGCGGTTGGGATTGCCCGATACCGTTACCTGGCCGACCGGATCGAAATAGGCGAAATCGTCGCGGTGGTGGACGCTGCGGCCACCGACGTGGAACTTGATGCCGTTGTCGAACTGGTGGTCCACCATCACGCTGACCGCGGTGCCGCGTTCGGTGATCGAATCCTGTGGCGACTGATAGCTGGTGCGGAAGTTGGGCAGCGCGTCGACGCTGCCGTTGGGCGCGATCAGATACGTGTCGTTGTTGTTGCTCACGCGGCGATATTCGACCTGCGCCACGATCCGGGTCGCCGGCCCGACGTTCCAAGCCAGCATCGGCTGGAGGAACAGCGGGCGCTCGAACGAATTGTCGCGGAACGTCTGCGTACGGCCGGTCTGCGCGATCATGCGATATTCGACGGTGTCGTTCGCGTCGATCGGCCCGGTGACGTCCATCGCCAACAGTCCGCCGGCATCGTGCGCCAGCGAGCTGAGATAGACGTTACCGATCGCCTCCACCTTCGCCATGAATTCGCCCTCGGGCTTCTTCGACACGACGTTGATGAACCCGCCCGGCTGCCCCTGACCGTAGAGGACCGACGCCGGCCCCTTGACCAGTTCGACATGGTCGGTGGCGATCGTGGCGGTGGAGCCGAAGCGCACCGTCTGCCCGGGCAGGCCATCGGTCACCTGCGCATTGCGATCGATCACCGTCGAGCGGAAGCCACGGATCGACAAGTCGGTGCCGGTCGCGCCGGAGCGCTGCACGCCCGTGAAATACTTGTAGAGATCGTCGACCTTCGTCACCTGCAACGCGTGCAGGAAGCTCTCCGAATAAGATGACACGGAAAAGGGCGTGTCCTTGACCGACAGGTCCATCTTCGTCGCCGATTTGGCGCCGCTGTCGATGAAGCGCGCGGTGACGACGATCTCCTGCTTCTCCGCTTCGGTCAGCTCCGGGTCGGCGCGCGCGGCGGCGGCGGCCACCTCCGCCTCGCCCTTCGCCTCGATACGGGCGTCGCGCGCATCCTGCACGGTTTCGGCCTGCTGCGCCGCCGCGGCGGTAGCGATCAGGCTTGCGGTCGCGCAGAGCGCAACGCGCAGCATCAATTTTGTCATAACCCCTCCCACGCCCCTCCTACCGCGGGGCTTGGGAAAAAATATCGCCTATCTACCTTGCGGCAGCCCTGCGCATATCTGAAATCACGTTGAGGTGCGGTTCAGGCTGCCGCGCCGCACGCCCCTTGCGCGCGATCGTCACGGTCGCAACCGCAGCTCCAGCCGGACCCCCGCTACCCACACGTTGCGCGATGCCGACATGGCCGCGGGGTCGGCGATATACTGCAGATCGGGCTGTACCCACAGATGCGCGTTCACGCGCGTGCGATAGGTCAGCTCGAACGCGGTTTCGCCCGCGGTCATGCCCTCCGTCAGCGGGCGCAGTCGCGGCGTGGTGCGGGCGTGCGCGACCGCGAGGCCCAGCGCGTCCGCTCCGTCGTCGCGGAGCACCCCGTTGACGGTGATGCCGGCGCCGGCGAACCGGTCGAAGACGTTGAACCGCCCCGATGCGACACCGGTGCGGACGAAGCCCGTCACACCGCGGCGATCATCGCCGGCGAGGCGCACCTCGCCCCGCAGATAGACCCCGCCGTTGCCGCTGCGCATCGTTGCCGCATCCTCCTGCAGCGCGAAGCGTGCGGTATAGCGCCATGCGCCCGCCAACAGCCGAACGCCGTTCATGCGCCACTCCGCCTCGCCGATCATGAACGCGCCGTCCTGCTCGCGCAGGCGGATGACGGTGCGTTGCGGATGGTCGGGATCGCCGGGGGTGCCGTCGAGGACAGCGGCGCGCAGCGTCAGTCCGGCCTGCGCATCGCCCCGGACCCGCGCCTGGACGCGGATGCCGGGGGAGGTGAAAGGAAAGATCGACGGGCCGTTGTTCCCGCTCTGCGACAGGTCGGTCCCGGTCCCCTGTGCGCTGTGGAGGAACATCGCCGCGGATTCGAGCACGTCGAACTCGGTGCTGACGTCGTACAGCCCGGCCCGCACCGACAGCGCGTCGTCGCCATGCTCCAACCACAGCTCGTACAGGCGGGCGGCGCGTATGCCCGTTTCGATGTTCGACACCACCTGCGCATCCCCCGCCAGCGTGGCCGAGAAGGACGTGCCGTTGTTGTAGAGGCCGTAGGCGAAAGCGCGGGTGTTCCTGACGCCGGCCAGCCGGTCGAGATCGGCGGCCAGCGTCACGTCGAGATTGTCGAGATAGCGCACCCCGCGCTGGACACCGCCGCGGACCACCGCCAGCGTATCGCCCTTGTAGCGCGCGTCGAGGATCAGTGGCGGCTCCGCGGCGGCCGTGACGGCGTCGGCCGCCTCCCGGCCGACGGGGGCCGAATCGGCCGGCGGGGCCGGCACCGCCTGCGGCGCAGCGGCAAGCGCGCCCAGAAGAAGCAGGGGATTCACGGGTGTGCCGGGTTCGTCATCAGGCGGTCGGTAGTCCCGCCGCTTTCCGACGGAATGAAAGCAACCTGAAGGGGTGTTCAGCGCCGCATGGCTCGACCGCCCGAAGCGCGGGCGACGGTCACGTCGTGGCCGAATGCGGTGTCCACGACGGATGCAGCGGACGTCGAAAGCACCGCGTCGTCCCGCACCGCCCCGGTCCCGTTCATGCACGGCGGCTTCCCCACTGTCGCTGACGGTTGGTCCGACGCGATGCGTCCGACGACAGGCCTCGAAACGTCGGGATGAGGCTATGTGACCAGGCAGTTCTCGGCCGCCCGGACGCGATTCCGCCCGGCCAGTTTGGCGGAGTACAGCGCCCGGTCGGCGCGGTGGATCAGCGTTTCGACGTCGTCTCCTCTTCCCGCCGCCGAGATGCCGATGCTGATCGTCACGCGCGGGTCGCCCTCTTCCGGTTGGGAGGCTTCGACCGCGCGACGCACGCGCTCCGCGACGGCGATCGCGGTCTCGATGTCGGCGCCTTGCAGGATGGCCAGGAATTCCTCGCCGCCGAAGCGTCCCCCGCGGTCCGACGCACGTAGCGCGCGGGCGATCGCATCGCCGACGCGTCGCAACACCCTGTCGCCGGATTGATGGCCGTAGCCATCGTTGACGGCCTTGAAATGGTCGACGTCGATCAGCGCCACGGCGACCGGGCCGCGGGCCAGGGCATTGTTGAGGACCGCCAGGATGCAGCGGCGACTGGCCAGGCCCGTGAGTTCGTCGGTGTCCGCCGCAGCGATCGCCAGCGTGGCCCTCTCGGCGGCCTCTTCGTGGGCGATGCGGAGTTGCCGTACCAGCTCGTCGCGCTTCGCCAGCAACGAGGCGAGCGGTAGCGCGGACATCAGGAGCGACAGGAGGTAGAATTGCAGGAACACGAGCGCCGCCGTCGTCAGATGGATCGGCGTGAGCGGCCCGAATCCGTGGGCGGTCATCACCGACCCGACGCAGGCCACGATCACGACGCCCGCCGCCGCACCGAACGGCCCCAGCCGGTAGGTGACGGCCAGCTGCGCCAGCATCGGAACGAACAGGATCGGATACGCCGACTGACCGAACACCAGCAGGCTGACCAAGGCCATCATCCCCAGCAGCGCGAAGACCTCCACCCCCGATCGATCGATCCGCAGGCGGTTCGTGCGGCGGGTCAGTGTCCATCCGGTCAGGACCAGCGGCGTGACGATCATCATGCCGAGCGACACCGTCACGAACCATGACGCGAAGAAGTCGATGCTGATCGCACCCGAAACGAAGGTGGCGAGGATCGCGCTGCACGCAGCACCACAGGCCGCCGACACGGCGAGTCGGCCGACCTGCCGCGGGGCGGTCATGTCGGGTGGTGCGCCGCCGTTCCACAGACGGCACAGCCGGACGACGATCGTCGCCTCGACGATATTGGCCGCGGTGAAGGCCATGGCATTCGCGACGCCGACCCCGGACAGCAGGTTTGCCGCAAGGCTTGCGACGGCGGCCGCCATCAGGTGTCCGGCGGCGTGGTTCGGTCGAGAGATCAGCAAGGCGGCGACCAGAATGCCGCTGGCTGGCCAGATCGTCCCGAACCCCTTGGCGTTGAGGGTCAGCAGCATCGAGCCCAGCGCCGCCAGGAAATAGGCCAGCCCGGTGGCCAACATGCCGAGGTGGATCGGCTGTCGATCGATCACCTCGTGACTCACCCTTCCTCCCCGCATGAGGCTACCTAGCGCGACCAGGATGCCAACGAAATAGGTCACTTGGGACGGCGATCGTCCCCGTCGAGGCGGCAGCGCGACGATGCCTACGTACGCCAGCCATCGACCGCGTCGCCGAGCGCGCGCCGCAGGGGCGCCAGCCACGGGGCGAACATCGTCCAATGATCCACGCCGGAGCGATAGATCGGCTGGCGAACCTGTTCGGAACTCACCGTGCGGACCGCACGCCGGTTGTCGAAGAACCGAAGACAGGCCGGGTCGAACGTCAATCCCACGGCCGCGATCAGCCGGCGAACCTCCGCCTCGGTCGAATCGACCAGATCCTCGTAGATCACGCGGTGCACCGCCCCGGGCTGAACCTTCGCCATGTGACGCATGATCGTCAGATAGTGACGGTAGTATTGGCCCAGGTCGTCGAGATCGTAGGAATAGTCCTGCCCCTCCGCGAACAATTGCTTGAAGCAGGAAAAGCACGCCGCCATCGGCGCGCGTCGCACGTCGATGATCGTGGCGCGCGGCAGGATCAGCCGGATCAGGCCGATGTGCCGGAAGTTGTTGGGCATCTTGTCGATGAAATGCGGCCGCCCCATCCGGCGATGGATGGCGGCACGGGCGAGATATTCCTCGCCCAGCGCGCGCGCGTCGTCCCCCGTCAGCGCCGCCCAGTCGTCGCCCACGCGCGCGGCGATCGCGCCCATGTACGGCAGTTCCATCGTCCCTTCGATCGCGGGATGGCTGGCCAGGATCTGCTCGACCAGCGTCGAGCCGGACCGCGGCAGCCCGACGATGAAGATGGGCGCCGCGTCGTCGACGCCCCAGCCGGCGCGGGCCGCGAATGCTTCGGCGGTGAAGAAGCGTCGGACCCGCTCCGCATGCGCTCGGTGGTCGATGACGGCAGCCGCGCGCCGGCGTGCGATCGCGGCGCCGCGCGAATAGAAGGCGAAGCTCTCCTCCGCCTGCGCATCGTCCTCCAGTCGCCGCGCGAGCGCATAGGACACGCGCATCCGGTCGGCCTCCGGCAGCGCGGTGTCGGCCAGCAGCGCGCGCATCGCCGCCTCGTCGGCGGAGGTTAGCGCGCCGACTTTGAGATTGGCGAGGCTCCACCACGCTTCCCCGTTGCGCGGGTCGAGCGTCAGCGCACGGCGGTAGGCGGCGATCGCCCCGTCACGCTGGCCGCTGGTGCGCAAAGCGTGGCCATGGTTGACCGCGATCCGTGCATTGGCGGGGTAGCGCGCCGCGAGGTCGCGGTGCAGCACCTCCGCGCCATGGTCGTCCCCCAATAGCGCGAGGCAGCCCGCGCGAAGGTTCGCATAGGCCGCGTTGCCGGGGTCGGCGGCCTCCAGCGGGGCGAGCGCGACGAGCGCGGCCTCCGCCTGTTGACGCGCGAACAGCGTGTGCGCGAGGTCGAAGCGCGCGCGCGTCAGCGTCGGGTCGATCGCCAGCGCGTGGCGCAGCAGCGTCTCCGCATCGTCGAACGCGCGGGCCGCGACGTAGCAGGCGGCGAGCAGCCGCAACGCCTCGGCATCGTTGGGCCGCGTCAGCAGGTGCGCGCGCAGCCGCGACTCCGCGGTATCGAATTCGCCCAGCGTCACCATTTCGGCGAGCGGCGCCAGCACCGGGTCGCCTCCGATGCGCCGCGCCAGCGCAGCCCGGGCGGTCGCCTCTCGCGCATAGTCGCCGATCGCGAAGGCGGCGTCGGCCAACGCTTCCCATGCCTCCGCCAGTGACGGGTCGAGTCGTACCGCGGCGTCGAGCTGCGTCGCGGCCTCCATCGGCCGACCCGTCATGCCCAGCGCCAGACCCAGTTCGTAGCGAGTGCGGGCGGCGCGGGGAAAGGCGCGCGCGAGATCGGCGAGGATCGCGAGCGCGGCCTCGGCAGCGTCCTGCCGGCGCAGCGCGGAGGCGAGGATCAGCCGCGGGCGCGGGTCGCCCGGAAAGCGCGCGACCAGCCCCCGCGCCAGCCGCTCCGCGGCGGGTGCGTCGGTCGCGAGCGCGGCGGCGGCGGTGGCGAAGGGATCGGTCATCGACGGTCGCACGGCCCCAGGCTCTGGCCCGGTCCCCCGAAGCGGAGAACCGGGTCGTTCGACGTCAGAACTTGAACGTCAGTCGCGCGTAATAATAGCCCCCGTTGATGCCCCATGGCGTGAAGGCGATGGCGGCCCGATAGACGTTGTTGAGCAACGGTCGCGTGACGCCATTGGCGACGATCGTCGGCATCTGCGGCGCCTGTTTGTCGAACAGGTTGCTGGCGCCCAGATTGAACCGCACCGCCGGCGTCACCTTGTAGCCGACGTCCAGGTCGGTGATGAACGTCGTGCCGATCGTCACCAGCCGCGCATTGGTGCCCGATCCCGAGCCGTCGGGGCTCAGATGCTGGCTGGTCTCGCCGTACATCGTCTCGCGCAGGTCGACCGACAGCGGCCCGCGATTCCACGTCGCCCCTGCGATCACCTTCATCCGGGGCGTCGCCGTGGTCAGCGCATCGATCGCATAGCGCGTCATCAGCGCGGTCTGCCCCTGCGCGGCATTGTACACCGCGGCGGGCAGATCGATCAGCTTCGTCAGCTCGGTCTTGTTGTAATTGACGCCCAGCGACCAGTCGACATGCCCGGCATCGCCGAAGTCGCTGGCATAGGACGCGGTCGCCTCCACGCCACGCGTGCGCGTGTCGGCGCCGTTGGTGAAGATGTCGATCCCCGCGTAGGAGGTCGCATCCGCCAGCGAGATGCGCCGTGCCGCCAGCGCGTCCAGCACCGCCTGCGATACGATCGTCGATCCGTTCGATCCGAACAGGTCGCCCGACCCGACGATGCGGTCGCGGATCCTGATCTGATACGCGTCCACCGTCAGCTGAAGCGCGGGGGCGGGATGCGCGACCATGCCCAACGAATAGTTGGTCGACTTCTCCGGCTTCAGCCGGGAGAAGCCCAGCAGCTGCGCGGCGTCCGAATTGGCGGGCAGCTGGCCGTAGACATAGCCGGGGCCGATGTTGACTGCGGAATAATATTCCTCCGCCAGCGTCGGCGCGCGGAAGCCGTTCGACACCGTGCCGCGCAGCGCGAACGCAGGCGAGAAGTCGTAGCGCGCGGTGCCCTTGGCGGTCAGCACCGATCCGAAATCGGAGAAATGCTCGTGCCGCGCCGCCACCTCGACATGCAGGGCGTCGGTCGGATCGACCGCCAGATCGGCGTAGAGCGCGTACGAACGGCGGCGATACGTGCCCGCGTCGGTCGGTGCGAAGCCCTGATACCCCTGCGCACCGCCATAGGCATAGGCGGCGAACTCGCCCGCCGCGATCTCGTACGTGCCGCGGCGATATTCCGCGCCAAGCGCCAGCGTCACCGGCTTGGCCAGCCCGACCGCGAACTCGTGCGTCAGGTCGAGGTTGGCGGTAAATTCGCCGTTCGACAGCTGCCCGTCGTAGAAATTGCGTTGCAGGTCGGTCAGCGGGGTCGCGCTCTGCGACTGCAGCTGGCGGAAGATCACGCGATGCGCCGAGCCCAGCGTGTCGATCTTCACCGCGTCGCGGCCATATGTCGCCGACAGGTCGTAGTTCCAGCCCGATACCGCGCCCTTCAGACCCGAGGTGAGCGAGAAATCCTCCTCGCGCAGCCCCTCCTGCGGCGAGAAGCCGTTGGGCAGCGGATAGACGACGGTGCCGGTGCTGGTGGTGCCCGACACGCGCGCACCGTCACGATAGTTCTGGTTCGAACGGGCGGTGCGGTTGCCGTAGCTGCCGAAGGCGTAGACGGTCGCCGCATCGGTCAGCTCGTAACCGGCGTCGAACGTGGCGTTGTAGATCTTGTACGTCGCATCGCCGTTGATGCGGTTGACGCGCGGATAGCCGGGCGATGCCTTCAGCCCGGCGACGACGACCGGATTGGTCGCGGTCAGCGCGCAGTTCTGGTCGAAATAGCGCCGGTCGCACGCGCCGTGCTGGGTGAAGTCGTGATAGCGATATTCGCCGGTCAGGTTCAGATAGCCGTGATCGCCCAGCCCGAACCCGGCATTGACCGCGGCGGTCGCGGTTTTGCCGCCGTTCTCGTAATTGCTGCCGCCGTTCAGCACGACGGTGCCGCCGCTGGCCGCGCGCTTGGTGATGATGTTGACGACGCCGGCGATCGCGTCGGAGCCGTATTGCGCTGCGGCACCGTCCTGCAACACCTCGATCCGCTGGATCGACGCGACCGGCACGAAGCTGAGATCGGTGGTCGCCCCGCCGGAGAACGGGCTGCCCCCCGCGACCGCGAGATTGGCGGTGGTGTGGCGGCGCTTTCCGTTGACCAGCACCAGCGTGTCGTTCGGGCTGATCCCGCGCAGCGCGACCGACAGCGTCAGGTTCGCGGTGTCGTTGCCGAAGCCCTGTACGTTCAGCGACGGCAGCGACCGTGCCAGCGCACCGCCCAGATCGACGGGGCCGACGTTCTGGATCGCCGCGGCCCCCACGACCTGGATCGGCGCGGGGCTGTCGCTGGCGCGCATCCCCGACTGACGCGTTCCCGTCACGACGATGGTATCGGTGCTGCCATCCGGTGCGGCCTGCGCCGCCTGGCCGGGATCGGCATAGGCCGACAGCGGGGTTACCAGCGCGAGCGCCGACGTCGTGAGCAGGTAAAGCCTCATGATGATCCTCTGGGATTAAAGCTGCGTCCGACCCGCCAACATGGTGCGCGCTCTACGTGAAGCGCATCATCCGGCGTCGATGCTAATCACCGGGATCAGGCACAAATGCCGCAAACGCGGATGGGGAAGAAAGAATATGTCATAATTCCGAAGTCGGCAGCAGTTACCGCCGCACCGTAATGGGTGGACGAATCCATTGGATGCGTCCGCCTCTATTCATCGTCGAACCCTGAAACACAGATCTCATCCTAATTTAATATTTGTATTATCTTTGTCGCCCTCTCGTATCAGTCGGTGGAATTTTAGGAGTACCTCTGCGCGACGACCGTTCCGCGCCGCTTTCGACGTTGCGCGCAACGCCCCGCTCGTCGCGAGACGCGACGCGATGACGGCCGCCGTCGCGTCATCCGGCACGTGGCGCGATAACGGCCTTCACGATCGACCGGCCCGCGCTATACCGCGATGTATCGCGGCGGGTTTCGAGGGGCGGGTTGGCGGCGCAGTTGGACGGATTTCGCTCTTCCGCGACGCTGGAGTCGATCTACCGCAACGACTGGTCGTTGATCGTACGGATGCTGACTCTGAAGCTGGGCGTGGTGGAGGAGGCGCAGGACGTGGCACAGGAGGCGTTCGTGCGGGTCTCGTCGCGCCCCGACCATGCCGCGATCGACGATCTGCGCAGCTACCTCTTTCGGGTCGCGGGAAATCTGGCGACGGACCGGCTGCGCGAGCGGCAGCGGCGCCGCGAGCGCGACCGCGTCGACGTCACCGCGATCGACCTTCCCGACGGCGATCCCTCCGCCGACCGCCGCATCGCCTCGCGGCAGGAGGTCGCGCGGGTGCGCACCGCGATCGCCGACCTGCCCGAACGGTGCCGGCATGCCTTCCTCCAGCATCGGTTCGAGGCGCGCTCCTATACCGACATCGCGGCGGAGATGGAGGTGACAGAGAGCATGGTACGCAAATACGTGCTGCGCGCGGTGCGGCATTGCATGGCGGCGATCGCGGCGGAGGATGATGCGCATGGTTGAGCCGCATTCCCGAAAAGTCGGACGGATACGTCTGCGATGCATCACCCCGGCGCGGATGCCGGCATGAGAGAGGATCGACCGGGCATGGAGCGAGAGCTGGAGGCGGAGGCGTTGTCGCTGCTGTCGCGCGTCCATGCCGACGACGCGCCGCTCGACGCGATGCTGGCGCTGGAGGCATGGGAGGCCCGGTCCGACGATCATCGTGCCGCGATGGCGCGGGTGACGCGCGCGTGGCACGCCGTGGGGGGGATCGATGCCGACATGCGCGCGGCCGCGCCGCTGCCGCCGGCCGGGCGGCGCCGTCCGGTGCGGACGATCGCACGGCGTCGCATGCGCCCGTTGTCCCTGGGGCTCGGCGCGGCCGCCGCGGCGATGGCGGCTGGGGCCGCGTTCCTGTTGATCCCGGCCGCCCCGCCGCTCGCGACCGTCATTGCGACCGCGCGGGGCCAGACCCGGCTGGTGCAGCTGGCGGACGGATCGCGGATCCTGCTGGGCGCGGGCAGCAGGATGTCGGTGCGCATGGATGGCGATCAGCGGGCGGTACGGTTGCTGGCGGGCCAGGCGCGGTTCACGATCCATCATGATGCGTCCCGCCCGTTCGCGGTCGTCGCGGGCAATCTTACGATCCGCGACATCGGCACCGTCTTTGCGGTGACGCGCCGCGCCGATGCCATCGTCGTCAGCGTGGCGGAGGGTGTGGTGGAGGCCGCGGCCAGCGGCATCGCCCCGGCGCGGCTCGTGGCGGGGCAGCAGCTGCGGCTCGACGCCGCAGGGCGCGGCACGATCACGCGGGTCGATCCGGGTATGGCGATGGCGTGGACGACGGGGCAGCTGCGCTACGACCGCGCGCCGCTGTCGGACGTGGTGGCGGACATCAACCGCTATGCGGCCACGCCGCTGCACCTCGCCGACGGCGCGACCGCGCGGCTTTCCTATAGCGGGACGGTGCGTGCGGACGCGATCGACGAATGGGTCAGCGCGCTGCCCTATGCGTTTCCGGTCGTGGTCCGG
>CAJYKB010000076.1 GCA_913774925.1 uncultured Sphingomonas sp. | reverse complement strand
CGTTGCATGAACCTGACATAAACAGGAAAATCCGTTGCGCTTCGGCCACACTGATATCGGTTGCCTTCGCGGGTGGCGGCGACGAGAGCGCTAGGGATGATGATCGCATTCGCCTTGCTGTCCGCCGCCGCGCCGGTGCGCGAGCCGCTCGGCTGGGCAATTGCGACGCAGCGTGGCCCTGGTGTCTCACGCAGCGCCACCCACCGCTGCCACATGCCGAGCGGCTCGCGCACTGGCGCGGCTGCGGGCAGCAAGGCAAATGCAAGCATCATCCCGAGCGCTGTTGCCGCCGCCACCCACGAAGGCAACCGATATCAGTGTGGCCGAAGCGCAACGGATTTTCCTGTTTATGTCAGGTTCATGCAACGACCGCCGCGCCGCGTATTTGTCCCCGCACGCCCCAACGTTCGGGGTGCGTGAGATGGAGTGAGACATGCGTAAGCTTGCGATGGCAGTTCTGGCGGTGGCCGTGGCGACCCCGGCGATGGCGCAGGACGGCCCGGCGAACGGCTCGTTCGAGGGTGGCCGCGTCGAGGTGCTGGCCGGGTACGACAACGTGCAGGACGGCGGCGACGGCAATTCGGAGGGCCGCGAAGGCCTGGGCTATGGCGGGCGCATCGGCTATGATTTCCAGCGTGGCAACATCGTCTATGGCATCGACGGCGAACTGACCGATGCGACGACGAAGGTGCGAAGCTACAATGCGGTGACCGCGGGCGACCGGCTGTCGGTGGAGGCCGGGCGCGACTTCTACGTCGGCGGGCGGCTCGGCTACGTCATCTCGCCGCAGGCGATGATCTACGGCAAGGGCGGCTATACCAACGCGCGCGTCGAGAGCCGCTATCAGGCGACCACCACGTCGGACAACGAGCTGATCGACAAGACCAATCTGGGCGGTTTCCGCCTGGGGGCGGGGCTGGAATACAAGCTGACGCCGACGTCGTTCGTCACCGCCGAATATCGCTATTCGCATTACGGCGATCTGGACGGCTATGACATCGATCTCGATCGCCACCAGTTGATGGCGGGGTTGGGCATCCGCTTCTGATTTACCGCCGTCGCGGATTCGATGGGGCGGGGGCGCTTGCTCCCGCCCTTTCTTTTTGGCTAGGAAGAATCGGCCAATTGCCCCTGGTGAGTGACCTGCGGGCCGGGGGAAGTGACGATGAAGGCGACGATCGAACGCGCGACGCTGCTGAAGGGGCTGAGCCATGTCCAGTCGGTGGTGGAGCGGCGCAACACCATCCCGATCCTGTCGAACGTGCTGCTGGAGGCGACCGCCGAGGGGCAGCTTCGCCTGATGGCGACCGACCTGGACCTGCAGATCAACGAAAGCGTCGCGGCGGCGGTGGACCAGCCGGGCGCGACCACCGTGTCGGCGCACACGCTGTTCGACATTGCGCGCAAGCTGCCCGAGGGGGCGCAGGTGTCGCTGACCGCCGCCGAGGGGCGGATGACGATCGTCGCGGGGCGCGCGCGCTTCTCGCTCGGGACGCTGCCGCGCGACGACTTTCCGGTGATCGCCGAGGGCGAGTTGCCGTACCAGTTCGAGCTGCCGGTCGAGACGCTGAAGCTGATCATCGACAAGACGCGCTTCGCCATCTCCACGGAGGAGACGCGCTATTATTTGAACGGCATCTTCCTCCACACGGCGGAGGGCGTGCTGAAGGCCGCGGCGACTGACGGCCACCGCCTCGCGCGCGTCACGGTCGACCAGCCGGAGGGTGCGAACGGCATGCCCGACGTGATCGTGCCGCGCAAATGCATCGCGGAACTGCGCAAGCTCCTCGACGAGGTCGACGGCTCGGTCGGCGTGTCGCTGTCGGGGACGAAGATCCGCTTCGACCTGGGGCAGGCGATCCTGACGTCGAAGCTGATCGACGGCACCTTCCCCGACTATAGCCGCGTCATCCCTACCGCGAACGACAAGATCCTGAAGCTGGACCCGAAGAGCTTCATGCAGGGCGTCGACCGCGTCTCGACCATCGCGACCGAGAAGACTCGCGCGGTGAAGATGGCGCTGGACCGCGACAAGATCACGCTGTCGGTCACTAGCCCGGAGAACGGCACCGCGGCTGAGGAAGTCCCCGGCGACTATACCGCGCTGCCGTTCGAGATCGGTTTCAACAGCCGCTACCTGCTCGACATCTTGGGCCAGATCGACACCGATCTGGTCGAGGTCCACCTCGCTGACGCCGCCGCGCCGACTCTGATCCGCGAGAACGACAAGAGCGCCGCGCTCTACGTGCTGATGCCGATGCGGGTGTGATCCGGGCGCTCGTCCCGGGCTTACCGGGATGATTGGTCGGGTGAGGTGGATGCGGGGCGGGCGTTCGCGCTTCGGGTAGCCGCCAGAAGCCGCAGTCGCTACGGCGGCTCGATCCGGGCTTCGGGGCGGGTATCGTGCTGCGCTTGCGTCGCGAACGACGTGTGCCGTGCGCGGCGCGGCCTTCCCATGTCACCGCGCTCGCCGGGAAAGCAGCCGTTCGGTGGTCGCCCCGGCATTTCGCCGCGCCTGCCGCTGCCGGATGCGGGCGAAGTGGATCGCTCGTCGCGGTGAGAGCACCCTTCGTCACGGCCCGCCCACGGCTAGCGTGCCACATATCGGCTCGCGCCACCAAAGGTGCGCCGGGAGCAATCCGACGCTTACGTAGCGGATCGGCCCCATACCTACCGTGCTCCGGCGAAGGCCGGAGCACGGGGTAAGGTCGCTCGACAGACGTATGCGCCAGCAACCCTAAGCTCCTGCCTCCGCAGGAGCACGGCAGCGCGGTTGAAGCGGCCCGATCGAAGACGTCCCGATGCCCGCGGATGGGATCGGATTCTCCCCCCTCCCCGCCCAGCGTGCGTAGGCGCGGCGGCGATCGCGCCACCATGACCGTTGCCACTTCAGACAACGCCGCCAACGGCCGGAGCGGTAGGGCTCGGCAGCTCGGGGCAGACGTGTGCGCCGTATCCCCGCGCTCCCGCCCTGCGCAGGAGCGCCGCAACATGGCGAGGTAGCGCTGGACCTGTGTCGTTCGGCGCGTCTTGGGCGGGCCAGCCCCCTCCAGCCCGTGACATGTGCCGCGCGCATGACGGCAGTCGCGCCCTGACGAGCCGCCCTGCCGCCCACGCCGCCAGGCTCCGGTGGGGCCGGACCCACGTCAGGCAGCCACATCCCGTCGCCCCTAACCCGCGAGTGTGCACGGCAGCGTCACGGGGTAAGACCGAATCCACGACACCCCGCGCATCTCGGGTGGTCTAGCCCCCTCCCGCCCGCCAGACGTAGTGCGCGCTACGACTAGCTGCGCCGCCGTCCACTCTACCAAGCTTCGGTGTAGGCCGGAGCCCAGAGCAGGCCAGCTCGACGGACGCCTGCACCACATCCCCGCGCTCCTGCCTCCGCAGGATCACGGCAGCGTGATGGAACACGGCCGGATCCGCCACGTCCGGCACACTTCAAGCGGCACCGCCGCCCCCGAAGCCCGCGTTGCTTGCCACGCGCCGCGCGGGTGCCGCACGCCAAGTCAAGAATCGCTAAGAGATTACCTGCCCTCGGGCATCGATCGGACGGTGCCGGGCAGCTTCCCCGCCCGCGTTATCGATACCCCCCGCCACTGACCGCAGGCACAAAAAAAGCGGGGGCGCTTCCGCTCCCCCGCCTCGCCTTGTCTCGACTTAGTCGATCTTCGGCAGCGTCTCGAACTGGTGGAACGGCGGCGGGCTGGACAGCGTCCATTCCAGCGTCGTCGCGCCCTCGCCCCAGGGATTGTCGGGCGCCTTCTTGCCGGCCAGCAGCGACCAGATCACGTTGACGAAGAAGATCGCCATGCCCGCGGCCATGATCATGTAACCGACCGTGGCGAGGTTGTTCCAGTGCGCGAAGGCGTCCGGATAGTCCGGGTAGCGCCGCGGCATCCCCTGCAGCCCCAGGAAGTGCATCGGGAAGAACAGCAGGTTCACGCCGATGAAGAACACCCAGAAGTGCAGCTGGCCCAGCAGCTCCGAGTACATCCGCCCCGACATCTTCGGGAACCAGTAATAGAAGCCCGCGAACAGCGAGAACACCGCGCCCAGCGACAGCACGTAGTGGAAGTGCGCCACCACGTAATAGGTGTCCTGCATATAGTCGTCGACGCCGCCGTTGGCGAGGACGACGCCGGTCACGCCGCCGACGGTGAACATGAAGATGAAGCCGATCGCCCAGACCATCGGGGTCGGGAAGCGCAGGCTGCCGCCCCACATCGTCGCGATCCACGAGAAGATCTTGATGCCGGTCGGCACCGCGATCACCATCGTCGCGGCGGTGAAGTACATCTTCACGTTCACGCTCATGCCGGTCGTGAACATGTGGTGCGCCCACACCACGAAGCCGACGACGCCGATCGCGACCATGGCGTAGGCCATGCCGAGATAGCCGAACACGGGCTTGCGGCTGAAGGTCGCGATGATGTGGCTGATGATGCCGAAGCCCGGCAGGATCATGATGTACACTTCGGGGTGGCCGAAGAACCAGAACAGATGCTGGTACAGCACCGGATCGCCGCCGCCGGCGGGATCGTAGAAGGTGGTGCCGAAATTGCGGTCGGTCAGCAGCATCGTGATCGCCGCGGCCAGCACCGGCAACGCCAGCAGCAGCAGGAAGGCGGTCACCAGCACCGACCAGGCGAACAGCGGCATCTTGTGCAGCGTCATGCCCGGCGCGCGCATGTTGAAGATGGTGGTGATGAAGTTGATCGCGCCCAGGATCGAGCTTACGCCCGCCAGGTGGAGCGACAGGATCGCCATGTCGACCGACGGCCCCGGCTCGCCATAGGTGGAGAGCGGCGCATAGACGGTCCAGCCGGTGCCCGCGCCGCCGAAGAAGGGCGACGCCAGCAGCAGGGTGAAGGCGGGGATCAGCAGCCAGAAGCTGATGTTGTTCATCCGCGGGAAGGCCATGTCCGGCGCGCCGATCATGATCGGCACGAACCAGTTGCCGAACCCGCCGATCATCGCCGGCATCACCATGAAGAACACCATGATGAGGCCGTGCGCCGTCACCAGCACGTTCCACAGGTGGAGCGCCTGGTCGAACGTCTGCTCGTGCCCGCCGTGCAGCATCGCGGCCCATTGCGGCAGATACTGGATCCCCGGATGCATCAGCTCGGCGCGCATCAGACCCGAGATCGCGCCGCCGATGATGCCGGCGCAGATCGCGAAGATCAGATAGAGGGTGCCGATGTCCTTGTGGTTGGTGGACATGAACCAGCGCGCGAAGAAGCCGGGCTTGTGGTCGGCGTGCGCGTCATGATGATGGTCGTCGTGCGCCTGGAACGCTGACGGGTGGAGCGCGGTATCGGTCATGGTCTCAGCGTCCGGCTTCGCCGACGCCACCGGGGTTGCCGGTCGCGCCCTGCGGGGAAGTGGGGGGAGTATCGGTGCCGTTGACGGTCGGGCCGGTCATGTTGCCGGCGTCCGCCGCCTCCGTCATCACCGCTGCCGAATTGTCGGCGCCGGGCTGCGGGATCACCGCGTCGGACGGCTTGCCCGCCGCGGGCATCGACCCGCCCTTGGCGCGGACCCAGGCCGCGAACTGCGCCGGGGACACCGCCTCGACCGCGATCGGCATATACGCATGGCGCGCACCGCACAGCTCAGAGCACTGGCCGAAGTACACGCCGGGCTTCTCGATCGTGAAGCTGGTCTCGTTCAGGCGACCCGGGATCGCGTCCAGCTTGATCCAGAACGCGGGCATCGCCCAGCTGTGGATCACGTCGTTGGCGGTGGTGATGAGGCGGATCGGCACGCCGACAGGCAGCACGACGCGGTTGTCGGCCGCCATCAGGCGCGGTCCGTCGGCGTCGGTGCGGAACCGCTCGCCGGCGGGAACCTCGCCCTTTTCCTTCAGCATGTTGGCGGTGATCTCGATCCCGCCGTGATCGGGATACTGATAGCTCCAGAACCACTGGTTGCCGATAGCCTTCAGCGTGACCGCACCGGCGGGCGCGGGCTTGAACTGCGCCTGGAGCAGCCCGATCGAGGGCACCGCGATGGCGACCAGGATCAGCACCGGCGCCAGCGTCCACACCACCTCGATCGCGGTGTTGTGGCTGGTCTTCGACGGCACGGGATTGCGCGCGGCGCGGTAGCGGATCGCCACCCAGACCAGCAGCAGCAGGACGAAGATCGAGATGATCGTGATGAGCGGGAACAGGATGCGGTCGTGGAACCAGTGCGCACGCAGGCCATTCTTGGTGACCTGCTCCTGGATGCTCATGCGGCCGTCGGTCGGCTGGCCCAGGTGCGGGGTCGGCGCCATCGGCGGCGCGCCGTCCTGCGCCAGCATGGGCGATGCGGGCGCGGCATCCGGCTTCTGGAGCGCGCCGCCGGAGGTGCCCTGCTTCGAATCGGCGGGACGAAGCCCGGTCGGTGCCGCGGTCGCGGCGGTCGCCGGCGAGGTGGCGGCAGGCGCCTGCGCCATGGCGGTGCCCGCGACGCCGGCAACCGCCAGCCCCGCTGCGAGCATCCATCCCTTGAACCCGGTTTTCAGCATCGTAATTCCGTCACCCCTGCTCGTCGCGCGCGCGTCCGCGCGCCGGGCGTCAGAGCGCCCCTCCCCGCCGGCCTATATTGAAACCACCCCCCCGCCTCAAGGGGGGCGCGCGATTTGGGCGTTCTCGCGCGTTGCACGCTCGGTGGAGCGGACGTATGGCGCGCGGAAGGAGGCCGACCGACCATGACCGATGACGAGGTGCTCGCCGAATTCCGCGCCGCCGACGCGCTGCTGGAAGGGCATTTCATCCTCTCCTCCGGGCTGCGATCCCCGCGCTACCTGCAATGCGCGCGCGTCCTGATGGACCCGCGCCGCGGCGCGCGGCTCGCCGAGGCGCTGGCGGCGCGTATTCCGGCCGACCTGCGCGCGCGGATCACCGCGGTCGTATCGCCCGCGATGGGCGGGGTGATCGTGGGGCACGAGATGGCACGCGCGCTGGGCGTGGAGGCAATGTTCGTCGAGCGCCCGACCGGCACCTTCGAGCTGCGCCGCGGCTTCCGCCTCGATCGGGGGCAGGAGGTGCTGCTGATGGAGGATGTCGTCACCACCGGATTGTCGAGCCGCGAGGCGATCAAGGCGATCGAGGCGGCGGGCGGGCGCGTGATCGCGGGTGCGGCGCTGGTCGACCGCTCGTTCGGCAAGGCCGGCGCCGATCTGATGGGGGGCGTCCCGTTCTACGCGCTGATCCGGCTCGACGTGCCGACCTACGAGGCGGATGCGGTGCCGCCGGAGCTGGCCGCGATCCCGGCGATCAAGCCGGGCAGCCGGGCGGCCGCCTGATGGCCGCGCCCGCTCCCCTGCGTCTGGGCGTCAACATCGATCACGTCGCGACGGTGCGCAACGCGCGCGGCGGCGACACCCCCGATCCGGTGCGCGCGGCGCTGCTGGCGGTGCAGGCGGGGGCGGACGGCATCACCGCGCACCTGCGCGAGGATCGCCGCCACATCACCGACGCCGATATCGAGCGGCTGGCGACCGGCCTGTCGGTGCCGCTGAACCTAGAGATGGCGGCGACCGAGGAGATGCTCGCGATCGCACTGCGCCACCGGCCGCACGCGGCCTGCATCGTGCCGGAGAAGCGCGAGGAGCGCACTACCGAGGGCGGGATCGACGCCGCGGGGCAGCATAACCGCCTGGCCCCGATGGTGCGCGAGCTGGGCGCGGCGCGGATCCGCGTGTCGCTCTTCATCGAGCCGGACCCGCAGCAGGTCGCGGCGGCGGTGTCGCTCGGTGCGCCGGTGGTGGAGCTGCATACCGGGCGCTACGCCGAACTGTCGGGCGAGGAACAGGTCGCCGAACTGCGCCGCCTGTCCGACGCCGCGGCGCTGGCGGCAAAGAACGGGATCGAGGTCCACATGGGCCACGGCCTGACCTTCGACAATGTCGCGCCGGTCGCCGCGATCCCGCAGGTACGCGAGCTGAACATCGGCCATTTCCTGATCGGCGAGGCGATCTTCGTCGGGCTGGAGGCGAGCGTGCGGCGGATGAAGGACCTGATGGAGGCGGCGCGTGGCTAGGGTGCGCAGCGCATGATCGTCGGGCTCGGCTCCGACCTGTGCAATATCGAGCGGATCCAGGCGTCGCTCGACCGGTTCGGCGAGCGGTTCGAGAACCGAGTGTTCACCGACACCGAGCGCGCGAAGGCGGCGAAGCGGCCGTTCACGCGCGCGGGCACCTATGCCAAGCGCTTCGCCGCCAAGGAGGCGTTCAGCAAGGCAGTCGGCACCGGGTTCAAGGCGGGCGTGTTCATGAAGGACATCGGCGTCGTCAACGCCCGCTCGGGCGCGCCGACGCTGGCGCTGACCGGCGGCGCGAAGGCGCGGCTCGACGCGATGATCCCGGACGGGCACACCGCCCGCATCCATCTGACATTGACCGACGACCATCCCTGGGCGCAGGCATTCGTCATCATCGAGGCGGTGCCCGCCGGCACCGCACCAGCCGAGTAGCCGCCGATGGCCGAGGAGATCGCATTGCCGGGCGAAGTCCCCCACGAGGAGGCCGCGGAGACCACCGCCCCCGCCCGCTTCGACTGGTGGGGCGAGGCCAAGGGGCTGTTCTGGCTGATCCTGGCGGTGCTGGGGTTCCACAGCTTCATCGCCAAGCCCTTCTATATCCCCAGCGAATCGATGCTGCCGGGGCTGATGGTGGGCGACCGGCTGGTGGTGTCGAAATTTGCCTATGGCTGGTCGTTCGTCTCGCCGACGATCCCCGATCCGGTCGCGATCGTGAAGGACGTGGTGCTCCATCGCCCGGTCGACAGCTGGTCGGTGCAACTGCCCTTCATCCACGGCCGCGTGTTCGGCCGCCTGCCGGAGCGCGGCGACGTCGTGATCGTCACCCCGCCGGGGCAGTCGAGCGACTATATCAAGCGCGTGATCGGGCTGCCCGGCGATACGCTGGCGGTGCGCGGCGGTGTCGTGATCCTGAACGGGAAGCCGGTGGCGCGCGGGCCGCTCCACTATCGCGACCTGCCGGTGGATGCGAACGCGACCTGCGATCCGGCACAATATTACGGCGCGCGCACCGTCCTGCCGGACGGGCGCACCGTCTGCCGCCTGCCGATCGTGACCGAGACGCTGCCGGGCGGTCGACGCTACGACACCGTCGATCTGGAACCCGACAGCCCCGGCGATTATTACGGCCCCGTGAAGATCCCCGCCGACCACGTCTTCCTCATGGGGGACAACCGCGACCGTTCCGCCGACAGCCGCTTCGCGCTGGGCGGGTTCGAGCGCGGGTTGGGCGGGCCGGTGCCGTATGAGAATCTGGGCGGGCGCGCGGAATTCATCACCTTCTCCGTCGACGGGCAGGCGACGTGGAATCCGCTGACCTGGCCGGGCGCGTTCCGCTCCGGCCGCGCCGGCACCTCGCTCCACCCGGCGCGCGTCCAGTGACCGAGACGATCGCCGTCCCCATCGCGGCCGATGGCGAGCGCGTCCATGTCGTCGCCGGGGCCAGCCCGCACGAGGTGCGCGATCCCGCCACCCGCAACGAGATCCGCCGCGCCGCCGTCTGGCTGGGCATGGCGAGCGGGATCGCGCTGGTCGTGCTGCTGGTCCAGCCGCTGCTCATCATCTTCGCCGGGCTCGTCTTCGCCGCGCTGCTCGACGGCGGCGTGCGGCTGCTGGGGCGGGTGCTGCCGATCGGGCGCGCGTGGCGACTGCTGATCGTGTGCCTGCTGACGATCGCGTTCCTGACCGGCACCTTCTACCTGGCCGGAGTGCAGATCGCCGCGCAGGCATCGCAGTTGCGCTCCACCGTCGAGACGCAGGCGATGCGGGTGGCCGGGCTGCTGTCCGAACACGGCATGATGCCCGCCGCCTCCGACCTCAACGGCCTTGCGAAGCAGGCGATGTCCTCGCTGGGGCGTGTCACCTCGTGGGTCGGGACCGCGTTCGGCGCGCTGACGACGATGTTCATGATCCTGGTCATCGGCCTGTTCGTCGCGATGGACCCGCGGCTGTACGACCGCGGGCTGCAATGGATGGTGCCGGAGGCGAACCGGGTCGAATTCGCGGTGACGATGCAGCGGATGGGGCGCACGCTGCGCCGGCTGCTGGCGGGGCGGCTGTTGGGCATGGCGGCGGAGGGGGTGCTGACCGGCATCGCGCTGATGCTGGGGGGCGTGCCGATGGCGCTGATCCTGGGCATCCTGACCGGGTTGCTCGCCTTCATCCCCAATATCGGCGCCTTCATCTCCGGCGCGCTGATGATCGCGGTCGGCTTCTCCGCCGGGTACGACACCGGCATCTGGGCGATCGCGACCTATGTCATCGTGCAGGGGTTCGACGGCTACGTCCTGATCCCGATGGTGGCGAAGCGCACCGTCGACCTGCCGCCGGCGCTGACGCTGGGCGCGCAGATCCTGGCGAGCGCGCTGTTCGGCATCATGGGGCTGGCGCTGGCCGATCCGATGACCGCGCTCATCAAGACCGCGATGGAGCGCCGCTCGGAAAACGTCGAGAACGCGCCGACGCCGTCGGCGTGATGCGCGATGGTGGAATCCCGCGATCCCCGCTGGTACACGGGCGCGAAACGATCCCCGGCCGCCGCCTCGCCCAGTGAGATGGCGCGCGCGGTCCGGGCAGGATGAGCCGCTTGCACGCCGACGATCCCCCCGCCCCACCCGCCCCACCCGATCCCGCTCCGCTCCCCTCGGCGCTCGCCGCGATGGTGGCGCTGGAGCCCGTCGAGCGGCTGCGGCGGCGCTGGCCGCACTATCTGGCGGCGGCGCTGACCGCCGCGATGCTGATCGGGCTGGGGCGCGAACTGCTGGGGCAGGGGCTGGCGGGCCTGCGCCGCGCGGTGCCGTCGTCGCCGGGCTTCTACGTCTTCTTCCTGCTATCCTATTTCGCGCTGCCGCTGTTCGAATTCGGCATCTTCCGCCGCTTGTGGGCGGTGCCCGCGTCCGCCTTTCTTGCGCTCAATCGCAAGCGCGTCGCGAACGACGTGCTGATCGGCTATTCGGGCGACGCCTATTTCTACGCGTGGGCCAGCGCGCGGCTGAAGATGGTGGCGGCCCCTTTCGGCGCGGTGAAGGACGTCAGCATCCTGTCCGCGCTGGCGGGCAATCTGTGCGGTTTCCTGCTCGGCATCGTCGCGCTGCCGCTGGGTTACCAGCTGATCGCGCCGGAGGTGCTGCGCATCATGCTGTGGTCGGTCGGGCTGGTGATGCTGCTGACCGCCTTCTTCCTCATCTTCTCCTCGCGCGTGTTCTCGCTGCCGCGGCGGCAGTTGTGGTTCGTCTTCGCGATGCACATGTTGCGGATCGCGTTCGCCAATATCACGATCGCGCTGGCGTGGGCCTATGCGGTGCCCAGCGTGTCGGTGGGGATGTGGCTGTTCCTGGTCGCGGGACGGCAGCTGATCTCCCGCCTGCCGCTGTTGCCCAACAAAGACCTGCTTTTCGCCAATTTCGCGATCCTGTTCATCGGCGAGGATCAATTGTTGTCGGATCTGATGGCGTTCACCGCAGCGTCAATCCTGACGATGCATGTGGTGGTGATCGCGCTCCTGGGCGCGGAATATGCGGTGGAAAGGACGAAGGAATGGCGACCCGAGGGGCAGGCGGCGGGCTGACGGCGGCGGCGTCGTTCGCGGCGGCGGCATGCGCGCTGCTGGCGGCACCGTCGGCCGGTGCGCAGGTGCTGGGCAGCGATGCGGCGGCGTGCAACGGCGGCCAGGGGCCGGCGATCCGCGCGACGATCACCGGGCTGAAGGATACCAAGGGGTCGCTGAAGCTGGAATTGTATCCGGCGAACGAAGAGGATTTCCTGGCCGGCGACGACGATCTGGCGCGCCGCGGCAAGCCGTTCCGCCGTGTCGGCGTCGGCGTGCCCGCGGGCGGCACCGCGATCGTCTGCATCCGCGTGCCGCAGCCCGGGCGCTGGGCGCTGTTCGCGGGGCACGACCGCGACGGCAAGCCGAAGTTCAATTTCTGGAGCGACGGCGCGGGCTTCCCCAGCGCGCGCAAGATCGGGCGCTCGCGCCCCAAGCTGGAGGATGCGCTGATCGACGTCGGCCCCGGCGTCACCCACACCACGATCCGCATGCAGTATCTGCGTGGGCTCGGCGGGTTCAGCCCGGCATCGTAAGGCGCGCGCGATGCGGATCGTCGACGTCAACGAGCTCTACTCCCCAACCGGAGGGGGCGTGCGTTCGTATATCGATCGCAAGCTGGCGATCATGCCGGAGCTGGGCCACGAACAGTTCGTGATCGCCCCCGGGCGCGAGGACCGGGTGGAGGAACGCCCCGGCGGCGCGCGGATCTATTTCGTGAAGGCGCCCGGGCTGCCGTTCGACGCGAACTACGGCCTGTTCTGGGATGCCGCGCCGATCCACCGCCTGCTCGACGAGCTGCAACCCGACGTGGTCGAGAATTGCACGCCGTGGCGCCCGGCGAAGATCGTCGCCGACTGGGAGGGCCCCGCGATCAAGGCGTGGTTCCTCCACAACGACAACAAGGAAGCCTATCCCAAGCGCTGGTTCGGGCGCGTCGCGTCGGAGCGGACGATCGAGCGCGCGTTCGGATGGTACGACCGCTTCATGGGCCGCGGCATGGCGCGGTTCGACACCATCGTCACCAACGGCCCCGTCCTGACCGAGCGGCTGACCGCACGCGGCCTGCGCGTCGACGCGACGATGACGCTGGGGATCGAGCGGCAGCATTTCTCGCCCGCGCATCGCAGCGCCGCGCTGCGCGCCGCGATGCTGGCGCAATGCGGGCTGCCGGAGGATGCGCACCTGCTGATCGGGGTCGGGCGGCATCATCCCGAAAAGCAATGGCCGATGGTGATCGACGCGGTGCGGCGCGCGGGCAACAAGCTGCCGGTCGGGCTGGTCCTGCTGGGGCTGGGGCCGGACACGCGCACGCTGGAGCGGCATATCGCGCAGAGCCCGCACGTGCGGCTGTTCCAGCCCGTCTACGACCGGCTTCAGCTGTCCGCGGTGATGGCGAGCGCCGACGCGTTCATCCACGGCTGCTGCGTCGAGACGTTCGGGATGGTCGCGTCGGAGGCGCTCGCCTCCGGGCTGCCGCTGATCGTGCCCGACCGGGGCGGCGCGGCGGCGCTGGCGCAGCCCGAATTCGCGGAAACCTATCGCAGCAGCGACGCCTATGACTGCGCCGCCGCGATCGTCCGGCTGCTGTCGCGCGACGACGCATCGGTGCGCGCGGCGGCGGTGCGCGCGGCGGAAACCGTCACCAGCGACCGCGATCATGCGGAACGGCTGGTGGCGCATTATCAGTCGGTGATCGACGCCCGTGCGGCGGGAGCGGCAAGAAGGTCGGCGTAGCGCGCGGGGCGGTGCCGCCGGAACGCGGCGAAGGTACGGTCGATGCTATCGAGCAGTTGCGGCACGCGGACGTCGCCGGGATGGACCGCGATCCGCACCGTCTCGCTCGGCTGGAGCACGCGCCGCAGCAGCGCGGCGGCGGCGAGCGACGACAGCTGGCGCGGGCGCGAGCGGCTGGCCCAGGTGATGACCGGGCCGCGCGCGACGACGCGGCCGGTATCGGGACGCCACACCTTCGCATGATCCTCGGCCAGCGCGAAGCCGGCATCGCCGAGCGCGGCGCGCGCGTCGTCGGAATAGAGCCAGGCGGGCGCGATGAACCCCGCCGCCGCGCGCCCCGTCGCATCCTCCACCAGCGCCTTGCCGCGGCGCATCCGCGCCAGCGCCTCGCCATGGTCGAGTCCCAGGAACTCGCCCTCGCCCGCGGTCATGTGCTTCGCCTTGAGCGCCGCGGCGCCCGTATGCTGCGAATCGTCGAGATGCGACCAGCCGTGAACGAACATCTCGACCCCCGCCTCCGCCCAGGCGCGCAGCCGGCGCGTGAACGCCGGCGTGATCGGCGCCGCATTCCAGTGATCGGGCACGACCAGCATCGCCAGCCGCTGGCCGACGTGCGGCGCCAGGCGATCGAGCAGGCGGTCGACCTCCCCCTCGAACCGGGGCGACACGTCGTGGATGGAGGCGAGCAGGCGTTTCATGGCGTCCGTCATGCGCATGGAGCCGGGGGGAGTTCAAGCGGCGCCGCGGCCATCCTGTGCCCCGGCGAAGGCCGGGGTCCAGTCGCGATAACGCGCGTGGCGACCGATCCCTGACCTTCCCACTTGGGCCCCGGCCTTCGCCGGGGAACAGGTGACGCCGCTTGCCTGTCATCACCGCGTCACCGATCATGTCGCAAGGGGAAGGAAACGAGGGATACCCAGCATGATCGTCACCCGCCGCTCGCTGCTCGCCACCGGAACGCTCGGGATCGGCGCCTTCGCGCTGCCGGGCATGAGCGTCGCGCAGACGGTGATGGCCGCGCGCGGCTTCACCCACTCGGTTGCCAGCGGCGAGCCCGGGCAGGACACGATGCTGCTGTGGACCCGCTACGTTCCCGCCGGCGGCTCGACGGCACGGCTGGTGGCGGAGATCAGCGAGACGCCGGACTTCGCGCGAATCGTCGCCAGCGGCGCGATCATCACGGGTGCGTGGCGCGACTGGACCGCGAAGGTCACGCTCGACGGACTGCGCGCCGGCACCCGCTATCATTATCGCTTCGTCGCCGCGGACGGCACGCGCAGCCCGATCGGCATGACGAAGACGCTGCCCGCGCGCGACGCGACCGCGTTCAGGACGGCGGTCTTCTCCTGCTCCAACATGGGGTTCGGCTTCTTTACCGCCTATGGCCATGCCGCGATGCGCGACGACCTCGACCTCGCGATCCACCTCGGCGACTATTTCTACGAATATGGCCCCGGCAAATATCCGGCTGCGGCGCAGCAGGTCGCCGGGCGCCTGCCTCTCCCCGATGGCGAGACGATCCACCTTGCCGACTATCGCCTGCGCTTCGCCAGCTACCGCGCGGATCCGGACCTGCAGGCGCTCCACGCGCGCGTGCCGTGGATCGTGCAATGGGACGACCACGAAAGCGCAAACGATTCGTGGGAAGGCGGCGCGGAGAATCACGACGCCGCCGCAGAGGGCGACTGGAATGCGCGCCGCGCCGCCAGCGTGCAGGCGTATCGCGAATGGATGCCCGTCTCCGACGAGCCGTGGAAGGCGTATGAGATCGGCACGCTGGCGACGCTGTGGCGCACGGAAACGCGCGTGTTCGCGCGCTCGCACCAGAACGAGATCGACGCGATCCTGAAGCAGCCCGACCGCGACGCCGCGCTGCGCCGCTTCCGCGACACCGTCTGGGCCGATCCGGCGGTGACGATGATGGGGTCGCAGCAGGAATCGTGGCTGGCGCACGACCTGGCGCGATCGGTGCGACAGGGGCAGAAGTGGCAGGTGGTCGGCTTCGGCACGATCATGGGCAATCTGTCCACCCCGCCGCAGGCCGCGGGCTGGGTCGACCCCGCCAACACGCGCGCCGCCGCCTATGTCCAGGCCGGGATCGCCGCGGCGAAGGCGGGGCTGCCGTCCAACTTCGATTCGTGGGGCGGCTATCCCGCGGCGCGCGCGCGCTTTCTGAAGAGCGCTCAGGGGGCCGACGCGAACCTGGTCGTGATCTGCGGCGACAGCCACAATGCCTGGGCGTTCGACCTGGCGCAGGACGGTCGCGCCGCGGGGGTCGAATTCGCAGGCCACGCGGTGACCTCGCCTGGCTACGAAAGCGCGATCCGGCGCGATCCCGCGGAGGTGGCGCGCGCGCTGGTCGCGGCCAACCCGGAGCTGAAATGGTGCGACACGTCGCGTCGCGGCTATATGGCGATGACGATCACGCCGGAGACGGTGCGCAACGACTGGCTCTTCGTCGATACCATCGCTCACCGCCGCGCGACCGCGAGCGTGGGATATAGTGCGCAGGTGAAGCGCGGCCGGCGGATCATGGGGTAGGAGCGACATCCTCCCCTCACCTTCCGTCATCCCCGCGGAGGCGGGGATCCAGATGCGCTGACATTCGGTCAAGAGGCGCAGCGGTAGCGCGTCCGGATACCCGCGTTCGCGGGAATGACGGGGGGCAGTTGGCCGGCGATCGAGCCTAGCCGTCCGCGTCCAATGCCCGCGCCAACATGTCCCGCACGTCGCGCAGGTCCGGCGTCGCCGCCGCGGCCGCCACGCCGCGGCGCTCCGCGGCGAGCAGTTGCTGCACGCCCTTCAGCGTGTAGCCGTCGTGGCGCAGGAGCCGGTCGATCCGCTCGATCAGCGCGACGTCCGCGGGTCGGTAATAGCGGCGATTGCCCGCGCGGGTGACGGGGCGCAGCTGCGGGAAGCGGCTTTCCCAGTAGCGCAG
Source organism: uncultured Sphingomonas sp. (assembly GCA_913774925.1). Lineage (GTDB taxonomy): Bacteria > Pseudomonadota > Alphaproteobacteria > Sphingomonadales > Sphingomonadaceae > Sphingomonas. The sequence goes on along the minus strand of CAJYKB010000076.1, from coordinate 24,693 downwards.
CACGTGCGCGGCGACCCCGGTCGCGCTGGCGACCTCGCCAATGGTGCGAAAGGCGGCGGCGGATTTGGCGTCCGACGCCACGCCCATCACCCGCCGTTGTTGATGCGGTCGCGCATCATCTGGCTGGCGCGGAACGTCAGCACGCGGCGCGGCGCGATCGGCACCTCGACCCCGGTCTTGGGATTGCGGCCGACGCGCTCGCCCTTGTCGCGCAGCACGAAGGTGCCGAAGCCCGAGATCTTGACGTTCTGCCCCTGCGACAGCGCGTGGCACATCTTTTCCAGGATCTGCTCGACCAGTCGCGCCGAATCCGCGCGCGACAGCCCGACACCACGGTGGAGCGATTCGGAAAGATCCGCGCGGGTGAGCGTGCCTGCTTCCGTCATGTCCGTTCTATACCCCCAAAGCGACCCGCCCCAAGCGGGTTATCGAATAACCTGGCCTAACATGCTGACCCTGCAATCGATGTCAAACGCGGAGTACCGCGGCACCCCAGGTAAAGCCGCCGCCCATCGCCTCCAGCACCACGATCTGTCCCGCAACGATACGTCCGTCGCGCACCGCCTGATCGAGCGCCAGCGGCACCGACGCCGCGGACGTATTGGCGTGCTGATCGACGGTCATCACCACCTTTTCCGCCGGAAGCGACAACTTGCGCGCGGTGGCGTCCAGGATGCGCGCGTTCGCCTGGTGCGGGACGACCCAGTCGACCGCGTCGGTCGGCAGCCCGGCGGCAGCGAGCGCCTCCTCCATCACCGCGGCCAGGTTGACCACGGCGTGGCGGAACACCTCGCGCCCCTTCATCCGCAGCTTGCCGACGGTGCCGGTGGTGGAGGGGCCGCCATCGACGTAGAGCAGCTCGTTATGGCGGCCATCGGCGTGAAGCCGCGTCGCCAGGATGCCCTGCGCGCCCGCATCGGTCGCGTCGTCGGCGGTATCGCGCGCCTCCAGCACGATCGCGCCCGCGCCGTCGCCGAACAACACGCAGGTGGTACGATCCTCCCAATCGAGGATACGGCTGAACGTCTCCGCGCCGATCACCAGCGCGCGGCGCTGCACGCCGGAGCGCAGCATCGCATCGGCGACCTGCACCGCATAGAGGAAGCCCGAGCAGACCGCCGCGACGTCGAACGCGACGCAATCGTCGACGCCCAGCATCGCCTGCACCTTCGTCGCGGTCGCGGGGAAGGTGTTGTCGGGGGTGGCGGTGGCCAGCACGATCAGGTCGATGTCCTGCGCGGTCACCCCCGCCGCGGACAGCGCGGCCAGCGCGGCGTCGCGCGCCAGCGTCGCGGTCGTCTCGCCCTCGCCCGCGATATGGCGGAAGCGGATGCCGGTACGCTCGACGATCCATTCGTCGGTGGTGTCGACCTGCGCCGCCAGTTCGGCATTCGACACGCGACGCGCCGGCAGCGCGGAGCCGGTGCCGATCAGGACCGAACGGATCATGCCGCAGCCTTCGATTCGAAATTGCCCAGGTCGGTCGCGATGCGGCGCGCGAGGTCCGCCTTCACCATTTTCGCGGCGTTCCCGATCGCGGTGGCGATGCCCAGTTCGTTGGCGCCGCCGTGGCTCTTCACCACCAGCCCGTTGAGGCCGAGGAAGACCGCGCCATTGTGGTTGTTCGGATCGAGATGGTCGCGCAGCAGCTGCGTCGCCGGGCGCGAGATCAGGAAGCCCACCTTCGAGCGGACCGAGCTGCGGAAGGCGCGCTTGAGCAGGTCGGCGACGAAGCGCGCGGTGCCCTCCGCGGTCTTCAGCGCGATATTGCCGGAGAAGCCGTCACACACGATCACGTCATGCTCGCCGCGCGACAGCCGGTCACCCTCGACGAAGCCGGTGAAGGTCATCGGCAGGTGCGGGGCGGCGCGCAGCATCTGCGCGGCGTCGCGGATCTCGTCGGTGCCCTTCTGCTCCTCGCTGCCGATGTTGAGCAGCGCGACGCGCGGCGGCGCCGACAGGTCGAGCGTGGTGCGCGCATAGGCCGCGCCCATCACCGCGAACTGCACCAGGTTGCGCGCATCGCATTCGGTGTTGGCGCCCAGGTCCAGCACCACCACGTCATTGTCGCCCAGCGTCGGCAGCAGCGCCGCCAGCGCGGGCCGGTCGATGCCGGGCATGGTGCGCAGCGACAGCTTCGCCATCGCCATCAGCGCGCCGGTGTTGCCCGCGGAAACGGCGGCGCCTGCCAGCCCCTTCTTCACGCAGTCGATCGCGACGCCCATCGACGTCGTCTTCGCGCGGCGAATCGCCTGGCTGGGCTTCGCATCGCCCGCGATCACGTCGGGGGCGTGAACGACCTCGGCATGCTGCGACAGGTTCGGGTGATTCGCGAGGCCGGCGCGGATCGCCGCCTCGTCCCCCACAAGCAGGAACGTCATGTCCGGATCGCGGCGGCGCGCGCGCGCCACCCCGGCCAGCATGACCGCCAGCCCCTCGTCACCGCCCATCGCATCGATGGCGATCCGGGACATGTCGGACATAGCTGGGAACCGTTCCTGAAAAGTCGGTGCTACCTGCGAATCAGGCGTCGACCGAGACGACCTCACGGCCGTTATAGTGGCCGCAAGCGGTGCACAGGTTGTGCGGGCGCTTCAGCTCGCCGCAGTTCGGGCATTCCTGGAACGCCTCGACCGACAGCGCGTCGTGCGCACGGCGCATACCACGGCGGGAGGGAGAAGTCTTTCGCTTGGGGACGGCCATCGCGGCACCTTGATCTGTCTAGTGTTCGAAACAACAATGCGCCGCTGCACGCGCCCGTGCGACCCGCCGCATCGGCCGGCCGCGGCAGGCAGCCGGGCAACGGCTCGCATCGCGAAGTGACGCGCCTATAGCGAAATCCCCGCCGGTTGCAAGCCGTGCACGCCGATGGCACGAAGACCCCCGACGCGAACACCGACGCGAACAAGGGGGACATGCGATGCTGCTGCCGATCACGCTGACCATCGCCGCGGCCTGCGCCGCGCTCAACCTCTGGCTGGCGCTGCGCATCGTGCCGGGGCGGGTGAAGGGCAAGGTGCTGCTGGGCGACGGCGGGAGCGAGGCGCTGCTGGCGCTGCAACGCGCGCACGCCAACTTCACCGAATATGCGCCCTTCGTGCTGATCCTGCTCGCGCTGATCGAGCTCGCGGGCGGGTCGCCGACGTGGCTGTGGGTGGCGGGGGTCGCCTTCGTGCTGGCGCGGCTGGCGCATGGGCTTGGGATGGTGCGCGCGGCGCCCAACCCGCTGCGTGCGGGCGGCGCGCTGCTGACCTGGGCGGTGCTGGCGCTGCTCGCCGGCTGGGCGCTGGCGCTGGCCTATGGCGCGGAGACACAACCTCGCACGCTCGAGCTGACGCCGGTATCGGCGCAGGGATGACCTTCACCGTCACCCCGGACTTGATCCGGGGTCCCGCTTTGTTCGCAACATAGCGGAAGAAGCGGGACCCCGGGTCGAGCCCGGGGTGACGACGTCAGTGGAATATCGTCTTGCGTTCCCGCAGTTCGTGCTGAGCGAAGTCGAAGCACAGCCACTAGCGTAGCCGCTTAGCCTTCGACTTCGCTCAGGCCGAACGGTTGCTGCGTGGGGTGCCGAGATCAGGCCGACATCGCCTCGTCGCTGACGAACATGTTCCACTGCCGCTCGTGCGCGAAGGTGCTGGGCTTGCCGTGCCCGGGGATGAACGCGGTCTCGCCGCCCAGCGGCCACAGCTTCGTCACGATCGACTCGAGCAGTTGCTTGTGATTGCCCTGCGGCAGATCGGTGCGCCCGACCGAGCCCTGGAACAGCACGTCGCCGACCTGAGCGAACCTGGACGGCGCGTGATGGAAGATGACATGGCCCGCGGTGTGGCCCGGCGTGTGATAGACGTCCAGCGTCAGGTCGCCGACCGTCACCGTGTCGCCGTCGTCCAGCCAGCGGTCCGGCTCGAACGGCACGCCGTCGATGCCCCATTGCTTCCCGTCGTCGCCCAGCCGCGCCAGCCAGAAGCGATCGTCCTCGTGCGGCCCCTCGATCGCGACGCCCAGTTCGTCCGCCAGCGGCTTCGCCGCGCCGGCATGGTCGATATGGCCGTGCGTCAGCAGCACCTTCTCCACCGTCACCCCGGCCTGCGCGATCGCCGCCCTGATCCGCGGCAGGTCGCCGCCGGGATCGATTACCGCCGCCTTCATCGTGCGCGTGCACCAGATCAGCGTGCAATTCTGCTCGATCGGCGTCACCGGCACGATCATCGCCTGCAACGGGGCGGGTGGATTGGGGTCGGCCATGGATCGTCCTCGTGCGCGGTCGCGAGAGCGATCGGCTTAGCACGGATCATATTGTAGGCAACGTCGCTTGCCCGCACCGTGGCCACGCGGCATCACCCCTGGTGCATGATGACCGCACCCCCCTTCGTCCTGCTCGACGATGCCCGTCCCGGCGGCGCAACGGCGCGGCTCTACACCCGGCCGCTGCGCACGCTGACCGCATGGCGGACGGAGGAGGTCGCGGGCGTCCTGGAGGCCGTCCGCGCGTCCGGCCTCGATGCCGCGGGATACCTGTCCTACGACGCCGCCGCCGCGTTCGAGCCCGCCGCGCCGCCCCCGCCCGAGCGCACCGACGCGGCGCGCGCGCCGCTGGCGTGGTTCGGGCTGTTCGATGGCTGGCAGGACATCGCCGACGTCCCCGCGATCCTGCCCGATGCGGCCGGCGCCTGGATCGGCGCGCCGGTGCCGGAGGTCGCGCCCGAGGAATATCGCGCGATGTTCGACCACGTCCAGGCGCTGATCGCGGCGGGCGACCTGTACCAGCTGAACCTGACGCTGCGCGCGCAGGCGCCGTTCGCGGGCGACCCGCTGGCGCTCTACGCTCAGCTGCGCCCGCATGCCGCCGCGGGCTGGGGCGCGATCGTGGCGACGGGGGCGCAGACGCTGCTGTCCTTCTCGCCCGAGCTCTTCGTCGCGATCGAGGGCGATCGCCTCACCTGCCGCCCGATGAAGGGCACCGCGCGGCGCAGCGACGATGTCGCCACGGACGCCGCCGCCGCCGACGCGCTTTCGACCGATGCCAAGCAGCGCGCGGAAAATCTGATGATCGTCGACCTGATGCGCAACGACCTGGCGCGCGTCGCGGTCGCGGGCAGCGTCGCCGTGCCGGAGCTGTTCGCGGTCGAACATTATCCGACCGTCCATCAGATGACCTCGACCGTCACCGCGACGCTCGCACCGGGCAGGGACGCGCGCGACGTGCTGCGCGCGCTGTTTCCGTGCGGGTCGATCACCGGCGCGCCCAAGGTGCGCGCGATGCACGCCATCGCGGACATAGAGCGGGGGAGCCCGCGCGGCGTCTATACCGGCGCGATCGGGCGCATCGACCGCGGCGGCGACGCGATGTTCAACGTCGCGATCCGCACGCTCCGGCTGTCCGGCGAGCGCGCGACGCTCGGCATCGGCGGCGGCATCGTCGCCGATTCGCGGGTCGAGGCGGAATGGGACGAGGCGCTGGCCAAGGCCGCCTTCGTCGCGCGCGGCACGCCCGCCGTCGACCTGATCGAGACGATGGCGTTCGATCCCGTAGAGGGCATCGTGCTGATCGAGCGGCATCTGGAGCGGATGAAGCGCAGCGCGCAGGCGCTGGGCTTCGCGTTCGATCGTCACGCGACCCGCAACGAACTGCAGGCGGCGACCTTCCGCGTGCGCCATGCAGCGCGCGTGCGGCTGGTGCTGGCACGATCGGGCGCGGTCGCGATCGAGGTCGCCCCCGCCCCGCCCGCGGTGACGCAGCCGCTGCGCGTCGCGCTGGTCCCGCTGCCGGTCGCGCCGCTCGACCTGCGGCTGCGCCACAAGACCAGCGACCGCGGCTTCTACGACGCGGCGCGGCGCGCGTCGGGCGCGGACGAGGTCGTCTTCGTCGATTCCGACGGCCATGTGACTGAGGGCAGCTTCACCAGCGTGTTCGTGCCGCGCGGCACACGGCTGGTGACGCCGCGCGGCGGCCCCGCGCTGCCGGGCGTGCTGCGCGCGGAATTGCTCGGCACGGCGCGGGCGGTGGAAGGAACGGTCGTCCCGGACGACCTGCGCGACGGATTCCTGCTGGGGAACGCGCTGCGGGGGCTGATGCCGGCGGTTCTGGCGGTTGCACAATGAGGCCGCGCGTCGCATAGGCGCGCGCGTTTCCCATCGTTGAAGGCGCCCGTTCCATGAAGCCCTCCGCCGCGCTTGACCGTATCAACCCGTCCCCCACGCTGGCGATCACCACGCGCGTGATGGAGCTGAAGCGTGCCGGCGTCGACGTGATCGGGCTGGGCGCGGGCGAACCCGACTTCGACACGCCGGAGTTCGTGAAGGAAGCCGCGATCCAGGCGATCCGCGACGGCAAGACGAAATACACCAACGTCGACGGCACGCCCGAGCTGAAGGAGGCGATCGTCGCCAAGTTCCGGCGCGACAACAACCTGACCTACACCACGCAGCAGGTCAGCGTGAACGTCGGCGGGAAGCACACGCTGTTCAACGCGCTGGTCGCCTCGCTCGACGCGGGCGACGAGGTGATCGTGCCCGCGCCTTACTGGGTCAGCTACCCCGACGTGGTGCAGTTCGCGGGGGCGACCCCGGTGATCGTGCCCGCAGGCGCGGAGTTCGGCTACAAGCTGACACCGGCGATGCTGGAGGCCGCGATCACGCCGCGCACCAAGTGGCTGATCCTCAACTCGCCGTCGAACCCGACGGGGGCGGCCTATACCGCCGACGAGCTGCGCGCGCTGGGCGAGGTGCTGGAGCGCCACCCGCACGTCTGGATCTTCGCGGACGATATGTATGAGCATATCGTCTATGACGACTTCCGCTTTGCGACGATCGCGGAGGTGTGCCCGTCGCTCTACGAGCGCACGCTGACGGTCAACGGCTGTTCCAAGGCCTATGCGATGACCGGGTGGCGGATCGGCTTCGCCGCGGGGGCGCCGTGGCTCATCAAGGCGATGGCGAAGCTGCAGTCGCAGTCGACCAGCAACCCCTGCTCGATCGCGCAGGCCGCCGCCGTCGCCGCGCTGAACGGCGACCAGTCGTTCCTGAAGGAGCGCGCCGCCGCCTTCCAGAAGCGCCGTGACCTGGTGGTGGGAATGCTGAACGAGGCCGCGGGGATCGACTGCCCGATGCCGGAGGGGGCGTTCTACGTCTATCCCAGCGTCGCGGGCGTGATCGGCAAGACGACGCCGGGCGGGAAGACAATCGAAACCGACAGCGACTTCGTCGGCTATCTGCTCGACGATGCGAAGGTCGCCGCGGTACAGGGCGTCGCCTTCGGCCTGTCGCCCGCGATGCGGATCAGCTACGCCACGTCCGAGGCGATCCTGACCGAGGCGTGCCGCCGCATCCAGGCGGCGTGCGCGGCGCTGCGCTAAACCACCGTTCGGAAACGATCTCTTTCGCAAAAGCGCGTTTCCGCACGTCCCCGCCGCTTCTATATCGCTGCCAGATGAACGGCGGCGCCATCGTCGGTTCAGCTGACATGGATCAATGACGGTTCCGCGGTCCGCGACCCTCCGGGGCGGATCGCCCGGAATCGATCACGCCGCACAGACGGCCGCAAAGAAGAAAGACGACACGATGACCCGCCTGTTCAAGTCCCGCTTCGCCTGGCAGTTCACCGGTGGTTTCCTGCTGGGCGCGATGGGCATGGTCGCGGTGCACGCCGCCCAGCCGGAACTGCCCGCGAACCCCTATGCCGCGACCGCCGCGGTGGTGCGCTGACCCACGCCTTCCACCCCGGCGAAGGCCGGGGTCCAGGTGCGACGCGCCAATGACGTGCGTTGCGCTCCGTTCCGTAGACCTTCCCGACTGGACCCCGGCCTCCGCCGGGGTGGGGAAGAGGCGATACCGTACCGAGCGCTGGCGAGGCCCGCTCACGCCCCCCATATTCCTGGCATGACCCGCCGCGCCCTCGCCCTCCTCCCGCTCCTGCTGTCCGCCTGCGGCCCGGCCGCCGCCGAGCGGGCGCTCCCCCTCCCCGCCGCGACGCAGGACGTCCCCGCCGCCGGCACCCGCGCGACTGCCGTGTTTGCCGGCGGTTGCTTCTGGGGAATGGAGGCGGTGTTCAGCCAGGTGAAGGGCGTCGTCGACGTCACCTCTGGCTATGCCGGTGGCACCCGCGCCACCGCCAATTACGACGCGGTCAGCAGCGAGACGACCGGCCATGCCGAGGCGGTGCGCATCACCTACGACCCGCGTCAGGTGAGCTATGCCACGCTGCTGCGCGTGTATTTCGCGATCGCGCACGATCCGACGCAGGTGAACCGGCAGGAGCCGGATACCGGACCCAGCTACCGCTCCGCGATCTTCCCGCAGACGCCGCAGCAACGCGCGGTCGCGGCGGCGTATATGGCGCAGCTGACGCGCGCGCATGCGTTCGCGAAGCCGATCGCGACGAAGCTGGAGAGCGGCGCGTTCTTCCCGGCGGAGGCCTATCACCAGGACTTCTACCGCCGGAACCCGACGCACCCGTATATCGTGCGCTGGGACAAGCCGAAGGTCGCGGCGTTCCGCGCGGGATTTCCGCAGCTGGCGCGGTGACATCCCTCAATCGTCATCCCCGCCTCCGCGGGGATGACGATCGAGGGAGTGCTCACGCCTTCCCCAGCGCCTCCGCGATCAGCTTGCGGGTGTTCGCGACGCCGTACAACCGGATGAAGCTCCCCATCCGCGGCCCCTGGCTCGACCCCAGCAGCGTCTCGTACAGCGCCTTGAACCAGTCGCGCAGCTCCGCGAAACCACCCGTCTTGCCGATCTCGTAGACCGCGTTCTGGATATCCTCCGCACTCGCCTCCTCGCCCATCGTCGCGAGGTCGGCGTCGAGCCGCTCCAGCGCCGCGACCTCGACGCCCTCGGGCGCGCGGCGCGACAGCGTCGGCGCGATCACGTCGCGATGATAGGCCAGCGCATGCCCGATCAGCCGGTCCAGTTCCGGGTACGCCGCGGGGGTCGCATCCGCGACATAGTTCGCCAGATACGCCCACACCTGCTCGCGCGTCGCGCCCTCGCCCATCACCCCGACCAGGTTCAGCAGCAGCCCGAACGTCACCGGCAGCGTCCCCTCCGGCAGCTTGCCGTCATGGACGTGATGGACGGGGTTGCCCAACCGCTCCTTCGCCGCCTGCCCCGCGTAATTGCCGCGGAACTGCCAGTAATCGTCCACCGCGCGCGGGATCACGCCCATGTGGAGCTGCTTGGCCTTCTTCGGCTCGCGGTAGATATAGAAGGCGAGGCTCTCCTCCGGGCCGTAGGTCAGCCATTGCTCGATCGACAGGCCGTTGCCCTTCGACTTGGAGATCTTCTCGCCCTTCTCGTCGAGGAACATCTCGTAGTTGAAGCCCTCGGGCGGGCGCCCGCCCAGCACGCGCGCGATCTTCGACGACTGGACGACCGAATCGATCAGATCCTTGCCCGCCATCTCGTAATCGACGCCCAGCGCGACCCAGCGCATCGCCCAGTCGACCTTCCACTGCAGCTTGGACAGGCCGCCCAGCGCCGACTGGACGATGCGCTCGCCCTCCTCGTCGACGAAGGCGATCGTGCCCGCGTTCGCATCCACCACCTCGACCGGCACCTGGAGGACGATGCCCGTCTTCGGGCTGACCGGCAGCACCGGCGAATAGGTCGCGCGGCGCTCCGCGCGCAGCGTCGGCAGCATGACGTCCATCACCCCCTGCCAGTGGCGCAGCACGCCGCGGATCGCGTCGTCGAACCGGCCGGAGGTGTAATATTCCGTCGAGGACGCGAATTCGTAGTCGAAGCCGTAGCGGTCGAGGAAGTCGCGCAGCATCGCGTTGTTGTGCGCGGCGAAGCTGTCGAACTTGCCGAACGGATCGGGGATCCGCGTCAGCGGGCAGCCGAGATGCTCGCGCAGCATGTCGCCGTTGGGCACGTTGTCGGGCACCTTGCGCAGCCCGTCCATATCGTCGCTGAAGGCGATCAACCGTGTCGGCTGGTCGGACAGCGCGTGGAAGGCGTTGCGCACCATCGTCGTGCGCAGCACCTCGTTGAAGGTGCCGATGTGCGGCAGGCCCGAGGGGCCGTAGCCGGTTTCGAACAGGATCGGCGCGCCGCCGGGCTTGCCCTCCGGATAGCGCTTGAGAAGCTTGCGCGCTTCCTCGTACGGCCAGGCCTTGGATTCGAGGGCGGCGGTGCGGATATCGTCGGTCATGATGCGCTGCGACGTAGCGATTGGGCCGCGGCATGGCTATATCGCGCGCATGTCCTGGTGGGCCGCCACACTCCTTTTCCTCCTCACCGTCGCGCTGATGGAGGGTTTCGCGTACGTCATGCACCGCTGGGTCATGCACGGGCCGGGCTGGTTCCTGCACGAAAGCCACCACCGCCCCCGCACTGGCAATTGGGAGCTGAACGACCTGTACGCCGTGATCTTCGCGGTGCCGTCGATCGTGTTGCTGCTGGGGGGCGTGCAGCTGGGCTGGTGGCCGGGGTTCACCTGGATCGGCGCGGGGATCGCAGCGTACGGTGCGATCTATTTCGGGTTCCACGACGTCATCGTCCACCGCCGCCTGCCGACGCGCTACCTGCCGACGTCGCGCTATATGAAGCGGATCGTGCAGGCGCACCGGCTGCACCATGTCGTCGAGACGCGTGAAGGCAACGTCAGCTTCGGCTTCCTGATCGCGCCGCGGCCGGAGGAGCTGAAGGCGGAGCTGAAGCGCCGCGGGCGTGCCGGCGTGAGACAGTCCGCGCCGCGCCCGGCCCCCGCGTTTGCAGAAGATTAACCGTCCGCTGGCAGGGTCCGGGGTCATGGAAAAGGCGATCCCGTTCCCCACCACGTCTGCCGAGTCGGACTCCGAGGAAAGCCGTCACGCGCTGCGCAAGGCGGTGACGATGCGCGCGCACCTGCGCGATCGCGGGACGACGCGGTTCGAGATCGACGTGCTCGACCTGTCGGTCACGGGCTTCCGCGCGCAGACCAGCTTCACCCTGTGGCCGGGCACGACCGTGTGGCTGACGCTGCCCGGACTCGCCGCGCTGGAGGCGGTGGTCGCCTGGCGCGACAAGACGCGCTACGGCTGTGCGTTCTCGAAGCCGCTGCACCCGGCGGTGTTCGATCATATCGTCGCCTTGTCGAACCGGTAGGTTCGACCCGGTAGGCGCGGCTACGCCCGCGCCGGTCGCGCAGCGAACCGGGCGACCGGCCGGCGGGTCGGCCCTGGCCGAACCCGTCCGACGCGGGCTTTGCCCGCGGCGGGGCCGTGAGTGCTTCCCGTCCTGGCCTCACACCGTCATCCCCGCGGAGGCGGGGATCCAGACGCGCAGATCCTCGCGAGGGGGCGGAACGTCAGAGGTTATGGATTCCCGCCTTCGCGGGAATGACGGGGGTGGGGAATGAGAGGCCCGCCGCGGGCAAAGCCCGCGTCGTCGGACGGACCTTTCGGTCCGCCGGCCGGGCGGATCGCTTTCTGTCGGGTTTGACGCTCGCGCGGTCTCGCGCCCTCAAGGTCAGTCGAAGAGGCTGCTGACGCTCGATTCGTCCGCGATCCGCCGGATCGCCTCCGCCAGCAGCGGGGCAATGGTCAGATGCCGGATCTTCGCCGCGCCCTTGATCGCCTCCTGGTTGCCGATCGAATCGGTGATGACCAGCTCGTGCAGCGCCGACCCCTCGACCCGCGCCACCGCGCCCCCCGACAGCACGCCGTGCGTGACATAGGCGACCACGTCCTCCGCACCCGCTTCCTTCAGCGCGGCGGCGGCGTTGCACAGCGTGCCGGCCGAATCGACGATATCATCGATCAGGATGCAGAACCGCCCCTCGACGTCGCCGATGATGTTCATCACCTCCGATTCGCCCGCGCGCTCGCGGCGCTTGTCGACGATCGCGAGCGGCGCATTGTCGAGCCGCTTCGACAAGGCACGCGCACGCACCACGCCGCCGACGTCGGGGGAGACGACCATCAGGTTCTTCTCGCCGAAGCGCGATCGGATGTCCGCGCTCATCACCGGCGCGGCGAAGAGATTGTCGGTCGGAATGTCGAAGAAGCCCTGGATCTGCCCGGCGTGGAGATCGACCGACAGCACGCGGTCCGCGCCCGCGGTGGTGATGAGGTTGGCGACCAGCTTGGCCGAGATCGGCGTGCGCGGTCCGGGCTTCCGGTCCTGCCGAGCATAGCCGAAATAGGGGACGACGGCGGTGATCCGCTTCGCCGACGCGCGCTTCAGCGCGTCGATCATGATGAGCAGTTCCATCAGATTGTCGTTGGCGGGGTAGCTGGTCGACTGGACGACGAACGCATCCTCGCCGCGGACGTTCTCCATGATCTCGACGAAGATCTCCTCGTCGGCGAACCGGCGAACCAGCGCCTCGGTCAGCGGCACCTCCAGATAGGCGGAGATCGCGCGCGCCAGCGGCAGGTTGGAATTGCCGGTCATCAGTTTCATGAAAAGCACCCTTTCGCGAGCCGCCCTTAAGCGCAGGGGGTGGATAGGGGAAGAGGCTGGGCGTAAGCGGCGGGCATGACCGTCACGACGCGCTTCGCCCCCTCCCCCACCGGCCGGCTGCACGTCGGCAACATCCGCGCCGCGCTCCACAACTGGATGCAGGCGCGCCGCCACGGCGGGCGGTTCGTGCTGCGGATCGACGATACCGATGCGGAGCGCAGCGAGGAGCGGTTCGTCGAGGCGATCCGCGCCGACCTGACCTGGCTGGGGCTGCACCCCGATGCCGAGGTCCGCCAGTCGGCGCGGTTCGACCGCTACGAGGAGGTGTTCGCGCACCTGCGCGCCGCCGGCCACGTCTATCCCGCCTATGAAACCGCGCAGGAATTGGACCTGAAGCGCAAGATCCTGCGCGGTCGCGGGCTGCCGCCGATCTACGACCGCGCCGCGTTGGCGCTGACCGACGCGAATCGCGCCGCGCTGGAGGCGGACGGGGTGCGCCCGCACTGGCGCTTCCGGCTCGATCACGACGCACCGATGGCGTGGGACGACCTGATCCGTGGGCGGCAGTCGTTCGATCCGCGCACCCAGAGCGACCCCGTGATCCGCCGCGCCGACGGCTCGTGGCTGTACCTGCTCCCCTCGGTCATCGACGACGCCGACCTTGCCATCACGCATGTCGTGCGCGGCGAGGATCATGTCACCAACACCGCGCTCCAGCTGCAGATGTTCGCCGCGATGGGCAGCCCCCCGCCCGCCTTCGCGCACGAAGCGCTGCTGACCGGCGAGGAAGGAAAGCTGTCCAAGCGCGTCGGCAGCCTGGGCGTCGATGCGCTCCGCGACGACGGTATCGAGCCCGCCGCGATCGTGTCGCTGCTGGCGCGGCTCGGCACCAGCCAGCCGGTCGACGCGATGGTCGACCCTGCCCCGCTGGTCGCCGCGTTCGACTTCGCGCATTTCGGCCGCGCGCCGGCGCGCTTCGACGAGCGCGAACTGGCGCAGGTCAACGCGCGCATCGTCCACCAGCTGCCGTTCGACGCGGTCGCCGACCGCCTGCCCACGGGGATGGACGCGGCGGCGTGGGAGGCGGTGCGCCCCAACCTCTCGACCGTCGCGGAAGCCCGCGACTGGTGGCAGGTGATCGAGGGGCCGGTCGACGCCCCCGACGCGGGTGAGGACGCCGCCTATCTGGCGCAGGCCGCCGGGGTCGCCGCGACCATCGACTGGACGGGCGACCCGTGGCACGCGCTGACCGGCGCGCTGAAGGAGGCGACCGGGCGCAAGGGCAAGCCGCTGTTCCTGCCGCTGCGCCGCGCACTGACCGGGCGCGACCACGGGCCGGACATGGCCGCACTACTGCCGCTGATCGGCCGCGACCGCGCGCTGGCGCGGCTGGGGGTTTAGCGCTCCTCCGTGCGCAGAAACACGGTGCTCTATAAGTTCCCCGCCCCGCACCCTATATTCCCGGACATGACCTTCCTGTCCCGCATGTCGCCTGTCCGCGCCTGGTCGGACCTGCGTTACTTCCTCAGCACGCGCGAGCGCCACGAATGGTGGTTCCTGGCGGCGGCGATCGCGATCACGACGTTCCTGATCTTCGCCTTCGCGAAGGATTCCTACATGGAGAAGGAATACAAGCCGCAGATCGTCTACGTCCAGCAATGGCGGCTCGATCGCACCGACGCGGAAATCGTCGCGCAGCAGAAGATCGACCAGGTGAAGAAGGACGCCGAACTCGCCGAGCTGAAGAAGAAGCAGGACGAGAACCGTGCTGCGTTCCAGCGCCTGGACGACAAACTGACGAAGATGGGCATCTGAGCGACGACGCACGCCTGATCGGCGCCGCCCTCGCGCTGAGCGAGCGGACGCGTGGGCGGACCGCGCCCAACCCCAATGTCGGGTGCGTGATCGTCGCCGCGGACGGCCGCGTCGTCGGGCGGGGGTGGACCCAGTCCGGCGGCCGCCCCCATGCCGAGGCGATGGCGCTGGCACAGGCAGGCGCGGCCGCGCGCGGCGCGACCGCCTATGTCACGCTGGAGCCGTGCGCGCATGTCTCGCCGCGCGGCCCCGCCTGCGCCGACCTGCTCGCGGCCAGCGGCGTGGCACGCGTGGTGGTGGCGCTGCGCGACCCCGACCCGCGCACCGATGGGCGGGGGATCGCCCGGCTGCGCGACGCAGGTGTGGAGGTCGTCACCGGGGTGGAGGCGGATGCGGCGCGGCGTGCGATGGCCGGCTTCCTGACGCGGCAGCGGCTCGGGCGTCCGCACGTCACGCTCAAGCTCGCGCTGTCGCTCGACGGCGCGGTGTCGATGGCGGACGGGCGCAGCCAGTGGATCACCGGCGCGCCCGCGCGCGCGCACGCGCATCTGGAGCGCGCGCGGCACGAGGCGATCCTGGTCGGGCGCGTCACGTGGGAGGCGGACCGCCCGCGGCTCGACGTACGGCTGGCGGGTCTGGAGGCGCGGTCGCCGGTGCGGGTGGTGATGTCTTCTCGTCACCCTCACCCTTCCGGCGCTGACGCGCCTCCCTCCCTCTCCCACCGGGAAAGGGAAGGGGCCCGCCCGGCGCAGCCGGGTGGGAAGGGTGAGGGTGACCCCATCTGGATTCAGAACCCCGCCGACATCGCCCGCCTCCCCGCCGACCACCTCCTGATCGAGGGCGGTGCGGCCACCGCCGCCGCTTTCCTCCGCGCGGACCTCGTCGACCGCCTGCTCCTCTACCGCGCGCCGGTCCTGATCGGCGGCGGGCGCACACTCGGCGATATCGGCCTCGCCGACCTTCCCCACGCGCATGGGCGCTGGCACCTGACCGACGCGCGCCAGCTTGGCAGCGACCGCCTTGAGGTCTACGAGGCCCGCTGAGAGGGAATATGTTCACCGGCATCGTCACCGACATCGGCACCATCCGCCAGATCGAGCAACGCGGCGACCTGCGCGTGGTGGTCGACACCGCCTACGATACCGAGACGGTGGACCTGGGCGCATCGATTTCCTGCTCGGGCGTGTGCCTGACCGTGGTCGATAAGGGGCCGAACTGGTTCGCGGTCGACGTCTCGGGCGAAACGACCAGCCGCACCGCGCAGGGCCAGTGGGTGGAGGGCCGCCGCCTCAACCTGGAACGCGCGATGAAGCTGGGCGACGAACTCGGCGGGCATATCGTCACCGGCCATGTCGACGGCATCGCCGAGGTGATCGGCGTCTGTGCGGAGGGCGATTCGAAGCGGATCGGCTTCCGCGTCACGCCCGAACTCGCCCCCTTCCTCGCGCCCAAGGGATCGGTGACGGTCGACGGCGTCTCGCTGACCGTCAACGACGTGCGCGACGAGGAAGGCGGCACCCATTTCGCGATCAACCTGATCCCGCACACCCAGTCGGTCACGACGCTGGGTGCGCTGGAGTCCGGCGTCGCCGTGAACATCGAGATCGACGTGCTGGCGCGTTACCTGCAACGGATGGAGCATTATCGTGGTCGCTAAGCCCGCAGAACTGGCGCGCTTGCGTCACGGCTATCTCTCCTCGCCGGAAGAGATCATCGAGGAAGCGCGCAACGGCCGGATGTTCATTCTGGTCGACGACGAGGACCGGGAGAACGAGGGCGACCTCGTCATCCCCGCGCAGATGGCCACGCCCGAGAAGATCAACTTCATGGCGCGCCACGGCCGCGGGCTCATCTGCCTCGCGATGACCAAGGAGCGGATCGACACGCTCGGCCTGCCGCTGATGAGCCGCCACAACGGCACCCGCCACGAAACCGCGTTCACCGTCTCGATCGAATCGAAGGAAGGCGTCACCACCGGCATCTCCGCCGCCGACCGCGCGCGCACCGTCGCCACCGCGATCGACATGACGAAGGGCGCGGCGGACATCGTCACCCCGGGCCACGTCTTCCCGCTGGTGGCGCGCGACGGCGGCGTGCTGGTGCGCGCCGGCCATACCGAGGCCGCGGTCGACGTCTCGCGGCTCGCCGGGCTCAACCCCTCGGGCGTGATCTGCGAGATCATGAACGAGGACGGGACGATGTCGCGGCTCGACGACCTCGTCGGCTTCGCGCAGCTCCACAGCCTCAAGATCGGGACGATCCGCGACCTGATCGCCTACCGTCGTAGGCACGACCATCTGGTCGAACTGGCGTCGGAGGCGCCCTTCACCAGCCGCTGGGGCGGCGACTGGACCGTGCGCGCCTATCGCAACAAGGCCACCGGCACCGAGCAGATCGCGCTGGTGAAGGGCCGCATCGACCCCACCCGCCCCACGCTGGTGCGGATGCACGCGCTGTCGCCCTTCGCCGACATGTTCGGCGAGGATAGCGACCGTTCGCGGCTGCTCTCGCGCTCGATGGAGATCATCGCGCAGGAGGGTGCCGGCGTCATCGTCGTCGTCAATCGCCAGCGCGAGGACGCCTTCACCACCGCGGTGCGCCGCAAGGCGGGCGAGCCGGTGAAGGTCGATATGGAGGAATTGCGCGACTATGGCGTCGGCGCGATGATCCTGGCCGAGCTGGGCGTCCACGACATGGTGCTGCTCACCAACACCCACCACACGCTCGTCGGGCTCGAGGGATACGGCCTGACGATCGTGGGCGAGAGGAATATCGACTGATGGCGAACGTCCTGATCGTGGAAGCGCGCTTCTACGACCATCTCAACGACATGCTGGTCGCCGGCGCGCGGGCCGCGATCGAGGGCGCCGGCCACACCTGTGAGGTGCTGACCGTCCCCGGCGCGCTGGAGGTGCCCGGGGCGATCGCGCTGGCGGCGGACAGCGAGCGCTACGACGCCTTCGTCGCGCTGGGCGTCGTGATCCGCGGCGAGACCTATCATTTCGAGATCGTCGCGAACGAAAGCGCGCGCGGCATCATGGCGCTGACGCTCGACGGCCTCGCCATCGGCAACGGCATCCTGACGACCGAGAACGAGGCGCAGGCGATCGCCCGCGCCGACCCCGCGCAGCTCGACAAGGGCGGCGGCGCGGCGCTGGCGGCGCTGGCGATGCTGGACCTGCGCGAGCGGCTGGGGTGAGGGGGAGCGCGTTTACGCGCGCTAGAAGCTAACGATCGATCGGCCTGGTAAGAAGCTGTCGTTAGCGCCCCGTCAGGACGGCTTCATCGCCTTCTCCGTTCATTAAGCGAGCGATGCCTAACCGAAATGCGTCAAGGTTCGGGTAGTTTGTGACGAAGTAGCCGCGCATTCGGCAGCCAGGCTCATGTTCATCTGCGACCTCGAATCGCACTGCCAGATCGCCCCGCTTGTTTGCAGGAGCAATCTCTAGGCGAAGGATCAGGTCATCGCCTTCCTGCATGTCATAGCCCCATTGTGCCACGATCGAATTATCTTCCGTGATCGGGAAGGCGTTCAGGGCGTGGCCAAACTCTGTGACGTCCTGCCATTGCACCCAAAACTCGCCTCTGCCGGAAAAGCGATTACTTTCCACCTCGATAGACAATCGGCCGAAGTCATCTGTCGGCTGGTCGGGATCGAAGAAGCTAGCGTCATACCGGTAGCGAAGGGTCAACCTACTCAAAGGCTATACCTCAAATTCGCCTGACGCTTGGCGTCGAGACGTCATCGCCCCATCCGTTCGATCAACGCCATCGCCCCGTGCGGCGCGCGCACCTTCGCGCCGTTGATGAAGAAGACGAACACATCGCGCGGGCGCACCGGCGCGGGGTCGGCGACATAGGGCAGCCCCGCAGGAGATTCCCCCACCGCCCAACTACGCGCGACGTCGGCCCAGCGATCCAGTTCGCCCGCGTCGTATCCGGTCGGCTCCTCCTCGCGCGCATTCTCCAGTCGGGCGTAGACGAGGTCGCCCGACACGTCCGCCAGCGCCGGATAGACCGCCGAATCGCCATGGACGATCGCCACCCCCGCCGCGCGGCACAGCGCCACGAACTCCGGCACCGCGAACGTCGCGTGCCGCACCTGGATCGCATGGCGCAGCGCCACGCCGTCCTGCGCCTTCGGGAGCAGCGCCAGGAACGCCGCGATCTCGCCCGCGTCGAACTTCTTCGTCGCGGGCAGCTGCCACATGATCGGGCCCAGCTTGTCGCCCAGCTCGACGATCCCCTGCCCGACGAAGCGCTGCACCGATTCCGCCGCCTCGCCCAGCGCCTTGCGCGACACGCAATAGCGCGACGCCTTCAGCGCGAGGACGAAGCCGTCGGGCGCGGTATCGCGCCAGTTGGCGAAGGTCGCCGGCTTGAACGAGGAAGAGAAGGTGCCGTTGACCTCACTCGCGGTGACGGCGCGGCTGGCATGTTCCAGCTCGCGTTTGGCGGGCAGCTTCTCCGGGTAGAAGGTGCCGCGCCACGGCTCGTAGGTCCAGCCGCCGATGCCGATTCGGATGGGGGGTATCATGGGAGGGGATGGTGAACCCGCGCACCATCCATGTCACGCGCTTGTTCCCCGGCCGGGGCAGGGGTCTGGTTGGGGGGCACAAGCGTTCGGCGGGTACGTGCCCGCCGCGGCAAAGCCGCGTCGTCGGACGTGCTGGCGCACCGCCGGCCGGGCTTTCGCTGATCGCAGATTAGCGCAGCTAATCCGCTGCAAAAGCTGGAGCGGGCGAAGGGATTCGAACCCTCGACCCCAACCTTGGCAAGGTTGTGCTCTACCCCTGAGCTACGCCCGCTCTGGCGCCGAAGTCGGTGCCTCTTGCGAGGGACCGGCTGGGTGAGGCGCGGCCACTAGCAGCGTGTCCCGACCCCCGCAACCCCCTTCCTCTGTGTGACACGTTTTTTCTGGCACCACCGCTCACGTTGACCCGGATCAACCGCGACTCTACCTCTCGCCCCATGACCGCCCCCACGATCCTGCTCGTCGAGGACGATCCCTCGCTCCGCATGTTGACCGCGCGCGCGTTGCAGGAGAACGGCTTCACCGTCCGCCCCGCCTCCGCCGCGCCAGAGATGTGGCTGGCGCTCGATTCGGGCCCGGTCGATCTCGTCCTGCTCGACATCATGCTGCCCGGCACCAGCGGGATCGACCTGTGCCGCTCGCTGCGGCAGAAGAGCGACGTGCCGATCATCTTCATGTCGGCGCGCGCCAGCGAGACGGATCGCGTCGTTGGACTGGAGCTGGGCGCGGACGATTACATCGCCAAGCCGTTCGGCACGCGCGAGCTGGTCGCGCGGGTGCGCGCGGTGCTGCGCCGTCCCGCGCTCGACCGGCGTGCCGGGGCGGGCGACCAGGGGATGCTCACCTTCGACGGCTGGACCGTCAACCTGCCGCGCCGCGAGCTGGCGTCGCCGACGGGCGCGATCGTCGACCTGACCGGAGCGGAGTTCGACCTGCTCGTCGTCCTCGCCGACCACGCGCAGCGCGTCATCGCGCGCGAGCGGCTGATCGAGCTGAGCCGGACCCGGCTGGGCGACAGTTCGGACCGCTCGATCGACGTCCTCATCAGCCGCCTGCGGCGCAAGCTGGGCAGCGCGGGCGCCCCCGCGCCGATCGTCACCGTGCGCGGCGTCGGCTATATGCTCAACGCCCCGGTGGAGCGCGTTTGACCCGTTTCAAGCGTCCCGCGATCGGCCTGCTGGGGCAGGTCGTCGCGATCCTGCTGCTGACGCTGCTGATCGAATTCGGCACCAGCACGCTGCTTTACGAACGCGCCAGCAGCTTCGCGGTGCGCGACGACGAGGCGCACCGGCTGGCCGAGCATCTGGTCATCAGCCGCCGCCTGATGAACGAGCGCGCGCCCGCGCAGCGTCCCGCGATGGCGACCGAGCTGACGACCGATCGCTACGCGCTGCAATGGAGTATCGCGCTGCCGGAGCCGCCGCGCATCTCCCCCTCGCTGAACGAGATGCGCCGCCAGATCGTCGAATGGGAGCCGTCGCTCAGGGGTTCCGACCTGCGCGTACGGCTGCAATCGCCGGGGCGCAGCTCGGTCGTGGCGGGCGGGCTGCGTCTCGCGGACGGCAGCTGGCTCTATTTCCGCACGCTGGAGCCGGTCGCGAACATCAACCTGGCGTTCGAGCGGATCGCGCTGGCGCTGATCCCCGCGATCGCGCTGATGGTGCTGGCGGGCGTGCTGCTGCGGCGCGCCTTCCTGCCGCTGCGCCGCCTGGCGCTGGCGGCGGAGCAGGTCGGGCGCGGCGCCGTCGTGCCGGTCGAGGAGGACGGCCCGGGCGAGGTGCGCCGCGTCGTCACCGCGTTCAACCGCATGCAGGACCGCATCCAGGCGCTGATCGCCGGACGGACGCAGGCGCTGGCCGCGGTCGGTCACGACCTGCGTACCCCGCTCGCCCGCCTCCACCTGCGCACCGAGGCACTGGCCCCCGACGACACGCGCGAGGCGATCGTGCGCGATGTCGAGGAGATGGAGGCGATGATTACCTCGCTACTCGCCTTCCTGGGGGGCGACGCCGATCCGGAGCGCCCGACCGCGGTCGATCTGGCGGTGATGTGCGCGACGCTGGCCGACGATGCGCAGGACCGCGGGCGCGATGCCGCCTATGAGGGGCCGGACCATTGCGAATGGCGCGTCCGCCGCATCGGGTTCAAGCGCGCGCTGATGAACCTGGTCGACAATGCGCTCCATTACGGCGACCGCGTGACGGTCACGCTGATCCCCGGCGGCGAATCGCTCACCATCCGCGTCGAGGACGACGGCCCGGGCATCCCCGACGACGAGCTGGAGCATGTGCTCGAACCCTTCGTCCGGCTCGATCCCGCGCGCGGGCGCGACACGGTGGGGTTCGGGCTGGGGCTGCCGATCGTCCAGCTCGCGGTCGCGACCGAGGGCGGCACGCTGACGCTCGCCAACCGTCGCGAGGGCGGGCTGTGCGCGCAGATCGTGCTGCCGCACACGGGGCGGGTGCAGCATGTGTGACGGCTGACCCCCCTGAACGACCAGGGCGCCGGGTAGAAAGCAACCAAACGTCACAAAGCCGCGCGGACGCAGCAACGGCCGAGTCCTAGCCACGGACGATTACTCGCAGGAGTCTTGCCCGTGACCGCCGCCGCCGCCGAACCGCTCCCCCTCGCTCCGGCCGACCGGCCGGGCGTGTCCGTCCCCCGGCTCCAGTTCCTGGGGCGCGACATCACCTCCTCGATCGTCGTCTTTTTGGTCGCGATGCCGCTGTGCATGGGAATCGCGATCGCCTCGGGCGTGCCCGCGGAGAAGGGGCTTATCACCGGGATCATCGGCGGCATCATCGTCGGCGCGCTGGCGGGCTCGCCGCTCCAGGTCAGCGGCCCCGCCGCGGGCCTCGCGGTCATCGTCTACGAGCTGGTGCGCGACCAGGGGCTGAGCGCGCTCGGCCCGATCCTGGTGCTGGCAGGCGCGGTGCAGGTCGCCGCCGGCGTGTTCCGGCTGGGCGGCTGGTTCAAGGCGATCTCGCCCGCGGTGGTGCACGGCATGCTCGCGGGGATCGGCGTGCTGATCGTCGTCGGGCAGTTCCACGTCCTGTTCGACCATCGCCCGCTGCCCAGCGGATTGCAGAACCTGGCCGCCGCGCCAGGTCGCCTGCTCGGCCTGTCGGCGGACCTGCGCGCCACCGAATTCGCCTTCCTGATCGCGCTTGCCACGATCGCGGCGATGCTGGGGTGGGAGAAGCTGCGCCCGGCGTCGATGAAGCTGCTGCCCGGTGCGCTGGTCGGCGTGGTGGCGGGCACCATCCTGTCGCTGATCCTGGGGGTCGACGTCGCGCGCGTGCAGGTGCCCGATTCGATCTTCGGCGCGATCACGCCCCCGACCGGCAATGCCTTCGCCCGCCTGCTCGACCCGTCGGTGATCGCAGCCGGCGTCGCGATCGCCTTCATCGCCTCGGCGGAGACGCTGCTGTCCGCCGCCGCGGTCGACAAGATGCACGCGGGTGTCCGCACCGACTATAACAAGGAACTGCGCGCGCAGGGCGTCGGCAACCTGCTGTGCGGCTTCGCGGGCGCGCTGCCGATGACCGGCGTGATCGTCCGCTCCTCCGCCAATGTGCAGGCGGGCGCGGTGACGCGGCTGTCGGCGATCCTCCACGGCGTGTGGATCCTGGGGTTCGTCGCGGCGCTGCCGTTCGTACTGACCGCGATCCCCATGGCGGCGCTGGGCGCGATCCTGGTCGTCACCGGCTTCCGTCTGGTCAGCGTCAAGCATGCGACGCACCTGTTCCGCGACTATGGCGTGCTGCCGGTCGCGATCTGGGCGGCGACGCTCGTCATGGTGGTCGCGACCGACCTGCTGACGGGTGTGCTGGTGGGCATCGGCCTGACCATGCTGGAGCTGGTCCCGCATCTGCGCCGCCTGCGCCTGAAGGTGTTCGAGGCGAGCGAGGGCGATGCGCACGCCATCACGCTGGACGGCACCGCCACCTTCGTCACGCTGCCCAAGCTGTCGGAAACGCTGGACCGCGTTCCCGCCGGCCAGCACGTTCGCATCGACGCGTCGCGACTCGACGCGGTGGATCACACCAGTGCGGAGATGCTGCGCGACTGGTTCCAGCGCCGCCGTGCCTCGGGAACGCGGGTCGAAATCACCGGCGCGCGTGGCCGGATCGCCACACTGGCCGGCGGAACGCACTGAGCAAGTGCAGCGAAATGTTTTGACACGAAGCAGACATAATACAGCAGCGATGCCGGAATAACCCGATCGAGTGGGGACGAGCGGTCGCCATCCCCCGGGGGAGAGAGCGACCGCCGACCAAACGCAGGAGGAGCCTCTCATCCAAAGGAGGTTCCATGAAGTACGCATCCTTGATCCCGGCCATGATCCCGGCGGCACTGCTGGCCGCCATCGCCGTTCCCGCCGCCGCGCAGGAAGCGGCACCGCCCAAGCCCGTCACGGTTTCCGGCTCGGTCGCGGTCGTTAACGACTATCGCTTCCGCGGCGTATCGCAGTCGGATCGCAACCCCGCGATCCAGGCCGGCTTCACCGTCGCGCACGAAAGCGGCTTCTACGTCGGCACCTGGGGCTCCAATCTCGCCGGCTGGGGCACGTTCGGCGGCGCCAACATGGAGCTGGATCTGATCGCCGGCTACAAGACCCCGATCGGCGGCGGCGGCACGCTGGACGTAGGCGCGACCTGGTACATGTACCCGGGCGGCTTCGACAACACCGACTTCATCGAGCCCTATGCGAAGCTGTCGGGCACCGCCGGCCCGCTCAGCCTGACCGCAGGCGTCGCCTATGCCCCCAAGCAGGAGGCGCTGGGCGCCTGGTATCGCAACGGCACTTCCGCGGCGAACGGCGTCTACGACAATCCCGGCGCGAAGGGCGACAACCTCTACGTCTGGGGCGACGGCGCTGTGGGCATCCCCGACACCGGGCTGACCGCGAAGGCGCATATCGGCTATTCCGCCGGCAACCGCGGCCTGGGGCCGTTCGCCACCAGCGTCGCGCCGACCGGGCGCTACGTCGACTGGATGCTGGGCGCCGACTACGCGATCAAGTCCACGCCGCTGACGCTGGGCCTCGCCTGGGTCGACACCAACATCTCGGACAGCGAAGCCGCCTATCTCCAACCCAGCTTCAGCCGCGGCCAGAACGGCAGCGGGTCGATCGCGGGTTCGCGGCTGCTGGTGTCGCTGACCGCCGCCTTCTGATCCGACGCATATCGTGAAACGGGCCGCGGGGCGGGGGGGTTGTATCCCCCGCCCCGTTCCCACATAAGGGGCATCCATCAAGCAGGAGCGCCCCTTGGCCACTCTAGGCATGTCACCGGCGGAGAAGGAAGCCGTCCAGACCTTCCGCGCCGAGGTCGTCGAACCCTCGATGACGAAGCTCGTCATCATCGATTTCTGGGCGGAATGGTGCGGCCCGTGCAAGGCGCTGGCGCCGGTGCTGGAAAAGGTCGCCGCCGAATACGCCGACAAGGGCGTCGTGCTGGCGAAGGTCGACACCGACAAGAACCAGTTCATCGCCAACCAATTCCAGATCCGCTCGATCCCGACCGTCTATGCGATGTTCCAGGGGCAGCTGGTCGCCGACCTGACGTCCGCGCGCACCGAATCGCAGCTGCGCCAGATGCTGGACCAGCTGCTGCGCCAGCTGCCGATCGCGGGCGAGGCGCAGGCGCAGGAGGCGGAGCTGGAGCCGCTGATCGCGATGGGGGAGCAGGTGCTGGCGGACGGCGACGCCGAGCGCGCGCTCGCGATCTTCGACCAGTTGGCGGAGATGGCGCCCGATCACCACGCGGTGCTGTCGGGGCGGATCCGCGCGCTGATCGCGGTGGGCGATCCCGATGCGGCGGAAGCGCTGATCGCGACGCTGCCGGAGGACGTGGCGAAGCTGCCCGACATCGCGCGCGCGCAATCCGCGCTGGCGCTCGCCCGCTCCGCCCCCGCGGTCGACGATCTCGCCCCGCTGGAGGCCGCGGTCG